>NZ_CP031416.1:317500-630373 GCF_003367375.1 Gallaecimonas mangrovi
CTTCGGGAGAAGGTACGCTCTTGATTGTGAAGGACTTGCTCCGTAAGCAGTTGAGAGTCGCAGTGACCAGATGGCTGGGACTGTTTATCAAAAACACAGCACTGTGCAAACTCGAAAGAGGACGTATACGGTGTGACACCTGCCCGGTGCCGGAAGGTTAATTGATGGGGTTAGCCGTAAGGTGAAGCTCTTGATCGAAGCCCCGGTAAACGGCGGCCGTAACTATAACGGTCCTAAGGTAGCGAAATTCCTTGTCGGGTAAGTTCCGACCTGCACGAATGGTGTAACCATGGCCATGCTGTCTCCATCCGAGACTCAGTGAAATTGAACTCGCTGTGAAGATGCAGTGTACCCGCGGCTAGACGGAAAGACCCCGTGAACCTTTACTACAGCTTGACACTGAACATTGAGCCTACATGTGTAGGATAGGTGGGAGGCTATGAAACACGTACGCCAGTATGTGTGGAGCCAACCTTGAAATACCACCCTTGTATGTTTGATGTTCTAACTTCGGTCCCTTATCGGGATTAAGGACAGTGTCTGGTGGGTAGTTTGACTGGGGCGGTCTCCTCCTAAAGCGTAACGGAGGAGCACGAAGGTTGGCTAATCCTGGTCGGACATCAGGAGGTTAGTGCAATGGCATAAGCCAGCTTAACTGCGAGACAGACACGTCGAGCAGGTACGAAAGTAGGTCATAGTGATCCGGTGGTTCTGAATGGAAGGGCCATCGCTCAACGGATAAAAGGTACTCCGGGATAACAGGCTGATACCGCCCAAGAGTTCATATCGACGGCGGTGTTTGGCACCTCGATGTCGGCTCATCACATCCTGGGCTGAAGTCGGTCCCAAGGGTATGGCTGTTCGCCATTTAAAGTGGTACGCGAGCTGGGTTCAGAACGTCGTGAGACAGTTCGGTCCCTATCTGCCGTGGGCGTTGGATGATTGAGAGGGTTGCTCCTAGTACGAGAGGACCGGAGTGAACGAACCTCTGGTGTTCGGGTTGTCACGCCAGTGGCACTGCCCGGTAGCTAAGTTCGGAATTGATAACCGCTGAAAGCATCTAAGCGGGAAGCAAGCCTCGAGATGAGTCATCCCTGAGACTTCGAGTCTCCTAAAGGGTCGTTCAAGACCAGGACGTTGATAGGCTGGGTGTGTAAGCGTAGTGATACGTTGAGCTAACCAGTACTAATTGCCCGTGCGGCTTAACCATACAACACCCAAAGGGTTTTGGTGGACGCCAAGTAAGGGTGAGACCTCTTAAAAGTGTTACATCAGCTTTAATCCGAATTGATAAGTTGGCTCATTGAGCGGACTTAAATGAATTCGCCTGGCGGCAATAGCGCTGTGGAACCACCTGACTCCATTCCGAACTCAGAAGTGAAACGCAGTTGCGCCGATGGTAGTGTGGCATTCGCCATGTGAGAGTAGGTCACTGCCAGGCACCTAATACACGAAGAACCCCAGCCGTTGGCTGGGGTTTTTTCGTTTTAGCCCCACATTGCAAACCCTCCCTGGCGAGTCACCCGGCTCGCACATCCTGTGTGCTCGCGTTCGCCTGCGTGAAAGCGCCGCTTTCACTTCAAGGCTCACCCACCGCCGCAAGCGGTGTGGTATGGCGATGCACGTCCCTGTGCCTCGTCCCTCCGGGACCGTGCTGCGCACGTCCAAGCGCTGGTTCCCGACGCGCTTGTCGGCTGTAATGCTGCATCAATAGTCCTGTAGGCAGTGCCGGTGGCACTGGTCAGGTTCGTAACTACCAGGCATCCAATAAGCACCAATGCCCAGTCTTACGACTGGGCATTTTTGTTTTGGGCGTTTTTCGTTGTCATCCTTCCTGTAATTTCTCAAAAGCCTTGGTGTTCACTTTTTCTTTTTCCATCAGCTCGTTATGGTAAAGCTCTGGTGTGTTTGGAGTCGCGATGATGAAGGTCTTTATTTCTGCTGATATTGAAGGTATTGCTGGCGTTATGCGGCCCGAGCAGTGCAGCCCGGGAACGGCAGAGTATCAGCTTGCTAGAGCCTTGATGGAGCAGGAAGTTAATGCGGCTATTGCCGGCGCTTTTGATGGTGGTGCCAGCGAAGTGGTGGTGGCAGATAGTCACGCGTTGATGACTAATCTTCGCCCTGCCGAAATAGACCCTCGCGCTTATCTTGTGCAAGGCAAGCCCAGAACCTTATCGATGGTTGAGGGCCTTGAGCAGCAGGCTTTTGATGGGCTTATCTTTGTTGGTTACCATGCGGCGGCAAGCCAGAAGGGTGTGCTGGCGCATACGATTAATGGCCGCGCTTTTTATAAGGTCACTATTAATGGTGAGCTGATGAGCGAGACTGATATTCACTGCGCCGCTGCTGCCGAATATCAAGTGCCGTTGTGGCTGGTGACCGGTGATAATGAATTAGAACGCTGGGTACAGCAGCGTTACCCAGCCACCGAGTATGTGTGTGTTAAACGTGCCATTAGCCAAACCACCGCACAATCGCTGAGTCCGGAAGGTGCACAAGCACAGATCCGGCTGGCAGCAAAATCAGTGCTTGAAAGGCACCACCAGCAACTGCAGCCGACTGTTACGGCCCCTTACCGTTTGGAACTGATGGTCGCCAAGCCGGTCTTAGCTGATCTCTTCTCTTTAGTGCCGGCTGTTGAACGCCTTGATGCAATCACTATCGCTTTTGAAGCGGGCACCATGAGAGAGATGATCAGTTTGTTGTCGGTGCTTTCCTATCTTGCAACAACACAGTCTTAATCATCCTATTTGCTAGCGTTGCCCTTCGCTGGCATAGGCGGCATCATGGGAAGATCGTATACTATTTGCTAGCGCTTGGTTGGGCTAACAGCTGTTACCAGGCTAACGGGCGAAGGAGCGCTCTTATCGCGGCAATCAATAATTTAAATAACCCCTGCCATCTGTTGATGGCGTTGGTTCGACACTACTTGTAAAGCCTTTTTGCAGTAGATCCATCCTTTACTGAGTGGAACCATAATGAAAGATATTCTGCCTTCTTCGTCGGCCCAAGCTGACCACCTTTCAATTGAGCGTATTTTTTCCGATCCTGGCTTAAGTGGCGCTAAGTTACTTGCCCCGGCTTTTTCTCCTGACGGCACTCAGGTCACTTTCCTACAGGGCCGAGAAAGCGATGCTAACCGTTTAGACTTGTGGGCCTATGACATCGCCAGTGGTCAGTTGAGCTGTTTAGTTAACGCCGATGCGTTGCACCAAGGGGACGAGCAACTTTCCGACGAAGAAAAGGCAAGGCGCGAGCGCCAGCGATTATTTGCATCGGGCATCGTTGAATACCATTGGTCCCATGATGGTAAAGCCTTGCTGTTCCCCTTGGCGGGCTCCTTGTATTACTACCCGTTAGCTGAACAAAAGGTTCGGCAGCTCACCCATTCCGATGCCTTTGAAACCGACCCGAAATTTAGCCCAGACGATACACAAGTGGCTTTTATTCGCGACCAGAATATCGTTGTGTTGGATATCGCCACAGGCACCGAAAAGCCGTTAACCACTGACGGCGGCGGTGCCATTAAAAACGGCATGGCGGAATTTGTTGCCCAGGAAGAAATGTATCGTCTGAGCGGTTATTGGTGGTCACCAGACAGCCAGAAAATTGCCTTTTTGCAGATAGATGAAAGCCCGGTACCAGAAGTGGTGCGTAACGAAATTTATGCCGACCGGGTTGAGTTTATTAAGCAGCGCTACCCCGCCGCTGGCGACTCTAATGTGGATATTAAGCTCGCCGTGGCCACGGTTGCCGATGGGCAAATTACCTGGGTGGATAACGGCGCCGATAAAGACATTTATATCGCCAGAGTCGATTGGAGCCAGGACAGTAACCTTTTAACCTACCAATGGCAGAACCGTAACCAACGGCTGTTGGAATTGCGCGCTGTTAACCTCCAACAAGGCAGCACCGAGGTATGGGTAAAAGAAGAAGCTGATACCTGGGTTAACCTCAATGAAGACTTGCGCTTTTTAGCCGCTGATAACAGCTTTATTTGGGCCTCTGAGCGCACCGGCTTTAAACATCTTTACCGAGTCAACCAAGGTGAATGGTTAGCGCTCACTAAGGGGCAGTGGCAGTTGGGTGATTTAGCCAAGGTGGATGAAGCCAATGGCTGGGTCTATTTCACCGCTTGGGTAACCGATCCTAAAGAGCGCCAGCTTTATCGTACCCGGCTGGACGGTAGCACTGCCAGCGCGCCGCAGCAGGTATCCCAACAAGCGGGCTGGCACGAAGTGACCTTCAGCCGGGACGCAAATCATTACTTAGACTTATTCAGTCACCTAAGTCAGCCGCCACAGGTGTCACTGCATCAAAGTGATGGCCAGCATCTGGCTTATTTGGTGGAAAACCGTCTGGACGAGCATCATCCCTTTACGCCTTATCTTCACCACTGGCTAGCACCTGAGTATGGCGAACTAACTGCTGAAGACGGCCAGCAACTTATTTACCGCGTCTTTAAGCCCAGTACGCCGATGCCGGTAGGTGGCTACCCTGCCATAGTGCGCGTTTATGGGGGCCCCCATGCGCAGTTGGTTACCAATGCCTGGAGCGAGGCTAACCTTTGGACCCAATACATGGTGCAGCGCGGCTATGTGGTGTTCCAATTAGATAACCGCGGCAGTGATAATCGTGGCAAGGCCTTTGAAGATGCGATTTATCAGCATACTGCCGTTGCTGAAATTCACGACCAGGTGGCCGGCGCCGACTGGTTAAAAGCGCAAAGCTGGGTAGACAGCAGCCGTGTTGGGATCCATGGCCATAGCTATGGCGGCTTTATGACATTGATGGCGATGTTCAAAGCCGGGGAAACCTTTAGCGCCGGTGTGGCCGGTGCGCCGGTGACCGACTGGTACTTTTACGACACCCACTACACTGAGCGCTACCTCAATACCCCACAAGCCAACCCCGAAGGTTACCGCTTGTCATCGGTATTTCCCTATAGCGACGGTCTAAAAGGTGACTTGTTGATTTACCACGGCATGGCCGACGACAACGTACTGTTTACCAATACCACCAAGCTTATTGGCCAGTTACAACAGCAAGGTAAGCTGTTTGAATTTATGGCCTACCCGGGTGCCAAACATTCTTTATATGGCAGAGAAACCCGTATTCACTGGTACAAAACCATCACCAGTTTCTTTGACCGCACCTTGGGGCAGGGCAAGGTTACTGCGACTAACCATTGATAAAAAAGGCCGCATTGAGCGGCCTTTTTTGATGGCGCTTTGGTTAGTCGGACAATTTGCCGTAAACCGAAACCTCATAAATCGAATAACCGTACTGGGTGTTACGCTCGGTACCGTAGATACGCAGGTAGCGATAGCTGCCAGATAAGTCATCGAGTGAATCGGTACGATTACCTTCGGTATCGTCATCCACTGTCTTGATAGCGGTCCAGGTACTGTTGTCGTTTGAGCCTTGCAGCACATAGTGCTTACCGTTGGCTACTTCCCAGCTGATCACCATTTTGTTGATGTCGCAGGCCACGCCTAAATCCAGCTCTAGGTACTGCGGGTCGCTAAAGTCGCTTTCCCAACGAGAACCGGCATTACCATCGATGGCAAGGCTGGCATCGCCGCTAGAGGCGCTGGCTGAGGCAATGGTTAACTGATAACCATCGGCCGGCGGCACGCCTGCGGTTGGCTGCGCCGGATATGTGGCATAGCCATTGGCAGGCACCGTAAAACTTGCCAGTACGGCGCTGGAGCCGGGCTCGTAAACGTGGGCGGTAACGGCGGCGTCGGTGGGGTTATAGGCGGTGTAGGTATAAACCCCGTTTTTATCGAAGACACTGCTCATTGGCAGGTCAACAAAGCGGTCGCGGCTAAAGTCGCCAAGGTTTTGCATGGCGTGGGCATAGTAATAGGTAATACCCGATACCACATCGCTGAGAATACCGTTATCAAGGGCGATATAGTCGGCCAGTTTGGCCGTTACATCACTTGGGTTGAACAACAGCTCAAAGCCCAGTGCCACTTGTGCCCAGTCACTACCGAAGTCGGCTTCGCTGCTGAAACCATCCACCTCGTTCGCTTCGGTTAATAGCGCATTGTATTCGCTTGCCGCCCAGGTGGGATTTCTTGCTAGGTAGCGAAAGCCGGGGTTAATGGGCAGGTATTGAATGCCGTGAATATAAACCGGTGAGGCGCCAAAGTAGGTGCCATAGCTATAACCACCTGCCCACAAAATACCCACCATGCTGTGCTGATAACTGGCAGGCAGGTTTTGGTGGTCCCAATCAAACCAGTATTCCAAGGTTGCGGCTGACTCGTTAACCCAGCCGTAGGCACCGGCATCACGCATGGCATCGTCGCCCATCGCTGAGCCTAACAAGAACAAGCCAACCCAGGACTGCATCGCCTCGGAAGACGATTCCTGGTTATTACCGGTTGCCGAAGACAAACCGCCTGCATAGGAGTGGCCTATCCAGGGATCAAAGGTGCGGAAATACGGGAACTGAGTATCGGTTCTATCCCAGTTGGCATATTGCTTGGCCACCAGGGTCAGCATCGGCCCGTAGTCTTTAAGAAACTGCGGGTCGGTTAGGCCATAAATGGCGGCGGCGGTGATGAGGTAACCGTAGTGAAAGTGGTTATCGGTAAACTCTTCGGAGCCGTAAGAGGAATTAAAACCGACCATGGCGCCCCAGCGTGCATAGCGGGCGAAATAGCGCTCGGTTTCGCCGGGGGTGTAGGTCAGCCAGTCTACCAAGGCGGCTTTGGTCTTAGCGGCCAGAGCGCTGTAGGCCTGGTGGTTAAGCTGCTTGGCCATCAAGGTGTATTTAGCCAGATTCACCAGATCCTTGCCGCCCCAGTAGGTGTCGCTACCATCGCTGGCCTGCTTGGCAAACTGGGTAATGAGGTTGTACATCTCGGTTGAATCGTAGGGGTTGGCATCAGCACCGGCGTAAGGCGGGGTGAAGTTTGGCAACAGCCCCGGCATCAGGTAGCTAAAGCTAAAGTCGTTGCCGATGGCCGTTTTAAGCGCACCGCGCGGCGTAACATAGCTTTCACCGGTGTAGCTAACGTCGCTGTCGGTATTTTTGTACTGATGCGGTAAAAAACCTTGAATGGTGGCGCCGCTGGAGCCGTCTTCACTGTTGACGGCGGTCACGTCAAAATGGCTGACAACCTTAGCGGTGGTGGGGTCGTAGCTGTAACTGATGCGGGTTGTTTGCGGCACGTTGTGGGCGTACTGATCGTAGGTTGTCAGATCGCTCAGTGTGGGTAGCGCCGAAATCACAAAATGACTGTCACCACTGCTGTTGGTGCTGAGGGTCAGTTGCTCGGTGATATCAGGGTCTGACGCCCAGCGGGTGCCGGTATTGCCATCGTTGACCGAAGCCACCGCCCAAGGCGACTGGGTGCTACTGGCGGTAGCGGGCTGGTCTTGGGAAATAAGGCTAGTGCCGTTATACACTTGGAATTCCCAGAGCGAATAGGCATAAATGCTGCCTTTGGCCAGCATTTCAATACGAATGTAGCGGCCTTGGGCGTCCAAGTTCGGGATGTCGTCTTCTGCGCCATCGCCAGCGCTGGTGCTGTAAACAGTGCTCCAGTTTTGGTCGTCGTCTGAAACCTGTATGGCGTAGCCGCTGGCGTAGGCGGTTTCCCAGTTTAGTTTTACTTCACTGATGGGCTGGCTTGTGCCTAAGTCAATTTCAACCCACTGGCGGCCGGTTATCTGGGCGGTCACGTCATTGCCTAAATGAATACCAAAATAACGGCCATCCATTTCCACAGCAAAGGCGCCACCGGTAACTGGAAAGTTCGCAGGATCACCGTCGGCATCGACATATTCGGCGTTACTGGCAAAGGTAAAGGCCGGGGTGAAACCGGTGGTGGTAAACCACGCGAAAGGGATGCCATGGGCCATTTTGACATCCATTTCCTTATCGCCGTCAGGCATGGCGGCGGTCACCATCCAGTCGTCCCAGTCTTTGGCGTAGGCCTCGGTGGGAGCAAAGTTGGTGCCACCAACGGTTATGGCTGGGCCGCGTTCGGCGTCGGTACCGGTGCTGTTAAATGCAATGGGAAACTGGACGTCCATGCCGTCGCTTTCTGGATTCAGCACCAGAGGGTAAGCCCAAAGTTCGCCACCATATTGGCTGACGACCAAATCGGTCCACCAGTCGTTGGTTGGAATGGGGCGTGTTTCACCCGGGGCGACATAAATAGTTTGGTTGTTGACGAAGTCATCAACGCCTTCGCTGGATAATGGCGCTGAGGCATAGCTACCTTTGCCGGCGGCAATGGCTGTTACATCATCAGCCTGGGCTTGGGTGCTGGCTACGGCCATCGCCAGCAGTGCCCAATGAATGCATGTCTTCATTGCGTGTCCTTTTGTCAAATGAGCAAAAAATATGACGTGTCACGCTTTAGTATTTATACGGCCAGTTACCAGACAGCTAAGGCAGTTATAGAGAGTGGCTTGTAACAATGCTTAGTCTGTTATTTAACGGAAGTGACTTTTTTCATTAAAGTTTTTGGGCTGCTTTTCAATGCTTGGGCTGGCGAGAAAGTGACCATTAACTGCCATTTCTGACCCTGTTACAAAATGCAGGTGTTCTAGCGAGGCTTTTTCTAAGCAAACGGTTTTTTCTGGGGTTCGTGGTGCGAAATGTGGGCTAGGTCATGCTCTCGGTCCTGTATTTATTGTGAATATATTATACGTTATACGCTTTGTTGAGGGGTGGCCCTCTATCAGTCTTACCGGTATTAAGAGGGCGAGATGGACAGACGATACTTTCTACAATCCATGGCGGCGGCAACAGCCGCGCTAGCGGTAACGGATGCCAATGCCGGCGAGTTGGCCGGTCAAGTACTGGGCCAGCCGAAGCTGCAACCCCTTTCCAGCCTCGACCTTAGCGGCTACAGCAAGCTTTGCGACTTTGATGATAAAGGCAAAAAGTGGGCGGTTTATGAAAACCTCAATGCCCAAGATGGCGCTTTGGTCTTTAGCCATGGCAAAGAGGCGGTGGTATTGGCTAAGCGGGTAGAAGCCACCTTTGCCAGTGATACCCAACCGTATCTGGGCATGCCGCTGGCAAAAGTGGCCATGAGCGATGCCGACCTTCTGGCTGACCAGCTACTAGCCAAAGGCGAGCCAGACGAGCAGCAAGTGAAAACGGCGGCTCCGCCAGTTGCTTCAAAGCTTAATGCTGAAGATTACGGCGGCCGTCTGCCATGGATCAGTTTCGTTGGCACCCGCCAATGCGATGACACCATGATGGTGTACCCCAATGGCCGCACCCGTACGTATCATCCGCGCCAGGTATTAAAAGGTGCCGGTGACGACACCTTAGCGGCTAAACGATTTGAAGGGCTGATTGGGGGTTGGATGCCAGCGGTGCATAAGGTGATCCCCCTGGGTGATGGCCGCTACTACGACTTAATCGTGTTCGCCGATGTCGATGCCAATGACCGCTTTATGGCGCAAACCTGGCATCGCTCAGCCCTTATGAAAAACGGTAAGGTGCTGGAAGTACACTACGGCCACAGTTACCCGGCGTATCCGCCCAGAAGGGAGCCGCCCAAAGCCGAGCAGTTTTACCAAGCGCTGCTGCACTTTTGTGGATATTGGCAAACGCTGTTGAGTGATATGGCCAAAACGCAGCTACCAGACCAAAGCTGGGCGACATGGCGCGTTTTGCCTTTGCCCGCGAATTGGTGGTGCGCCCCGATGGCAGTTACCCCAAATATGGCGCCGTTGATCGCGATTATTACGGCCCCGAATACGATGGCTTTCAAGACACCTTTACCAGCTCCTTGTATGCCAACTTAGAATGGGGGCGCTTTGAGCAAGCTAAAACCGTGCTAGACGGTTACTTCACCGACTTTGTTTATGACGATGGCATGATCAACATGCGCGGCCCGGAAACGGCGCAGTTCGGTTTAACCTTGTCGCTACTGGCGCGTTATTTTGCCTATACCGGTGACAAAGCGCTGCTGGTTAAGCACCAGCATAAAATCGTCGCCACCGTTAATATCTTGATTGAACTGCACGATAAAAGCTTGGCCCTGGCACAGTCTGATAGAGGCTACGGCCTTATTCATGGCTGGAACGAGTCAGATGCTTGCCTGTTTGAAGATCCGTCTATCTGGTGGAAACCTTACTATGCCAATAGCGCCATGACGGTGCGTGGCTTTAAAGATATCAGTGCCATTTGGCCGAAGATAAGCCACCAGGGCAAGGCGCAAACCAAGCATTGGCTAGCACGGGCCGAGCAACTGCAAAATCAGCTTGAGCAAACCCTAAAAGCCAACATTCGCTATGACATGCAGCCGCCTTACATCGGGCCACTGCCGGGGGTAAAACTCACCTTCCGCCAAGCGCTGGCTAAAAACGACCCCAGCGAACAAGGCTGGCCACACCGCGCCTATGCGGAATTACTGCACGCCGATGTATTGCCGAATAAACTGGCGAATCTGGTGATTGACTGTATGCGCGCCTATGGCGCAACCAGCATGGGGGTGGTTGCCAATATCACGGCGCCCAATCCCCGTGAACGTAATTTACTGGGCTTTATTTCCTACGGTTATGCCCAGCAGCTGTTACGTCTTGACCGCATCGATGAATACCTGCTCTTTATGTATGCCCATCGCCACCACGCCCACACGCCAGGCAGTTGGACGGCCGGTGAGGTGACCGACATCAGTGGCGGTATGCCGCTATTTTGTATGCCGGCCCAATTAACCATTCCACTGCTGCTGCGCTGGACCTTGGTTTTTGACCAAGATGAGCACTTATATTTGGGGCGTGCTCTGCCCCATGCCTGGTTACTCAGTGGCGATGAAGTTAGCTGCAAGGAGATGCCAACTGCTTGGGGGAAAACCGCCTTTTCTCTGCGCTTTGATAAAGAAAAAGGCCAGCTTCTCGGCCAAGTGACCTTGCCCAGCGGCTCGCCAAAGGCAACGCTACTGACACTGCGACTGCCTAAAGGTAAACGCTGGTCGAAAGTGCGCATTGCCGGCAACGTTGTGGCTGCCAGCGGCCCCAATCAAGACCGCTTTGAGGTACCCGCCAAACCCGGTGCAACGGTGAGCGTGCAGGCAGATTTGGCCTGACAAAAGCCACCTTCGGGTGGCTTTTTTATCACTTAGCATAACGGCCACTTGTACTGAGCTACGCTTGTAAGCAACAGCCAAACAAGAGGCTATTTATGGCGCATTATCAAAGCAAAGGAGTGCGGCTTGGGTTAGTGGCATGGTCTTTTTCAGTGGCGGCTAACAGCGCTGTGATGTCCGCGTCAGCTTTCACCCAGTACTCCGTTCATTACCTTACGCAGCACCACCCCAATAAGCAGGTTTCAGCGCCATCAGACCTGACGCTAGAACTAGGACAAGGAAGTCATACTCAGCAAATCAATCTTCAGAATCTCTATGCTCAATACCAGCAATCCCCCGACAAGCTAACGCTATTGGTAGCGGATTTTGATAATGCCCTTCAGCGCAGCTTTGCCCATCAAGATACGGCTTTATTAACGGCGGT
The DNA here is from genome assembly GCF_003367375.1 of Gallaecimonas mangrovi. Lineage (GTDB taxonomy): Bacteria > Pseudomonadota > Gammaproteobacteria > Enterobacterales > Gallaecimonadaceae > Gallaecimonas > Gallaecimonas mangrovi. The sequence continues at coordinate 329,000 of NZ_CP031416.1, forward strand.
TATCCCGCTTTTAAGGGATAAAACCTACGTAGCTAACATCCAGCAGCTTGAAAGCAAAAACGGTATAACGGCACCAAACCAGCTCTACGTTGAGAAAGTAAACGAGGAACTGTATTTGCTCTATGCCTTTGATTCGCCAGATTCTATTAGGTTGGCTAGCCATAAAGATATGGCGGCGCTGAGGCAACAAAGCCCGGATGTGAAGCAGCGCGCTTTTGCAAACTTGCTGACACGGATGCCCGACATTCGGGTTAAGCCGCTTGGTGAAAAGGATCTGTTGGTATTAACCGCCGACGGTAATTTTGAGTCGTCGTTACTGCTCTATGGCGCGCTTTGGGATCATAAAAACTTCGATGTGAAGGGCGATATTGTGGTGTTTGTGCCGGCCAGAAATGTGGTGCTGGTAACCGGCTCAAAAGACACCGCTGCTATCGCCCATGCCAAGGCGTTGGTGAATAGCCGGAACTGGTCTTATGGCATTTCGCGCCAGGCTTTCATTAAAACCGCACAAGGCTGGCGGGTATTAACAGCCTCGGAGCAGGCCGCCACCCGTTAACGCCTTAATTCTGATAGGCTGTGGCTTTGTTTCGAGTCTGTTTGGGACTGTTTATGACCTACCATATTGGTACCCCTGGCCAGCCTTGGGGTGAGCAAGAAAAAGCCCAGTGGCTTAGTGAGCGGCAACGGCAACGCAGCTATCAAGACGAAGTCGTCAGCGCTGTGCATGCTTTGGCAAGTGACTTTGAACTGGTGCAGTACGGCGCCTTGAGTTACGACCCAGAGCGCTACCCTTTACTGGCACTAAAATCCCGCAATTGGCAAGCCGATAAGCCATTCGTACTGGTCACTGGTGGTATGCATGGCTATGAAACCAGTGGCGTGCAAGGAGCCATCGCCTTTGCCAGGGATAAAGCCAAACAGTATGCCAAGCAGGTTAATTTGCTGATTTGCCCTTGCATCAGTCCTTGGGGATACGAGGTTATTAACCGCTGGAACCCCAACGCCTTGGACCCTAACCGCTCATTTGTTGCCAACAGCCAAGCCGAAGAAGCCGCTGCCCTGCAAAAATTAGTGGCTGACCTTGGCGTGAGCTTTCTTTGTCATATGGACCTGCACGAAACCACCGACAGCGATGAATCGGAGTTTCGCCCGGCCCTGGCGGCCCGGGACGGTAAAGCTTTTGAGCCCGGCACCATTCCTGATGGTTTTTATGTGGTGGATAACACCGAGAGTCCACAGCCGGCCTTTCAAAAGGCCATTATTGATGCCGTGGCGAAGGTGACGCACATTGCTCCTGCCGACCCCGACGGCACCATCATTGGTTCACCGGTGGTAGCCCCTGGCGTTATCGAGTATCCGCTGAAAAAGCTTGGCCTTTGTGCCAGCGTCACCGGCGCGCCATACAGCTGTACCACAGAGGTGTACCCTGATAGCCCTAAGGCAACGCCTGAAATCTGTAATGCTGCGCAAGTGGCGGCAGTTTGTGGTGCTTTAGACTACCTGCTTAAAGGTTAACAGCGGCCCTGTTATAGGGTTGGTTATTGGCGGTACATCTTGTCACTTATTGCGAAAGTGGGGAGCCTGCCGCCAAAATTTCATCGCACTTTTAAACGCCACAGTTTTGAGTCGCTGACCTTTTTAGTGGCTGCTTGAACGCCGGTTGCTGCCCTTTTCGCTCTGGGATAAGGTAATGATATTGCTTAATAAGAGCTCGCTTTACATGCCGTCATTTGCCAGATTGGCTTGCCTCTTTGTTGCAGCATCATTGATGGCGGGTTGTGTCACAACCACGATGGTCAGCACCAATCCGCAGTGTGAAGCGGAGTCCACCAATGGCAGCCTGCTTGCCGGCTTGAAGTGGAATTTTCGCAGTAAAGATTGGGACCATGCGCGTAAAGCGCGGGACTGGGACTTAATGGTACAAACGCTCTACAGCTCGCAAGAAAAGCCTGTGGTGTCTCTGGCGCGTATGCAACAAATGGCTAATCAGGTGCAGGCTCTGGACTTGGCATCCGATATGAAAGGTTCGATGAAAGCCTTTGGTAATGTGTTTGCCGCACAGTGTGAGCTTCGTGTTGCTGGCAAGAAGCCACACCTGTTGAACGATGTGACGCAGGGTCTATTGGCTTGCCCTCTTCAGACCTCTGGCCAGAAAGCCATCAATTGTATAAAAGGCGTACTACTGGCAGAGTAACTGCCGAAAAAGGCAATAACACCTTCCTTTAGCCGGAAACAGGCGAATTCCCAGCAAATGCGTAATACTTCCTTTGCTAAACAGCCACTTCCTTTCTAGGCTTTTCCCTATAACCGCCTACCAAGAAGGCCTTATGGCAACCAAAATCCTCATCTGTGATGACTCGGGAATGGCCCGCAAACAAATGGCGCGTTCTCTACCCAAGGATTGGGACCTGGACATTCATTTTGCAAAGGATGGCAGGGAAGGGCTGCAAGTCATAAAAACTGCAAAGCCCGCACTGTTGTTTCTGGATTTGAATATGCCCGATGTTGACGGCTATCAAGTGCTGGAAGTGCTGCAGCGCGCCAACATTACATTGCCGGTGATCGTGGTCTCGGGGGATATTCAAGACGAAGCGCATCGCCGGGTAATGTCACTGGGTGCACTGGCCTTTATTAAAAAGCCGATGGAGCCTGATAAGCTGGCGGCGGCTTTGGCGGCAACCGGGCTTTATCAGGCCGCTTTGGCCTCAGCCAGTGAGCCTGCCACAGCCCCAAGCCCAACCATTCCTAGCACCAGTGAGCAACCGGCAGAACTGACACTTTCGCCAGAGTTTCGTGATGGCTATCAGGAAGTGGTTAATGTGGCCATGGGCCAGGCCGGTGCCATGCTGGCACAAATGCTGGGTATTTTCGTCAAGCTACCGATCCCCAAAGTGGATTTATTGGAACTGAGCGAGCTGCAAATGGCCTTGCAGTCTGCGATGTCGGACCGGGTGTCGGCAATTTGCCAGGGGTTTATTGGCCCGGGGATCTCCGGTGAAGCCTTGCTGCTGCTGGACGATGCCGACATGGGGGATATGGCCAAACTGTTAAAATTCGACGGCGAAGTGACCAACATTGCCGAGATTGAGCTTTTGACGGATATCGCCAATGTGTTGGTCAGTGCTTGCCTGTCAGGCCTTGCCGAACAGCTTGATATTCGTTTTTGCCAAGGGCATCCGGTGGTGCTTGGCTTGCACCGGGATCTCGACGACCTATTAAAGCACGCCCGTTCCTGGCAGCGCATTTTGGCGGTAGAGATAAGCTATGGCCTGGAAGATTACAACCTGACCTTTGATTTGCTGCTGTTGCTGGAAGAAAGCTCCATCCATACCCTCAATTACAAAATTGCCCACCTGTTGGAGTAAACCATGAGTGCATTGTCTGAACTCAATGAGATCCACTGGTTGGTGGAGCTTTTGCAAAACGTCGATGTTGGCATGATGGTGCTCGACAAAGAGTACAAGGTGCAAAGCTGGAACGGCTTTTTAGAAAACCACAGCGGCATGCTGCCCAGCCAAGTGAAGGGCAAAGTCTTGTTTGACGTTTTCCCCGAGCTTGACCCTAATTGGTTTGCCCGTAAGGCAGCGATGGTTTTTACCTTAAAAAGCCGCGCCTTTGTCACCTGGGAACAGCGCCCCTATTTGCTTAAATTCAACAACTACCGGCCCATCACCGGTACTGCTGAATTTATGTATCAGAACGTGACCTTATTCCCCATCACCGGCTTAACCGGTGAGGTGAGTCATATGGCGGTGCTGATTTACGACATGACAGACGTGGTGTTGGCGCGTCAGGACACTAATAAATAAAGCACCAAGCCAAAGCTGCCAAACAAGCAGGCGCCGAAAAGCAAGGTTATGCCTAACGAAGGGGAGTATTGCTGCTCGGGTGCGACAGGGCTCTGCCGATTTTGCTCTGAGGCGGGTTTACTCATTGGAATCCTTTCCAGTTGCGTAACAAGTTGATAATTAATAAAGAACAATTATCTTGTTCTAGCGATAGTAGTGCAGCAGCATCGCTTTGCCAAGTTAGATGCTGCTGCATTAGTTAGCCGAAAATTAGCCGGTATTGCGCATACCTGCTGCTATCCCCGCCATGGTGATCATCAACGCCTGACGCACCGACTCGGGTGCTTGTTCTGCGGCCCGTGCCCGGCGCAGCAGTTCGGCCTGCAAAATATTAAGCGGGTCGGTATAGGGGTTACGCAACTTAATGGATTCTTGTAGCCAAGGGTCCTGGTCCATCAGGTATTCCTCTTTCGACAGGGTCAGCAAGGTATGGATGCCTTCATGCAGCAAGGCTCTTAGCTGTTTACCCAATGGCCAAAGCTGCTGTGGTACCAGGCGTTGGTCATAATAAGCCGACAGTTCCGAGTCGGTTTTCATGTACACCATTTCCAGCATATCGAGCCGCGCTTTAAAAAACGGCCAACTCTGATACAGGGTTTCCAGTTCTTGCTGGCGGCCCGCTTCCAGCATGTTGCGAAGCGCTTGGCCTGCGCCCAGCCAGGCAGGCAGCATCAGCCGGTTTTGGGTCCAGGAGAAGATCCACGGAATAGCCCTTAGCGACTCGACGCCGCCATCGGGGCGGCGTTTGGACGGTCGGCTCCCCAATGGCAAGCTGGCCAGTTCTTGCTCTGGTGTGGCAGCGCGAAAATACGGCACAAAATCTTTATGGCCACGCACGACAGCGCGATATGCAGTGCAAGCATCATCTGCCATGGTATCCATCACCTGGCGCCAGCTCTGCTGTGGCTGTGGCGGCGGGGCGAGCTGCGCCTCTAAGACCGCCGTGATGTAAATCATCAGGCTATTGACGGCGATGGCGGGTTGGCCAAATTTAAAGCGGATCATCTCCCCTTGTTCGGTCACCCTAAGGCCACCGTCTACCGACCCTGGCGGTTGTGACAATATTGCCCCTTGCGCCGGGCCGCCGCCGCGGCCAATGGAACCGCCGCGGCCGTGGAAAAGCCGCAGTGTTACACCGCGTTCGCTGCCAATATTCACCAACGCTTCCTGCGCGCGATACTGGGCCCAGGCCGCAGCAATAACCCCTGCGTCTTTCGCCGAATCAGAATAACCAATCATCACTTCCTGATGACTGTTGGCGTACTCACGATACCAAGGCACATCCAGCAGGGCGCTAATGACATCAGCGGCATTATTGAGGTCATCCAGGGTTTCAAAAAGTGGGGCTATGGGCATGGGCCATTGCATACCAGCCTCTTTGAAAAAGAGTGCCACGGCTAATACATCTGACGGTTGTGACGCCATTGAAATAATGTAAATACCAAGCGCTTCCTTGGGTTGGCGGGCCACCACATCGAAGGTGTCGAGCACTTCTTTGGTGTCTTCACCTGGTTGCCAGTTGCGGGGAATAAGCGGCCGTTTGGAATTGAGTTCATTGAGTAAAAACTGCTGGCGTTTTGGCTCGTCCCATTCAAGGTAAGACCCCAGCCCAACATATTGGGTGATTTCGTCAATGGCTTCGGCATGGCGGCCCGAATCCTGGCGTATATCCAGGCGGATCAGGTTCAAGCCAAAGCAGCGTACGCGGATGATCATGTCCAGCAGCGGGCCGTCGGCAATTTGCTCCATCTTGCACTCATAAAGGCTCTTATGTACGGCCAAAAGAGGTGCTAGGAAGTCTTGGTCTTGCCAAAGAATATTGCTGTCGTCGGCCTGCTCGCCTTTCAAGGTGGCTTCAATGTAGGCCAGGGTATTACGAAGCTGGGTGCGCACCTTGCGAAGGGCAACCCGGTAGGGTTCTTTGCTGTGTTCGCCCATGGCCATCACTTCGGCATTGGCCTGGTGCATCGACAGTTCGGAGATAATGGGGCTGATGTCCCGCAAGAACAAGTCGGCAGCCGTCCAACGGGCCAGCAGTAATACCCGTTCGGTGATTTTGGCGGTGACATTGGGGTTACCGTCGCGATCGCCACCCATCCAGGACGCAAAGCGCACCGGGCTTTTATCCCAAGGGAGTTCCACCTCGTATTGCCCAAGCTTGGCATTGCATTGGCGGATAAAGTCGGGCACGGCTTGCCATAACGCATTCTCAACGGTGGCAAAGCCCCACTTGGCTTCATCCACTGGTGTCGGGCGGCCGCCACGTATTTCATTGGTATGCCAAGCCTGGGCAATAAGCTGGCGCAGGCGGTCTTGCCATTTTTGTTGTTCACTGGTGCCGATGTTGGGGTTTTCCAATACCCGCAGACATTCAGAAATTTCGTCATATTTCACAATCAAGGTACGGCGTGTCACCTCGGTGGGATGGGCGGTCAGCACCAACTCGATATCGAGATCTTTTATTACCTGCGGCAGCTTCGCCTTTTGGCTGTCATCAAGGCCGCTGAGCAGCTCGTCAAGCCGGCGGCTGACGCTGTCCATATTATTGGTGGCGCTGTAATGCTGCTCGGCGATATTGGCCAGGTTCAAAAACTGGTTAAAGGCTCGGGCTACCGGTACCAGTTCATCGTCTGGCAAGCTGGTCAAGGTTTCCAGTAACTCATCGCGCCGGGCACGGTCGCCAAAACGGGCCGCTTTGGCCAATTGGCGAATGGCTTCGATACGGTCTAAGCAGGCTTCACCTTGGTCATGGGCAATGGTTTGGCCCAGCATGTCGCCGAGCATATGAACTTGTCGCTTGAGCGCGCCGTATTGGTCCGCCATGGAGTCCTCCTTTAATAACCTTGTGTCTGGTCGACGACGTGGTTAAGCGCCTTGCCGTGGTGCATAGCTAAATAATTCTGGTAAACCGCCGCGGCCAAATCCTGGCTGCTGGTAATACTGGCAGTATGCGGCGTTATCGTTATTTGTGGATGCCGCCAGAACGGGTGCTGGCGGGGTAGGGGTTCTTGATTAAATACGTCAAGGCAGGCACCACTGAGTTGGCCGTTAGCTAAGGCCTCGAGTAGGTCAGCTTCAATAAGCTGGGCACCTCTACCTGCATGAATAAGATAGGCTGCTTTTTTAAGTTTTTGAAATAAATCGCGGTTTAGCAAGCCTTGGGTTTGTTCTGTCAACGGTAGCAGGCAGACAACGTAATCAAGTTCGCCAGCAAAGTCACCCAAAGTCTTAATACCGGCAAAACAGCTTATACCACTTATCACTTTCGGGGTTCGGCTCCAGCCTTTGACGCTAAAGCCCCATTGCGCAAGCTGCTCTGCTACAAAACGGCCAAGCTCGCCTAAACCGAGCACCCCCACAGTGCCAGTGCGGCGATAAGGCGTTTGCTGCCATTGTTGGTGCCGTTGCTGTTGAGCCAGTGTCTGCCATTGGCGCTGGTTGGCGAGAATGGCCAGTAATACGTAATCGCGTATATCGCGCTTTAAATGTTCGCTAACGGTACGGCATAAGGTCACGCCTGGCGGCAATAACGGTGCTAAGCCATCGACACCCGCGCCAAGGCTTTGCACCACCTTTAGCTTGGTTAGCGGTTTAAAAGCATCTGCTGGTGGCTGCCAGCAGACCGCAAATTCGACGGTGTCAGGGGAGCTAAGATGCGGCCAAACTTGAATGTCCAGCCCTGGCTGCAGTTGGTGAAGGCAGTCGGCAAACGCTTTGCCATCACGCCCTGGCGCTATTAGCGCTAGGCTCAACGCTTTTCACCGGGTGGTTTTTTCCTTAAATGCACCGCTTGGCTTTTATGCTTGCGGGCACGGATATTGAGCGTTTCCACGGCCAATGAAAATGCCATGGCAAAGTAAACGTAGCCTTTGGGGATCTCCATACCAAAACCTTCCACGGTCAAGGTAAAGCCCACCAAAATCAAAAATGACAGGGCTAGCATTTTGATGGTGGGGTGGCGGTCGACAAAATCGCCAATGGCCTTGGCGGCAATCATCATCACCGCGACCGACAGCACAATGGCAATGATCATCACTTCTAAATGCTTGGCCAAGCCAACGGCGGTGATCACCGAATCGAGGGAAAAAACGATATCGATAATGGCAATTTGCACCAAGGTTGCCACAAAAGCCGCCGACCGGGGAGCGCTAGGGTTTTCGTCTTCCCCTTCCAGACTGTTATGAATTTCATGGGTGCTTTTCCAAATCAGAAACAGGCCGCCGAGAATTAAAATGCTGTCGCGACCGGTAATGGCCAGGCTGCCAATATGAAACCAGGGGTTGGTTAACCCCATCACCCAGGACAGGCACAACAACAGCAAAATGCGGGTTACCATGGCTAAACCCAAGCCCATTAAGCGGCCTTTCTGCCGCTGCTGCTCCGGCAAGCGTCCTACCAGCACCGAAATAAAAATAATATTGTCGATGCCGAGCACGATCTCCAGCAACGTTAAGGTTGCTAAAGCCGCCCAAGCACTAGGGTCGGTTACCCATTCCATGGTGTGAACTCGCTGTTAAATGGCAAATAGCCCTTGATGTTACGTGAGACAGAGCCGCTTGACCATGTTCTGCACCAGCGCCATTGCCGGTTTGAACTGGGCCATTTCCATGTACTCATCAGGTTGGTGTGCTTGACGAATGGAGCCTGGCCCCAACACCAGCACTTCACTACCGAGGCTGGCAAAGAAAGGGGCTTCGGTGGCGTAGTTAGCCGATTCCACCGGTAGCCCTAAAAAGTTGCTGACTTCGCTTTTCCAGGGGCCGTCAGGGCTGACAAAAGACGGGCAAGGGTCATGCAGATGCTGCCAATGCAGCACGCCAGGGTGTGCCTTTTCGACGTTGGCCAGTTTGTCCTTTAGCAACCCTTCCAGTTCGGGAATGCTCATGCCGGGTAGCGGCCGCATATCAATATGCAGATCGCAGCAACCACAAATACGGTTGGCATTATCGCCGCCATGAATATGGCCGAGGTTGAGGGTAGGGTGCGGCACCGCAAAGTGATGGTCACAGTAACGTTCGGCCAGTTCATGCTTAAGCACAATAAGGTCGCCCAGTACGCCGTGCATCAGTTCCATGGCGTTGAGGCCAGCACCGGGGTCGGACGAATGGCCACTTTTACCTGTAATGCGAATACCGGCACTGATGTGCCCTTTATGGCGGCCTATGGGTTTGAGCTCGGTGGGCTCACCCACCAAGGTTAAGGCCGGTTGAAAGGGATTGGCCTCAGCCAGCTTGCGGGCGCCGTCCATGGAGGTTTCTTCATCGGCGGTGGCGGCAATACGCAGCGGCGCCTTGAGGTTAGTTAAATCCATGTCACTGAGCGCTGACAATACCAGGGCAAAAAAGCCTTTCATATCGGTGGCACCCAAACCGTACCATTTACCGTCTTTTTCGGTCATGGCCAGTGGATTTTTATTCCATCTGCCCTCATCGAAGGGCACGGTGTCGGCATGGCCTGCCAACAGCAGCCCCCCTGGGCCTGAACCCAACTCTGCCCACAGGTTCATCTTATTGTGACCTAAGGGTTGTAAAGTCACCTTAAAGCCAAGTGTTTCGCACCATTGGGCCAGTTGTTCTATAACGGCTTTATTGCCGGTATCTAAGGCTGGATCGGTTGCCGAAACCGATGGCAACGATAAAAGCCGATTAAACATGTGGGGCAAGTCGGGTAATTTCTGCATGAATAAATTCCCAATGGTGTTGCATTAAAATGTCGGGTTGGTTAGTCTACCGACCAATGAATTAAAATCCACCCATCAAGGGTAAAAATGTTTCATTTGATGCGACGACACAACCACTGTTTCCTTTGAACTCCGGACGTGCTTTTCTAAAGCCTGCCCGGGAGCAGGCGAGTTGCATCAGGCTTCACAACTGCTCATCTAGACTTGATATCCATTATCTTGAGAGCGGTTGCCATGTTAAACACCCTCATTATCGGCGGAGCCGGTTACACAGGCCAAGAACTGTGTAAATTAGTGACCAGCCACCCCGAACTCACCCTGACTCATGTCTTTGCATCAGCCGGTTCTAAAAACGCGGGCGAACCACTGCCGTTAGGTATTAACGGTGTGATTGAAGATGGTGACCCTGACGCTATTGCCAGCGCCGCCAAAGACGCTCAGGTTATTTTGCTGGCCACGCCCCATGAAGCCTCTGCCGAATTGGTACCGGTATTAAAAGAACATAGCGATGCGCTTATTGTCGACTTATCTGGCGGCTTTCGGCTGGCAGCGGCGGCTTACCCTAAATGGTATGGCTTCGAGCACCCGTCTCAAGCATTACTGGCGAGTGCAGCATACGGCCTAGTCGGTTGGAATGACGACGCCATTAAGGCTGCCAAACTGATAGCCGCCCCCGGTTGCTACCCAACGGCAAGTTTGTTGGCGTTAAAGCCGCTGATGAAGGCGGGTCTTATTAACGGCCTGCCTATCATCAATGCTACTAGCGGTGTTTCCGGCGCCGGCAAGTCAAACAAACCCCATACGCAATTTTGCGAGGTTAGCCTGTTTGCCTATGGTGTTCTGGGCCACCGCCACCAACCTGAAATAGCGCAGCATTTAGGGTGCGACTTGTTGTTTACGCCGCATTTGGGCGCTTTTGACCGTGGCATTTTGGCCACTATTACCGTGCCGGTTAAAGCCGGTACCACGCAGGCCAAGTTAGACGCCCTCTACAACGACTGTTACGGCGAGCACCCCTCGGTGCATTTAACCGGCGATCTGAAGAAAAAAGCCCCTGCCATCAAGAACGTTGCGTACACCCCTTATGCGCAAATTGGCTGGGCGGTGGATGAAGAGCGCAACCTGGTGGTGTTGTCTTCCGCCATCGACAATTTATTAAAAGGCGCTGCATCGCAAGCCGTTGAGTGCATAAATACCCATTTCGGATTTAAGCTGCGGCCGCTGCCGGGCTATGGTTGGGAGACACTATGAACCCGCTGGTTATTAAAATTGGTGGTGCGGCGCTGGATTCTGGCGAGGTGCTGGAACAGTTACTCAGTGCCATTGTTGCCATCAAAGAGCGGCCAGTGGTGCTGGTGCACGGCGGTGGCGACCGTGTCGACCAAGTGCTGAAGCAGGCGGGCATAGTGCCGCGTAAATTAAACGGCAAACGTATCACCGACGAAGCAAGCCTGCCGCTGGTGGTGGGAACCCTGGCCGGTGAGATCAATAAAACCCTGGCGGCAAAAATGCGTGCTTTGGGTGGCCAGTCGGTTGGCCTTTCCCTGGCGGATGGTATTGCCGTTGCGGTGCCCGCTGGCGAAGAGTGGGGCGCGGTCGGGGTGCTGGCCGAAGGTTCAGACATCTTATTGTCGTTGCTACTGCAAGGTGGCTTTATTCCGGTAGTGAGCTCCATCGCTGCCAGTAAGGATGGGGACCTTTTGAATATCAATGCGGACGAAGCGGCGGCGAAAGTGGCCGAGCTATTGGACGCAGAACTCGTTTTATTGAGTGATGTATCAGGTGTGCTTGATGCTAACGGCAGCCTGATCGCCTCGTTAACCGCCTCGGAAATCCAGGCCCTAAAAGATGAGGGCGTGATCACCGGTGGCATGGTGGTAAAAGTGGACGCAGCGCTGTTTGCTGCGAAAAAACTGGGCCGCGCCGTGCGCTTAGCGTCTTGGCGCGATACCCAGTCCATTAACAATGCCGAATCAAGTACCGGGACCTTGATCGCACCCTGAGGAAAAGATGAAACACTTACTGACTGACTATGACTGGACCGAAAGCGAACTCAAAGCGCTTTTGCAGAAAGCGGCAACCGTAAAGGCCAAGCCGGCTGACTATGCCCAGGCTTTGGCTGGCAAGTCGGTGGCAATGATTTTTGAAAAGCCGTCATTACGTACCCGCGTCACCTTTGAATTGGGCGCCCAACAGCTGGGCGCCTTGGTGGTCTACCTTGACCAGAGCCATGGCGCTATTGGTAAACGCGAACCGGTGGGGGATTTTGCCCAGAACCTGTCGTGCTGGGTGAACTGCATTGTTGCCCGAACCTTTAGCCAAGCCACCATTGACGAGCTGGCCGATAAAGGCTCGGTGTCGGTGATTAATGCGCTGTCTGACCGTTTCCACCCCTGCCAGGGGCTGGCGGATATGCTCAGCCTTTACGAAGTTTTCGGCAAGCTTGACGGTATCAAATTGGCCTACGTTGGTGACGGTAATAATGTCACCCACTCGCTGATGGTATTGTCAAAACTGCTGGGTGTGGAAATGGTGATTGTCACTCCCAAAGGCTGTGAGCCGGCGGCGGATATTATTGAGGCCACTGGCTTCAAGGTGACCGACGACCTTGCCGCTTTGGAAGGGGTAGATGCTATTTACACCGATACCTGGGTTTCCATGGGAGACGATAAGGATCCGGAAGCGGTCTTAAAGACCTTCCTGCCTTACCAGGTCAACAGCGAAATGATGAAAAAATCCGGTGCCAAGGCCTTTATGCACTGCTTGCCTGCGTATCGCGGCAAGGAAGTGACCACTGAAGTGCTCGAAGGCCCACAGTCGATTGTGATGCGCCAGGCCGAGAACCGCCTGCACGTTCAAAAAGCCGTTTATTTGAAGCTTCTTAAAGAGGATTAGTACACATGTCTGTATCCAAAGTGGTATTGGCCTATTCTGGCGGTCTCGACACCTCGGCCATCGTGCCGTGGCTGAAAGAAAACTATGACTGCGAAGTGGTTGCCTTTGTGGCCGATGTAGGCCAGGGCGCAGAAGAGTTAGAAGGCGTTGAAGCTAAAGCCTTGGCTTCTGGTGCAAGCGAATGCCACATCGTTGATTTGAAAGAAGAGCTGGCCAACGAATATATCTGGCCGATGCTCAAGGCTGAGTCCATCTACGAAGACGACTACATGCTGGGTACCTCTGTTGCCCGCCCGGTTATCGCTAAAGCCCAAGTGGCCGTTGCCCGTAAAGTTGGCGCCGATGCCCTGGCGCACGGTTGTACCGGTAAAGGTAACGACCAGGTGCGCTTTGAGTCTTGTTTCGCGGCGCTGGCGCCTGATCTGCAAGTGATTGCGCCTTGGCGTGAATGGACCATGCGTAGCCGTGAAGAGCTGCTTAACTATCTGTCTGAGCGCAACATTCCTTGTAGCGCCAGCCTGACTAAAATTTACAGCCGTGACGCCAACCTGTGGCATATCTCCACCGAAGGCGGTGAGCTGGAAGACACCTGGACCACTGCCGGTGTTAACTGCTGGGCCTGGACTGTGGATCCCAAGGAAGCCCCGGACGCCGCTGAAGTGGTTGAACTGGACTTTGAAGCCGGTGTACCGGTTGCCCTTAATGGCAACAAACTGTCCGGTGCTAACCTGATTGAAACCCTTAACGCTATTGCGGCGGCCCACGGTGTTGGCCGGGTTGATATCGTTGAAAACCGTCTGGTAGGGATGAAATCTCGTGGCTGCTATGAAACCCCGGCGGGTACCGTGCTGCTAGCCGCGCACCAGGCACTGTCACACCTGGTGCTGGATAAAGTCTGTTCCCAGCACCTTAAGTACCTGGGCCTGCAGTTTGCGCAGCTACTTTATGACGGACGTTGGTTCACCCCATTGCGTGAATCCATTGTTGCCGGTGTCGAGAGCCTTAACAAAGAACTGACCGGTAAAGTGAAGGTTGAGCTTTACAAAGGCCGCGCAACGGTATTGGGCAGCGAGTCTGCTAACAGCCTGTTCTCCGAAGCCTTTGCAACCTTCGGTGCCGATGAGGTTTACAACCAGAAAGATGCGGCTGGCTTTATCCGTCTGTACAGCCTGCCTTCTCGCATCAAAGCACTGAAAAAAGAGGGTAAATAACATGGCAGCGCTCTGGGGAGGTCGTTTTGAGCAGGGGGCCAGCGAGGCCTTCGCGCGGTTCAATGCCTCTTTGCCGATCGATTGGCGATTCTGGGCCGAGGATATCCAAGGCTCCCAGGCCTGGGCAGGCGCCTTGGCCGAAGTGGGTGTACTGACCCAGAGCGAAGCTGAGGCCCTGCAAGGGGCCCTTGGCAAACTGGCAGGTCAGCTGGCCAATGACCCAAGTCCGCTGCATGAAAGCAGCGAAGAAGATATTCACAGTTTTGTGGAGTCTTGGCTCATCAATGAGGTGGGCGATTTAGGTAAAAAGCTGCACACCGGGCGTTCCCGTAACGACCAGGTGGCAACCGATTTTCGCCTCTGGTGCCGTAAAACCGCGCGCCAGTTGTTGGCCGAGGTTTACCAAACCTTGGAAATCATGGCGGCACTTGCCGAACGCGAACACATTACCTTGATGCCGGGTTATACCCATCTTCAGCGTGCCCAACCGGTGACCTTTGGCCACTGGGTGATGGCTTATGCCGAAATGCTGGAGCGGGATGCCGAGCGCTTGGAAGATGCGATTCGCCGCATCAATGTCTGCCCACTTGGCTGTGGCGCCTTGGCGGGAACGGCTTATCCCATTGACCGTGAAAAGCTGGCCAGCACCCTTGGTTTTGACCGTGCGGCGCGCAACAGCCTGGACGCCATTTCCGACCGCGATTTTGTGTTGGAGCTGCTGCAGGTCGCCTCTACCTCAGGTTTGCACCTGTCACGCATGGCGGAAGATTTGATTTTCTTCGGCACCGGTGAAGCCGGCTTTGTGAAGTTCTCTGATACGGTCAGCTCCGGCTCGTCGTTAATGCCGCAGAAAAAGAACCCTGATGCCCTTGAGCTTATCCGCGGTAAAAGTGGCCGTATTTTTGGTTCCATGGCCGGCTTTGCTATGACGGTGAAAGCCTTGCCGCTGTCTTACAACAAAGACCTGCAGGAAGATAAAAACGGCCTTTTTGATGCGTTGGATACCTGGAGCGACTGCTTGCTGCTTACCCGTGAAGTGCTGGCCACCATTGAGGTAAACAAGGAAGCCTGTGCTAAGGCGGCGGCTGGTGGTTATTCCAATGCCACCGAGCTTGCCGATTATCTGGTGGCTAAAGGTATTCCTTTTCGCGAAGCACACCACATGGTTGGCGTGCTGGTGCGGATGGCTATCGAGCAACAACTGCCACTGGAAGCCTTGCCCTTAGCCGACATGAAGCAAGTGTCAGCGCTGATTGAAGACGATGTTTATCCGGCCTTGGACTTGATGGCGGCGTTGGAGAAACGCTGCGCCCAAGGCGGGGTGTCTTTGGTTCGCCAACAAGAGGCCATTAAAGCCTTCTACGGCCGTTTGGCGGCGAAAGCGGTGCGCCGGGCTACCTTGGAAGACGTGGATGCCATTGCCAAGCTGATTGGTCACTGGGCCGGTGAAGGTGAAAATCTGCCCCGCTCCCGTGAAGACATCATTCACTCTATCCAAGACTTTGTGGTGGCAGATGTTGATGGGCAAGTGGCGGGTTGTGCCAGCCTCTATATCTATTCAACGGGCCTGGCGGAGATACGGTCGCTTGGGCTGAATGAAAGTGCCCATGGTAAAGGCCTTGGCCAAGCCATGGTGCAAATTCTGATGGATGAGGCCAAGTCACTAAAGCTGCGGCGGGTCATTGTACTGACCCGAGTCGCCGGCTTCTTCGACAAACAGGGTTTCAAAGTGATTTTCAAAGATACTTTGCCCGAAAAGGTCATGAAAGATTGCAAGCTTTGTCCAAGACAGGATAACTGTGACGAAATAGCGATGGAGCACCGGCTCTAAGCGCTTATCTAAAAAAGCCCCGCATTGCGGGGCTTTTTTATGCCTTGGGGAATCGTAGCTTAACTCGGGCACCGCCAAGGGGAGAGTCATCCAGAATGACAGAGCCGTTGTGCAATTCCATGATCCGTTGGCACATGGCCAGGCCAATCCCCAAGTGCAATGAGTCGCTGTTGGACTTTTTCCCGCGAAAGTAAAGCTCTGTGGCTTTACTTTTCTCTTCTAAATTGAAGCCGGGACCGTCGTCTTCCACGAACAGGTAATTGTCTTCCCAGCCGATATAAATGCGTTTAAAGGCAAAGCGTTGGGCATTGTCTAGTAGATTTTGCAGGCAACGCGTCAACAGGTGGGGGTCGGCATAAAGGGTGTCGGGCAAAGAGGGGTGTAAGTTGATGCCCTGGTTTTGCAAAAGCCGGCTTAGAAAGGGGCCAAGCTCTATCACTTGCTTGGTGATAGCGTCGACGGATTCAAGCTCATGAAATTGGCTCCAATGGCTAACGATTTGATCCAGGTAATTAAGCTCTTTTCTGATGGATGCATCAAAGGGGCCATGGCCATTCATGGCAACGGCAAAGCGCAGCCGAGAAAGGGGCAACCTTAAGTCGTGGCTAACGGCCCGAGTCATCAGTGCCTGATCAGCAAGCAAACGTTCAATACGGCCCGCCATCAGGTTAAAACTGCATGCCAGTTCGGAAAGGTAATCAAGGTGTTTGAGTGGTAGCCTTTTATGCCACTTGCCCTGACCAAAATCTTGGGTCGCATTGTTGAGGTATTTGAGCTCCTGGCTTAACGGCCATAAACACATCACTACTATCACCGTCAGCATCACAAACAGCATGATAGGTAGGCAATAGCTGCTCTTATCCTGCAACGAGTCATAGGGTCCCAGAAGCAACAGCTGGCCACCTAAGGCGGTTAGCAGGTAATGCTTACGGTCTTTGACCAACGGTAGAATTTGGTGGTCTGACACCGCGGCGTGCTGTGGTAAGTCCTTGGCGCTGACGATTTCTGCCTTGATGCGGTTGTGATGAAAATAGCCCTGCCAAAGGGCGATGGGCTTTTCAGACAAATCCGATAGCAGCAGGCTGACCAGCTCTTTTTGACTGGTTGTTGGTGCAGGGCTGGAGTGGGTGTAAACCCACATTTGATCTAAGCCATACCCCAGCAGCAACAACGACATGATGAGCAACCCATACAGGGTGAAAAACAGCCGCTTCATTGCCAGGAATTGGGTGCAAAAAGATATCCGTGGCCCCAAATCGTTTTGATTCGGGTAGGCATCTCGGATTCATCACCGAGTTTGCGTCTAAGCCGAGACACCCGCTGGTCCAGTTTTCTGTCACTGCCGTCGTAAGGAAACCCCAGCAGCGCTTGATAGAGATAATCTCTGCTAAGTACTTTGCCAGCGTCACTGGCCAGGGCCCACAACAGGGCAAATTCGCCACTGGTGAGCTTCACAGGCCTGTTCTCAAGGGTAACTGAGCGAGTATCGGCATCAATGATGAGCTGCCCAAAAACAAGGCGTGAGTGGCTGCGCTTGGTTTTAAGGCGATCGCGTCTTAATTGGCTTTCAATGCGGGCCATCAGCAGCTCCGGGTCGACAGGTTTCACCACATAGTCGGATGCCCCAAATTTAAGACCTTGTATTTGATCGCGGCTATTACCCAAGGCTGAAAGGATGATGATCGGCCCGTCAAAGAGTTGGGCAACCTGGCCACATAACGCGAAACCGTCTACATCGGGTAACAACAAGTCGAGCAATAACAGGTCTGGTTGCAGTTCCTGCACCAACATTGGCACTCTACCGCCATGACTTTCCCAATGAACAAAATAGCCCTGCTCTGTGAGGTAGAGTTGGATCAGTTTCGCCAGGGCTCTGTCATCTTCGACCAATAGCAATCGGCCTTTGGCGCGATTGATTTTCAAGGCATGCTCCATGGCATGGGGTTCCTGCATCTGGGAGAAGAAAAAATACCGTCTTGGCTTACCTGCCAGTCTTTACGAACGTCCTTTTTTTTGAGGGAAATGAATAGAGGAATGGCGGTGACCAGCCAGTTAAACCAGTTGCCTTGCAAGTTATTTTTACTAACTGAACAACTCTTGTTCATCTTTAAAGGCGGAGTAGCCCACATTTCTCGTTTTATGGTTATCGGCGTCAGTACCCAGGTCCTTGAGTGACTGATTTTCTGGCCGTGTTCTACGACACTAACGAGGTTCCTTCGGGAGTGGTTCGGATGCGGCGTTTTCAGCCATGAAGTTGTGTTGCTGATGACGTTATGTTTTGCGTTGATGCCATAGCGGTACAACGCTAGTTTAGCGATGGCATTGTTAATAATTAACAGACAATAACTGACGATAATTCGCACAAAATGAAAAGGTTAAGGCACAAGGTCTATTGAGTTTAAACATTGTGCCTTGCAGCGTCGTCGCTCTCATACAATCTGAGACGAATATGAACAGCCTGGGCTACTCGTCTTCGTGCATTTGCGACTGCAGATAGTTGTGCAGCCCTACCGAACCAATAAGGCTGAGCTGTGTTTCCAGCCAGTCAACATGGTCTTCTTCCGAGTCCAAAATCTTGCGCAATAAGTCTCTGCTGATGTAGTCACGCACTTTTTCGCAGTACTCAATGCCGTCTTTTAGGTCGGGAATGGCCGCAAGCTCAAGATTGAGATCGCTCTGCAGTGCTTCTTTGGCATCTTCGCCAATGGATAATTTACCGAGATCTTGCAGATTAGGCAGGCCTTCAAGAAACAAAATCCGCTCGATGAGCCAATCGGCGTGTTTCATTTCATCAATGGATTCATGGTATTCGTGGTCGGCGAGGCGTTCTAAACCCCAATCTTTGTACATGCGGGCATGAAGGAAATACTGGTTAATGGCAACCAGTTCATTGCCCAGTACTTTATTGAGAATTTGAATGACTTTCTTATCGCCTTTCATCGCCTGCTCCTATTGTTTCTAGTACGAAGCATGGCTTGCTGAAAAAGCCTTGTCAAACAGCTATTTGAGTAATGAGAAGCGTTTTCGGAACCAGCGGGTGCTTGTTTTCAGCACGGGCTTCATTGAGCACCGCTTTGGCATGACGTGCACACTTACCGCATTGGTCGGCCACACCTAATTCACAGCGTAACTGTGCCAAAGAATGGCAGCCAGAGGCAGCGGCCTTACGGATCGTTTTGTCAGTGACAGCATTGCAGAGACAGACGTACATAAATATCCGGTCCAGCGATTGGGTTGGACCGGATTATAAATGCGAACTGTTATTATTTCAATGTTCGTTTTGCTGCTGGGAGTCTTGGTCATCCCCGGGTGAGAAGATATCGTCATTGCTGCTTTGCGTCGGGTTCACCGGCCCATCAAAGGGGTTGGCAAGAGAATCACGAATAAAGGTCTTGGGTTCAGTTCCGGCCTTAAAATACTCAAAGCGGCTGGTGTAATCGGTCGCCCGTGTCAGTTTGCCGGTTTTACGGTCAATACGGACGGTGACAATGCCCGGCGGCACCGGGAAGCCGATAACGGGGGTGCCCTCAAGGGCGTCCTTCATATAGGCATTCCAGGCGGGTCCTGCACTTTTTGCGCCGCCTTCAGCACCAAAAATGGAGTCATCTTTAATGGCGCTATCGCGGCTGGTATGGCCGAGCTTATGGGTGTAGTCGTTAAAGCCTATCCAACTGGTGGCTTGTAATGATGGGTTAAAGCCAGAGAACCAAGCGTCTCGCGAGTCATTGGTGGTACCTGACTTACCGGCTAAATCGTGGCGCTTAATCAGGCGCGCCGCTCGCCAGCCAGTACCATTCCAGCCGTTACCGTGGCGCCATGAGCCGCCGCCCCAAATGGTACTTTCCATCGCTTGGGTCACTAAAAATGCGGTTTGCTGGCTAATGGCCCGGGGGGCTATGCGGTTTTCACCCAAAGGAGCAACGGCGCATTGTTCTTGCCAGCCAATGTCATTTTGGTTTTGGGCAAAAGCTGCATTCAGCGCTGCATCTTGGTCATTGGCAACAGGCCAGGCCGGGGTTTTGGCCAGCAGTTCGGCGCATTCTTCGCAGGCCTCTTTGGGCGCGGCCATCCACACCAGATTACCGTAGCCATCTTCTACCTTATCAATCAGATAAGGGGTTACCAAAAAGCCGCCGTTGGCAATGGTGCTAAAGCCACGTGCCAGCTCCATCGGCGTTAAGGAAGCCGAGCCTAGTGCCAGCGATTCATTATGGGGCAAGTCTGCTTCGGGGAAGCCAAACTGGGTCAGGCGCTTAATCACGGTGTCGATACCTACCGCTCTTAACAGCCGCACCGACATAACGTTTTTTGATTGGGCCAGGCCGCGGCGTACCCGGGTGGGGCCATTATAAACCGGCGGCGAGTTTTTTGGCCGCCAGGCATAACCTTCAGAACGGTCCCACTGGTTGATGGGCGCATCGTTGACCAAAGATGCCAAGGTAAAGCCGTTATCCAGCGCTGCTGAATAAATAAAGGGTTTGATGTTTGAGCCGACCTGGCGTTTAGCCTGGGTAACCCGGTTGTATTTGCTCAGATAGTAATTAAAGCCGCCGACCAGAGCCTGGATAGCTCCGTCTTTGGGGCGCAGCGACACAATAGCGGCGTTGACTTCTGGGATCTGTGCCAGCAACCAGCCTTTGTCATGGGGACGCACATAAACAACGTCACCCGGGGCGAGAATATCGCTGGCTTTTTCAGGTGAAGGCCCCTGTTTGTCTTCATCAATATAAGGACGTGCCCAGTCCAGCGCTGACCAATCAAGCTGCAGCTGCCCTTTGCCTTTCGCCTCTACGGTGGCTGATTGGTCTTGAACCGCAGTGACAACGGCAGGAATAAGCGGGTTGTAGGTCATCTGAGTTTTCAGATAGTGCTGGATCTTTTCTTCATCCCAAGGCCAGCCTTTGAGCTTTTCGGCGGGCCCACGCCAGCCATGGCGGCGGTCGTAGTTCAGAACATTGGTAATAAGCGCGTGTTGCGCTGCCCGCTGATCTTTGGCGTTAATGGTGGTGTAAACTTGGTAGCCTTCGCCGTACGCGGCTTCTTCGCCAAACAAATCAACCATTTGTTGGCGAACCATCTCGGCAACATAATGGGCTGATAAGGTGATCTCGGCGCCATGATATTTAGCGGTGTTGGGGGCTTTGGTGGCTGAGTCATATTCAGCCTGGGTGATGTCACCCATTTCTTTCATCCGCAGCAGCACCACATTACGGCGGGCAATAGAACGCTCAGGGCTGCTAATGGATTTAGCGTTGAGGGGGCTTTAGGCAACCCGGCCAAAGTTGCCATCTCTGGCAAGGTCAGGTCTTTTACATCTTTTCCGTAATACACTTGCGCCGCAGCACCAACCCCAAAGGCGCGATGTCCCAGCTCAATTTTATTGAGATAAAGCTCCAGTATTTCGTTTTTACTCAGCAGCTGTTCGATGTGCCAGGCAATAAACATCTCTTTTATTTTGCGAATGTAGGTTTTTTCGCGGCTTAAAAAGAAGTTTCTTGCCAGCTGCATGGTGATGGTACTGGCGCCCTGCGATTTATGGCCTGTTAAAATTAAGTTAACAACGGCGCGGCCCAATCCGACGAAATCAACGCCAGGGTGCTCGTAGAAGCGGCTATCTTCGGTGTCGATAAATGCCCTTATCAGCTGATGGGGCATATCTTTTATGGAAAGTGGAATACGGCGCTTCTCACCAAATTGGGAGATCAGCTCTCCGTCGGCGGAATAAACCCGCATTGGGGTTTGCAGGCGCACGTCCTTGAGCACCGCCACACTGGGCAGTTCAGGCTTGATGTAGTAGTACATTCCCACCACAGAGACCGCACCAACAACGGCCATCAGCCCAAGCGCAAACAATATTCTAACCAGCCACTTCACTAAACACCTCGCAATTGCCCCTAAACCGCTCTGGATTATCTGTTTGATTAGGCGGCAAAACTATAAGCGGTCAACTAGACCACTTGCAAAAAGAGCACTATTCTTTGTCACCACATAACAAAAATTTTACGACGGACATATGCTTGCAACATTCTTCCGTCGACAAACTCCCGTCATGGTTGGCGTTGATATCGGCTCCCACTCAATCAAGGCCGTGTTACTGGCTAAAAATGGTAACACGTTCAAAGTAGAAGCGGTGGCTGTTGAACCAACACCTAAAGGGGCGGTTGTCGACCACGAGATCCAAGACATCGAACCAGTGGGTGAGGCACTGCGTCGTCTGGTGCGTCGCTTGCCCTCCAAAATACAAACCGCCGCCATGGCGGTAGCCGGCTCATCGGTGATGACAAAGGTCATTCTCATGGATGCTTCCTTAAGCGACGATGAAATGATGAGTCAGATTGAGGTTGAGGCTGAAAACCTGATCCCTCACCCGCTCGATGAGGTCAATCTCGATTTCGAACGTCTCCACCCTCATATAAACGACCCTTCTCGTGTAGATGTGTTGTTGTCTGCTGCACGTTCTGAATCTGTGGTTGCCAGGGTCAGTGCCATGGAGATAGCCGGCCTTGATACCGGCGTGATGGATATTGAGGCTTATGCCTTAGGGCGGGCAATGGCGGCGGTAGCATCACGTCAACCCGGCCTTACTGACCATAAACTGGTGGGGGTTTTTGATATTGGTGCCCGCACCAGTACTTTAGCGGTAGTCGACCAAGGGGAGGTTATCTACACCCGCGAAGAAGCCTTCGGTGGCGAGCAGCTCAATCAACTTATTCAGTCAGCCTATGACATGAGCGGCGATGAAGCCGAGCGGGTAAAACTGCGCGAAGAACTGCCCGCCAGTGCGGCGTTAGACGTGCTGGCGCCTTTCCAAACCGAAGCACTACAGCTTATTCGTCGTTCAACGCAGCTTTTTTACACCACATCCGGCCATGACAGCCTTGAGGCGCTACTGCTAACCGGTGGCTCTGCTGATATTGAGGGTTTAGCGCAAATGCTAACGGAAGAGTTGGGATTTGCGGTGGTGGTAGCGGATGTGTTTGCAGGGATGAAAATTGGTGCCAACGTCAACAAGCGCGATTTAGAGCGTCACAATGCTGCGCTAGCTATTGCTACTGGCCTTGCCCAGAGGAGTTTTAGCTAATGGCCAATATTAATTTGCTGCCCTGGCGGGAAGAAGCCAGAGAAAAAGAAAAAAAGGAGTTTACCGCCACACTTATCGCCATGGTGCTGGTCACTGTGCTGTTGATGTTTTTTGCCAACTGGGTTGTTGGCCAGTACATCGACGGGCAGCGTCATCGCAATGCCTTTTTGCAAGGCCAAATTAAAGAGCTTGAGCAGGCGATCTCCGAAATTGAGTTGCTGAAAAAAAGAAAAGCCGATTTGCAAAAACGCATGGACTTAATTGCACGGCTACGTGCCAGCCGTAATGTTACCGCCCATATTTTTGACACCATTGCCAGCTCGGTTCCCCCCGGCATGTACTTGATGGAGATTCGCCGTGATGGCGACGAGCTTTCCATTAAAGGTAAAACCGAGTCGAACAACCGTGTTTCCAGTTTTATTCGCTACATCAAAGAGTCTGAGTGGCTGGCTAACCCTGAGCCAAGGCGTATTCAGTCGGTCAATAAATCCAGTGTCTTGTCTGATTTTGATTTGGGCGTTCAGGTGCGCCTGGATGGGGTGAAGTCTTCCTCCGCAGCCAAAGGAGGTAAGCCATGAACATCAGTGAACTGGATTTTTCGGAGATCGGTTCTTGGCCTAAAGCCGCTAAGGCGGTCTTTATTGGCTTTGTCTGTGTGGTGGTAGCTGCGCTCTTTTATTACCTGCTGATTAGCGACAACCTAGACCAGCTGTTTGCCGAACAAAAAAAGGAAACCGAGCTCAAGCAAACCTACCAAACCAAGCAGCGTATGGCCGCTAACTTACAGGCCTACCGTTCCCAGATGCTGCAACTGGAAGAAAATTTCGCGCAGTTTCTTAAGCAGCTGCCCACCCAAGATGAAACCGCTGGGCTTTTGGACGATATCAACTTCGTTGGTACCACCAGCGGCTTGAATTTCAGGGTTATTCAATGGCAGGCACCGCAGGAAAAAGAGTTTTATATCGAACTTCCTATCGATATCGAAGTGGTGGGCGATTATCACCAACTCGGTACCTTCGTTAGTGATGTGGCGGCATTGCCACGCATTGTCACTCTCCATAATTTCGACATTAAGGCCGCGGATAACAACAAGCTCATTATGAAGCTGCAGGCCAAAACGTATCGTTATAAGGAGGATGGCAATGCCAAGAAGAAACCTTAGCTGGCTGCTGTTGCTCTGCGCCATCTTCATCAGTGGCTGTAACGACGATATCGGTGATCTGCAAGCCTTTATTACGCAAGTCAAAAAGCGGCCGGTTCCGCCAATTGAGCCGATGCCGGAGCTCAAGCCATTTGAACATTTTCGCTATCAGCCGGGTGATAGGCGCAGCCCGTTTTCACCACCCAGCCCAGAATTGCTCGCTGAAAATGCCGGTAAAAATAACCCGGATTGCCTGCAACCCGATTTTGACCGGGTAAAAGAGCCCTTGGAACAGTTTCCACTCGATACCTTGGCGATGAAGGGCACCTTGGGTAATGCCAAAGAGCTTTGGGCACTAGTTGGGGCGGGTGACGGTAATTTATATCGGGTAACCATTGGCAATTATGTGGGGCTGTACAACGGTTTGATTCAGGAGATCTCCCAAAACGCTATCAAGGTGCGGGAGTTGGTTCCGGATGGGGCGGGGTGCTGGCTGGTGCGTGAGGCATCACTCGAGCTGGTCGGTGAATAACAATGAATTTCTCGAAGGGAAATGATGTGATGAATGCTTGCAAATCCCCTAGAACCCCGGCGCACTCGGTATGGAGTCGGGCAAAAAAAATGGCACTGGGCCTACTGTGGCTGCTACCGATGGCACAGCTGCAAGCAGCGTCTTTGGTGGACGTGCGGGAAAATACACTCGGTAAACAAGGCATTGAGCTCGAGTTTGTGATGGACGGTGATTTTATCGAGCCCCGTACACGTATTTCCTATAACCCTGCTGAACTCTACATCGATTTTCGGGGCGTTAGTTCCAAACTGGCTTTGGCCGACATTGTGGTGGACGCGGGTGGCTTGGAC
This sequence comes from Gallaecimonas mangrovi, assembly GCF_003367375.1. Taxonomy (GTDB): domain Bacteria; phylum Pseudomonadota; class Gammaproteobacteria; order Enterobacterales; family Gallaecimonadaceae; genus Gallaecimonas; species Gallaecimonas mangrovi. Next base: position 353,548 of record NZ_CP031416.1, read on the forward strand.
AGTATTACCACCACACCCATCAATGACGGTGTGCGTGCTGTGTTACATCTTAAAAAACTGACCGCATACCAAACGAAAAGGGTGGATAACCGTTACATCGTCTCGCTGGGGCAAGCCATTACCAGCGCTAATGAAAGCGAAGTAGCCAACCAGCAAATCAACGCCATTAAGGCCATAGACTTTCGCCGTGGCAAAGACGGCGAAGGGCGGATGTTGGTATTCATGAAGAACGCATCAGCCGCCGTTGATGTGCAGCAGCAAGGCCCCCGCATTGTGGCGGAGTTTCTTAATACCGCCATTCCTGAAAAGCTGCTCTATCAACTTGATGTCACTGATTTTGCAACCCCGGTACAAAGCATCGAGACCTTCAAAGACGGTGACAAAACGCGCATTGTGATTAAGCCTACTGGCCATTTCACCTTTAAATATCAGCAGTCAAATAACCTTTTTTCGCTAGAAGTGTTACCGAAAAAAGAGCCAGCCAAAGACAAGCAACGGGTTGCCTATGACGGTAAGCGTATTTCACTGAATTTCCAGGATATTCCAGTGCGCACCGTGCTGCAGATCATCGCTGACTACAACAACTTCAACTTGGTGACCTCCGATACGGTGAAGGGCAACATAACGTTGCGCTTGGACGGTGTTCCTTGGGATCAGGCGCTGGATATCGTGCTGAAAGTGAAAGGGCTAGATAAACGGGTCGACGGCAACATTCTGATGGTGGCACCCGCTGATGAGCTAACGGCAAGAGAAGCACAAGAGCTTGAAGCGCAGAATAAGGTACAGACCTTGGTGCCGCTGTTTTCCGAGTTCATTCAAATCAATTATGCCAAGGCCAAAGATCTGGCGGAGCTGCTGAAAAGCAGTGGGGCCAGTTTGCTGTCCGAGCGCGGCACTGTGACCATTGATGAGCGCACCAATACCTTGCTGGTGCAAGATACCGAAGAAAAACTGGCGCAGGTGAAGAACCTTATTAAGGTGTTGGATGTGCCGGTTAAACAAGTATTGATTGAGTCACGCATCGTTACCGTTAAAGACAGTGTGGTGGAAGATTTGGGCGTTCGGCTCGGCTTTACCGATGCCAATGGCAGTAACAGCACCTCCGGTTCTTTGGAGGGCGCTTACTCGGCAGTAGATAGCACCAGCACCGCTGAGTTGTCTGACAGTTTGAATGTGAATTTGCCCGCCGCAGTGGACAACGCTGCTTCTATCGGTTTTCACATCGCCAAGCTGGCGGACGGTAAACTGTTAGATTTAGAACTGTCGGCATTGGAGCAGGAAAATAAGGGTGAGATTATTTCTAATCCCCGCCTGACAACCGCTAACCAAAAGGCAGCATACATTGAGCAGGGTACAGAGATACCCTATGTACAAAGCACCTCGTCTGGGGCCACATCCGTTACCTTTAAAAAGGCCGTGCTGAGTTTGCAGGTCACCCCGCAAATCACCCCGGATAATAAAATCATTCTCGACCTTGTGATCACGGAAGACACCCGTGGTGATACTGTGCAAACTGCAACCGGTAGTGCGGTGGCTATCGACACCAAGGAAATCGGTACCCAGGTGTTGGTGGATAACGGCGAAACCATTGTGCTGGGTGGTATTTTCCAGCAAGAAAAATCTAGAGTTGTCTATAAGGTACCGCTGTTGGGTGACATTCCTGGGTTGGGGTGGTTGTTTAGAAATACCAGCGATTCGAATGTCAAAAGCGAGCTGCTGATTTTCGTTACACCGAGAATTGTCACCGAAGATATGGAATAGTTATCCGTTAATAGAAAAGCCCTGCCAGTGCAGGGCTTTTTATTGGTGACATGATTTTTATAAAAGCCCTGATAAATCAGGGCCTTTTTTTGCGATGTAGCCCCATTACTACCGCATAAAAATAAAGCTAGGCATGTTCAGTTGCCTGAAGGCTGTACAATTGCGATAATCCGCCGTCACCGAACGACCTGTGGGGAACTTTCACCAGGGCCTAGGCCCCTGTTTCAGATAGCGAAGACGTATCAACCAATATGGCAGAAAAACGCAATATCATTCTTATCGGCCCTATGGGGGCTGGAAAAAGTACTATAGGCCGTCAACTTGCCCAGGATCTGCACCTGGAATTCTACGACTCAGACCATGAGATAGAACGCCGTACTGGCGCAGATATCAACTGGGTTTTTGATGTCGAGGGCGAGGATGGCTTTCGTAAACGCGAATGCAACGTCATCGAAGAGCTGACCGAGATGCAGGGAATTGTCCTGGCAACCGGTGGTGGTGCAGTCATCAACAAGGACACCCGTAACCGTATTTCCGCACGTGGCATTGTGGTGTATCTGGAAACGACCATTGAGAAGCAACTGGCCCGCACTCAGAAAGATAAGCGTCGCCCTCTGCTCCTTAAAGGTGAGCCCAAAGAAACCCTGGTGCAACTGGCCGAAACACGTAACCCGCTTTATGAAGAAGTGGCCGATATTATTGTGCGTACTGACGACCAGAGTGCACGTAGCGTGGCCAGTCAAATTATCGACCAATTAGGTTTTTAAACCATGATTAAGCTGGATGTAGGTCTTGGCGACCGGAGTTACCCCATACAGATTGGTACCGGCCTGCATCCCAGCCTAAAAGAGCATGTATCAGGGCGCGCTGTGGTTATTGTTAGCCAGGAGCCCCTTGCTCAACATCTTAAAACCTTACTGGCGTTTTTGGGTGATGCCCCAAAATCGGTCACCGCTTACCCGCTTCCCAATGGCGAAAGTGCTAAAAACATTGGCGAGCTGGAAAAGATAATCGGTTGTTTGATTGAAGCCGGCCTCGGCCGTGATGGCCTGTTGATAGCGCTGGGTGGTGGTGTGGTTGGTGATATTACCGGCTTCGCCGCTGCCTGCTATCAGCGCGGTATGGATTTTATTCAACTGCCCACCACCTTGTTGTCGCAGGTGGACTCGGCTGTTGGTGGTAAAACCGCCGTTAACCATCCCTTGGGTAAGAATCTTATCGGGGCCTTTCACCAACCCAAAGCCGTGTTTGTGGATTTGGACTGGTTGGATACGCTGCCCGATAACGAGATGTCGGCAGGCCTTGCCGAAATCATCAAATATGGCGTGATTGCCGACCCGGATTTCTTCACCTGGTTAGAAGCCAATATGGCAGGGCTTCGCAGTAAAAATAAAGCACTGCTAGCCCATGCCATTGCCCGTTCGCTGTCAATCAAGGCTGAGGTTGTCGCGCAAGACGAGCGCGAGCAAGGCGTGCGTGCCCACCTTAATCTTGGCCACACTTTTGGCCATGCTATTGAGGCTCACCAAGGATATGGTAACTGGCTGCATGGCGAAGCTGTGGGTGTGGGTATGCTAATGGCTAGCGAACTTGCTAAGTCCAGAGGGATGCTGGATGATGAACAAATCCAGCGCCTTTACCGCTTGAACCGTGCGGCAGGGTTACCATTAAAAGGCCCCGCTGAGATGGCACCACAAACCTACCTACCGCTGATGATGCGAGACAAAAAAGTGCTCGCAGGCAAGTTGCGGTTGGTATTGCCAATTGGCTTGGGTCAGGCCACAGTGGTTAGTGACGCCACTGAGTCTGAAATTGTGGCAGCTATCGCGACGGTTCAATCGGCCAATCACTGAGTGGAGCTATGCCAAACGCCTTGGAGGCCTTGCTAAACCGCATCCAGCACCTTCTGCATTTCGGTCAAGATCCGGTGGTCGTGGTGGAACCCGACAACGCCGACCGTGGTTTGCTACTCAATCGCCTGCTCGACAAACTGCCTGACACCTTGGATGTCGCGCTACTGCGTTATAAAAAGTCCCCTGGCATCCGTAAACTGCGTACCGATATTTTATCGCAGTGGTTTTCAGATCCCGTTATAAATCCTGACGATACATTGGCTGACAGCTATCTACGCTTGTCCCAGCAAAAGGCTAATCGCTTATTGGTGGTGGACGCTTCTACTGCGGTGGAAGCAGAGATCTTTCGGGAATTGTTGCGCCTTTCTCAACTGACCGAAGACAGCATAGGGCTATTGGTGTTGGCTCCGAATGTGGCTGTGGTTCCCAAGTTGGATTGGCAGCCCATTATGCTGGGGTCAGTGAATAACACAGATATGTCGCCAGAGGTAACGTCGGTGAAGTCCCGAAAACCCACTTTGATTATTGTTGCGGCTGCCGTCGTTCTTGCTGTTGTATTGTTCGGCGCGGTTTACGTATTTTCCCCTGACAATAAGCCACCTCAAAGCCAGTCGGTCAAACTTAACTTAGGGGATGATACGCAACCAGTGGGTGGTTTTAACGTTAGCCCGCAACCGGTGGCTAATACGCTTTCTGATGGCAGTGCGCCCAAGCAAGAAGACGCTAAAAATACCACTGCCGCCCCGGTCAGTAACGAGCCATCTGTACCGGAGATGCGCAAGTTTATTATTCATGAGTCGGATACGCCTGCGCCCACCGGCGAGAGCACTGCCGTTAATAGCAGTACTGGCGGCCCAGCGTCGCCCGCCAAAAAGGCCACCACTGAGCCAGTAGCTTCGAAAACCGAACCCACCTCGGCGCAGTCTACCGCCAAGGTAGAAGTAAAGCCGGTTGCCACTAAAGCCGCTGCAGAAAAAGCAGCACCGAAACCCGACGTAAAACCGGTCAGTAGTTGGCCTGATAACGTGCCAGACAGCCATTATGCGCTGCAGCTTATTGCTGGCCAGAATGCCCAGAAAATTGAACAAGCAATGGCGGGGCAAGAAGTCGGTAATTGGTACATGGTAAAAACGCGCCGTAGCGGCAAAGTGTTCTATTTGGTGGTACAAGGCAATTACGCCAGCCTGGCGCAAGCCAATGCGGCCAAGGCCACCTTGCCTAAACGCTTTCGAGACGCCGGTGCCTGGCCAAAACGCTACGACAAAATCAAGGCAGCAATTGCTGCTGGCAAAGGCTAGAATGGCGGACCGGAACCTTCCATTTTGGTATTCATGAAAAAACACCGAGCCTTTCTCAAATGGGCTGGCGGCAAATACACGCTGGTTGAGGATATTCGCCGTCACCTTCCGCAAGGCAAGGTGTTGGTTGAGCCTTTTGTGGGTGCCGGTTCGGTGTTTTTAAATAGCGATTTTGAACACTATGTGCTCAATGATATCAATCCTGATTTGATTGCCCTTTATCAACATCTGAGCACGGATCCCGAGCGTTATATTCGTGACGCCCGCGAATTTTTTGGTCCAAAAACCAACAATAAAGAAACCTACTATCAGATGCGTGAGCGCTTTAATGCCACCACTGATACCTACCAGCGTGCACTGCTGTTTTTGTACCTTAATCGCCACGGTTACAACGGCCTTTGCCGCTATAACCGCAAAGGCGGCTTTAACGTGCCTTTTGGGTCATATAAAGCGCCGTATTTTCCAGAGGATGAGCTGGGACATTTTGCAGAAAAGGCCAAGCGCGCCACCTTTACCTGCCAAAACTTTGTGCACAGCATGCGTTCGGCAAAAACCGATCACGTTGTTTATTGCGATCCGCCTTATGTGCCACTGTCGGTAACGGCCAGCTTTACCACTTATGCCAGCCCCGGCTTTACCCTGGATGACCAGGCGTTATTGGCGAAAACGGCATTGGAGTCGAGTCAGCGCGGAGTGTCGGTATTGATCTCTAATCACGACACCGAGCATACCCGCTGGCTTTATCGCGATGCCAATCTCAATACGGTGCAGGTCAAACGCAGCATTAGCCGCAATGGCAAGGGGCGTCAGAAGGTAGGGGAGCTGTTGGCGCTGTATCACCAAGCCGAACAGCAAGAAGAAGTGGTGAAGTATCCGCGTTTAGTACAAGGCTAATAACAAAAGCTAGCAGCCAATCGGCTTACTTTTTCACTTGCACGCCGCTGTGCTCTTGGCGAGTTAACAGTTCCAGCAAATCCAGAAAATGCATTTGCACCGAACCACTACGGCCTATCAGCCATTGCCCCCAGCTCAGTTGGGTGTCGGGTTCTTCTACTTTCGAGGAAGGGTGCGATAGCCAAATTCCACCAGCCAGCAACAAGCTGATAATACCGCCAAGCACGAGCGTCTTTTTGATATTCACCGTTGGGCTCCATGGAAGAGAAATTGTTGCCGATTATAACAACCTGATTAAAACCTGGCCACTTACATTCATTATGCCAATGCCGTTACCGATCACACAAGTTGAATAAAAGCCCGGCGAACCGGGCTTTTGCATTTATCGATTTAGGCCGGCAATGCACAGGTATTTCATTTCCATAAACTCTTCCAGTCCGTATTGAGAACCTTCCCGGCCTAGCCCTGACGACTTAACTCCGCCAAAGGGCGCCACTTCGTTGGAAATCAAACCGGTATTGATGCCAACCATGCCCGACTCCAACGCCTCGGCAACGCGAAACACCCGGCCCAAGTCTTGGCTGTAGAAATAAGCAGCCAAGCCAAAGGGCGTGTCGTTGGCCATGGCAATGGCTTGGTCTTCGTCACTGAAAGAAAACAACGCTGCTACCGGGCCAAAGGTTTCTTCCTTGGCGACCAGCATGTCGTGCGTCATACCGGTGAGAAGGGTGGGTTCAAAGAAATTACCGCCGCGGCTGTGGCGCTTACCGCCCATCTCTAAAGTGGCACCTTTTGCTAACGCATCCTTGATGTGTTGCTCGACTTTCTCGACAGCCTGTTGGTTGATAAGTGGCCCAGTGGTTACGCCCGATTCGTTACCGGCGCCCACATTTAAGGTGCGCATGGCCTGGCTGAGCTTATCGACAAAGCGCTCCATGACTTTCTCATGCACGTAAAAGCGGTTGGTACAGACGCAGGTTTGCCCGGCGTTACGAAATTTTGCGGCCATGGCGCCTTCCACCGCCGCATCAAGGTCAGCGTCTTCAAACACGATAAAAGGCGCATTGCCACCTAACTCCAGCGACAGCTTTTTGATGTCATGGGCGCATTGGCTCATCAATTTGGCGCCAACCTCAGTAGAGCCGGTAAAGGACAACTTGCGCACCTTATTGCTGTCGGTCAGCACCTTGCCGATAACCGAAGAACTGCCGGTAACCATATTAAGCACCCCCGGTGGAATTTCGGCGCGGTGGGCGAGTTCTGCTAAAGCCAGGGCAGTCAGGGGAGTTGCGGAGGCTGGGCGGGCCACCACAGTGCAACCAGCCGCCAGGGCCGGCGCTACCTTGCGGGTGATCATGGCAGCGGGAAAGTTCCAAGGTGTAATTGCCGCGACCACGCCAACCGGTTCGCGGGTAACCAGAATTTTCTGGCTGCTATTGGGGGCTGGGATCACATCGCCGTAGGCGCGTTTGGCTTCTTCGGCAAACCATTCTACAAAAGAGGCGGCGTAGGCGATTTCGCCACGGGCTTCGGCTATGGGCTTGCCTTGTTCGGCGCTCATGATTTGCGCTAAATCTTGCTGGTTATCCATGATCAGCTCAAACCAGCGCCTGAGTTTTTGTCCCCGCGCCTTGGCGGTTAACGCCTTCCAGGAGCCGAAGGCTTGCTGGGCGGCGGTAATGGCGGTTTCGATGGCATCGCCAGTTAGCATTGGCACTTGGCCAAGTAAGCTGTTGTCGGCAGGGTTGGTGACATCAAAGGTTTTTTCAGCCGTTAGCCATTGGCCATCGACGTAAGCTTCAACGCGCAGTAATTCTGGGTCACGTAGTTGCATGTTACCTCCATTAACCTGATGTACTGACCATTCAGCATCTAGCCTAGCAAAGTCATGTTTGACTACCCATGAACAGTAGCGCCGCTTGGTTTACAATAGCGCCGACTGAATCTGGAGCCGGACCATGAAAGAGTTTTTGATTGCCCCTTCTATTTTGTCTGCCGACTTTGCCCGCCTGGGCGACGACGTTGCTAATGTCTTAGCGGCAGGGGCCGATGTGGTGCATTTCGACGTAATGGACAACCACTACGTGCCTAACCTCACTATTGGGCCTATGGTCTGCGAGGCGTTGCGTAACTATGGCATCGAGGCGCCCATTGATGTGCATCTCATGGTTAAGCCGGTCGATCGCATCATTCCTGACTTTGCCAAGGCCGGTGCCAGCATCATTACGTTTCACCCGGAAGCTTCAGACCACCTTGACCGCTCTTTAGGCCTGATTAAAGACAGCGGCTGCCAAGCCGGTTTAGTGTTTAACCCGGCCACGCCTTTGCATTACCTTGATTACGTTATGGACAAGCTGGACGTGATTTTGCTGATGTCGGTTAACCCCGGCTTTGGTGGCCAGTCCTTTATCCCCGGTACCCTTGATAAGCTGCGACAAGTACGTGAACGCATTAATGCCAGCGGCCGTGATATTCGCCTTGAGATCGACGGTGGCGTTAAAGTGGAGAACATTGCTGATATCGCCGCTGCCGGCGCCGACATGTTTGTCGCCGGTTCTGCCATTTTCGGCAAACCCGATTACAAAGCGGTGATTGATGCCATGCGTAGCGAAATTGCTAAGGCGCAGGCGTGATCACGGCCGTTGCCTTCGACCTTGACGGCACCTTGGTGCATTCATTGCCAGATCTTGCTTGGGCTGCCAATACCATGCGCCAGCAGTTGGGTCTTGCGCCGGTAACTGAAGCCAAGGTCAGCCAATGGATTGGTAATGGCATTACCAAGCTGGTGGAGCGTGCCAGCGCCGAAGCCGGGCTCCCAAGTGAGGCCTTAGCCCTCTTCGAGGCGGCTTACGAGCAGCACCTGGCGGTTGATTCAGCGTTACTTCCCGGCGCGAAAGAGACGCTTACTGCTCTTAAGGAACGCGGCTTTAAACTGGCGCTGGTCACCAATAAAGCCAGCCGTTTTGCACTGCCACTGGTGCAAACGCTGGGCATTGAACGCTGCTTTGAACACCTTTTATATGGTGATAGCCTGGCCGCGAAAAAGCCCGACCCCCTGCCGCTGCAGTGGTTGTGCGAGCGTTGGGATATTGCGCCGGCTGCACTGATGCTGGTTGGCGACTCCAAAAATGATATTGAAGCGGCGAAAGCGGCGAAAGCGATGTCCGTCGGCTTGACGGGCGGTTACAACTACGGGGAAGATATCGGCCTTTACTACCCCGACCTAGTTATTGATTCCCTGGCGGCGCTGTTAGAGCTTCCCGCCCTGCAACAGAGGTATTGTTAGTCATGTCTAAACCCATTGTCTTGAGTGGTGCGCAACCCTCCGGCCAGCTAACCCTTGGCAACTACCTGGGCGCGCTTCGGCAGTGGGACCAGATGCAGTCCGACTACGATTGCCTTTATTGCATTGTCGACTTGCATGCCATTACCGTGCGCCAAGACCCGCAAAAGCTCTACCAAGCCACCCTCGACAGCCTGGCCCTTTATCTGGCTTGTGGTATTGACCCGAAACGTTCAAGCGTTTTTGTGCAATCCCACGTGCCTGAGCACGCCCAGTTGGCCTGGGTACTGAACTGCTACACCCAGTTTGGCGAGCTGTCGCGCATGACCCAGTTCAAGGATAAATCGGCCCGCTTTGCCGACAACATCAATGCTGGCCTCTTTACCTACCCGGCATTGATGGCGGCGGACATCCTGTTGTACCAAGCCAACCAAATTCCGGTGGGCCAGGACCAAAAACAGCATTTGGAACTGTCTCGCGATGTCGCGTTCCGTTTTAACAACATCTACGGCGACGTGTTCACGGTTCCCGAGCCTTTTATTCCGAAAGTGGCGGCGCGGGTGATGAGCCTGCAAGACCCCACCAAGAAGATGTCCAAGTCTGACGACAACCAGGGCAACTTCATTGGCCTGTTGGAAGATCCCAAGGTTATCACCAAAAAAATCAAACGCGCCGTGACCGACTCTGACGAGCCGCCAATGGTACGTTTTGACGCCGAGAATAAGGCCGGCGTATCCAACCTGCTGGGTATTTTGTCTGCCATTAGCGGTAAAACCATTGAAACCCTGGAAGCCGAATTTGAAGGCCGCATGTATGGGCACCTCAAGGGCGATGTTGCCGAAGCAGTCGTCAGCTTTCTTGAGCCTTTGCAGGCCCGTTATAAGGCGCTTAGGGAAGACCGCACCACCCTCGATGCCATCATGCGCCAGGGTGCAGAGCAGGCCAGTAGCCGCGCCGCGCAAACCCTTAAAAAGGTTTACGAGGCGGTGGGGTTTGTACCGCGCCCCTAAGGGTTTTAATGACAAAAAAGGCACCTTTTGGTGCCTTTTTTATTGCCCAGAACAAGGTGGCCAGCGGCCACCTTCGGGTTAAAAGTGATACTGCAAATCCAGAGCGAAGTTGCTGGGGTCGCCAAAGCGCACCTCATCGGACGAATCCAGGTAGTTGTAATAGGTCTTATCCAGCAGGTTATTAACGTTTAGCTGCACATCGAGGTTTTTCATCACCTCATAGCGGGCCATTAAGTTAACCACGCTGTAAGCGCCTTGGCGCACGTCAGCCGTATAGGTTTGCGACTGCCAGTTAATACCACCGCCGATGGTTAATGACGGCAGCCATTGCTGGAACTGGTAGGTGGTGAACAGCTTGAATTGTTTACGTGGGTGGTCGGTGTTGACCTCGGCATCGCTGGCATCCTTGGCCGCAAACTGTGAGTAACCGGCGCTAATATCCCAGCCTGCAACCGGGCGGCCAACCACTTCCAGTTCAAAGCCTTTACTGACGGTGCCTTTGGCGCCAACCTGGGCAACGGTGTTTACCGAGCCTGGCACGTAGTAGGTCACGCCGTCTTCAACATCGTCTTGCGCCAGGTTGTCTTGCTCAATGCGATAAACCGCCACCGAGGTATGCAACATATCGCCAAAGAAGGTGCTCTTTAGTCCCAGTTCGTAGGTTTTGCCGGTCACCGGATCTAAGAAGTCGCCGTTACGGTCTTGGGCGTTTTGCGGCATGAAGATGTCGGTATAGCTAAAGTACAGGCGGTGCTGGGCGGTCAAGTCATACAGCACGCCGGCATAAGGGATAAAGACGTTGTCGTCGCCGTAGTCGCTGACCTCGTCATAGCTGACGCCGGTGCGCTGCCAACTGGCCAGGCGGCCACCGGCAATCACTTTTAGCTCGTCGGTAACATTAAGGCGGGTAGCTGCGTAGTAACCCTTTTGCACCGTGTCCATGTCCTGCTCGACGCTGGCCTGGCTTGACCAGTTCGGTTCAGTGAAGTTGCCGTCCCAGTCATAGAAGTTATCGACGTCGGGGTAGGCATCGGTGTCATAGCTAACGGTTTTGGCTTTTTGTTTACTGTAAATGGCGCCAAACACCGCGTCGTGCTCCCGGCCCAGCAGGTCATATTGACCTTTTAGTTGGAAGTCGAAGCTGTTTTGGGCACTGTCGCCATGGCTTTTATAGGGGTAGCTGGTTAGGCCGCTGCCGGTGTCTTTATCGAGGCCCTCGACGGTGTCTTGCTCTGACTCATCGTCGTCACTGGCGGGGTAGAGATAGAGCAGCTTGGTGTCGCTGGTGTATTTCAGGTAGTTGTAATTAAACACCGCTTGCCAGCTGTTATTAAAGCTGTGGCTTAGGTTGGCAAAGTAGTTTTTGCTGGTGGTTTCCCAGCGTGTCCATTTCGCAGCCGTGGTGGTGGCGCGGTCCCAGTTGGTGGTAGAACCATCACTAAAGACGCCAGGCAAGCCGCCCCAAACCGCACCTTTGGGCTTGTTGTCTTGGTAACTGGCGCCCACTCTTAACAGGGTGTTGGGGTCGATATCTTTTTCAACAACACCATAGAGCACCGATTTTTTGTTGGAGTAATAGTCGGTAAAGGAATCGCCATCTTCGTATTTACCAACAAAGCGGCCGCGCAACGAGCCGTCTTGGCTAAGGCCAGAGGACAAATCGGTGGTGACTTCCCGCTTGTTCCAGCTGCCAACACCGGCACTGACATAGCCGGTAAAGTCGGTGCTGTCAGCGTGTTTTCGCACCAAGTTAATGGAGGCCGAAGGGTCGCCAGCGCCGGTAAGTAAGCCGGTTGAACCCCGCACCACTTCTATGCGCTTGTAAATGGATACATCAGCAATGGTTTCACCGGCATCGCCGCCCAGGCTCCAGCTCAGTGGCACGCCGTCTATTTGATAATTGGTGATGTCAAAGCCGCGGGCCTGCATGGTGTTGCGAACGTTATCCACGGCGATGGAAGACAAGCCCACGGTGTTTTGCACCGCATCGACTACCGACTCCATGTCTTGGTCGCGAATGCGCGAGGCGGTTAGCACGCTTACCGACTGTGGTGTCTCGCGCAGAGTCAGCCCCAGACCGGTGGCAGTATCAACAACGCTGCTTACGGTGTAACTGCCTTTTACGGTGATTTTCTCAACGTCTTTGTCGTCTTTTTTATCGTTATTTTGCTTTTGGTTGTCGGTCTTTTTGGTTGTCTCGGTCGTCGTCTGTGCCGCTGCAGTATTGGCCGAATAGCTAAGCACCGCCAGCACAGCGGCGGCGATAATGGTAAGGCGAGGTTTCTCCATTGTTTTCATCTTTTTATCTTTCCACAGCAAGAAAGTTGGCAATCTAAACGATATATATTCTTATTTCCATTTAAATGCATGAAAGTTGGTCCGGTGGCAGTGAGACAAGGTGAGTAGTGAGAAACGGCTGATGCGCTATAGGCCCTGTTTTTAAGGCTCAGATAGCGTTAAGTGCCAATGGGATAGCAGATAAAAACACTTTGTAATGATGTGTAATAACGCGGTTCTGTCCAACGGGGTCGGCGCCGAGATCCAAAAGCCGCTCGCCACGGTCATTGTCGGGGGCTTAATCACCGCGACGGCGCTTACGCTACTGCTGTTGCCGGTGCTCTACCCCTGGTTTTCAAAGCGAAAGCTGGCACGGCTACAAAGGCGCTAAATGTCTTTTCTGGTCATTAAAAGAAGGAGCTGTCAGCTCCTTCTTTTTTTGAAAGGGTCTTAACTTCGGTTGCGGTTGGGACTATTTCATTCGCTGCGGGCTTCGGTGACAATAGCGCCCCTTGCTGGGCGCGAGGGCGGTATGGCTAACGCCATTAGGCAATGTTTCTCTCAGGTTGTAGCCTGGCTTTAATTTTAAAATCAATTGGTTAGCTATATTATGCTGCTGGTCATCGACAACTACGATTCATTTACTTTCAACCTGGTGCAGTACTTACAAGTGTTGGGGCAGCAAGTGCATGTGGTGCGTAATGATGCGGTGACCTTGTCCGATATTGCGGCGCTAAAGCCAGCGCGAATGCTGATTTCCCCAGGGCCTTGCAGCCCCAATGAAGCCGGCATTTCCCTGGCCGCCGTAGATAAATTTAAAGGGCAGCTGCCAATTTTAGGGGTCTGTTTAGGGCATCAAACCCTGGCACAGGTGCTGGGGGCCAAGGTGGTTACAGCGCCCCAGGTAATGCACGGTAAAACCTCGGTTATCACCCATAACAGCAGCGGCGTTTTTAAGGGGCTTCCCCAACCGCTGACGGTCGCCCGTTACCATTCTTTGGTGGTCGATAACGCCACGCTGCCTAGCGGGCTTGAGGTCAATGCCTGGACCGACGACGGCCTTATTATGGGGCTTTGCCAACCCGAGCTTGCCCTTCACGGCGTGCAGTTTCATCCCGAAGCCATTCTGACCGAAGCTGGCCACGCTTTACTGGCCAATTTTCTCAGCCTCTAAATACCGCTCAAATTAGTCTGGCTAATGTTTCATTACCTTGGATAAGCAAAATTTTTTGCGACAATCGATAGGGATATCTATCTAAGGGTAAGATGCCAGAGAAAGTGCTCGAAGCTACTGAGATAATCGAGCCATCGTCTTACCTGGCCTGTGGGCCCTCGTACTTATGTCTTGCCAGCCCCGCATGCCCAAACCCATTGGAGAACAATTATGTCCGAGCAAATGCCAGTCAGCCGTGCCACTTTTGATGAAGTAATGGTCCCCAACTACAATCCGGCGGCTATCATTCCTGTGCGCGGTAAAGGTGCCCGGGTATGGGACCAAGAAGGCAAAGAATACGTCGATTTCGCCGGCGGCATTGCGGTAAACGTGCTGGGCCATTGTCACCCCGCTTTGGTGGGCGCCTTAAAAGAACAAGGCGAAAAGCTTTGGCACCTGTCTAACGTGATGACCAACGAACCGGCACTGCGCTTAGCGAAAAAGCTAACTGCTGCCACCTTTGCCGAACGGGTTTACTTTGCCAACTCTGGCGCCGAGTCTAACGAAGCGGCTTTTAAACTGGCGCGTCGTTATGCCCTTGACCATTTCGGTGAAGGCAAAGATCAGATCATTTCTTTTAATAAAAGCTTCCATGGCCGCACCTTCTTTACCGTTACCGTTGGTGGCCAAGCTGCCTATTCCGACGGCTTTGGCCCCAAACCTGGCGCTATCGACCACCTCGATTACAACGATCTGGCCGGTTTTGAAAAGCTGATTAGCGACAAAACCTGCGCCGTGGTCATGGAACCGATGCAAGGTGAGGGCGGTATTATTCCTGCCGAGCAAGCCTTTATTGAAGGTGTTCGCGCCCTGTGTGACAAGCACAATGCCTTGCTGATTTTCGATGAAGTACAAACCGGTATGGGCCGCAGTGGCTACTTGTACGCCTACCAAAAATACGGTGTAGCCCCCGATATTCTGACCTCAGCCAAATCGTTGGGTGGCGGTTTCCCCATCGGCGCCATGCTCACCACCGCCAAGATTGCGGCCAGCCTGAAGGTTGGTACTCACGGTTCTACCTACGGTGGTAACCCGCTGGCTTGTGCCGTGGCCGAAGCCGTTATCGACGTGGTTAACACCCCTGCTGTGCTGGACGGTGTTAAGCAGCGCGAAGCCTGGTTCCGCGAGCACCTTGAAGCCATTAACAGCCAATACAAGGTGTTTAAAGAAGTGCGCGGTATGGGCATGTTGCTGGGTGCGGTACTGAGCGACGAATACAAAGGCCGGGCCCGCGACTTCCTCACCGCCGCTGTTGACGAGCAACTGATGGTGCTGGTTGCCGGTGCTGATGTGGTGCGTTTTGCTCCTTCTTTGGTGATTAGTGAAGACGACATCAAAGAAGGCATGGCCCGTTTTGAACGTGCCGTTGCCAAGGTGGTCGGCGCCTGAGCCGACTTGGGCGACGCCTGGCGTCGCCCTTGTGACTCACACCTATCAAAGGAGCCATCTATGCTGGTTATCCGTCCTATTACCAGCCAAGATCTGGGTGCCTTGTTGCGTATTGCCGAGGAATCCGGGGTTGGCTTTACCTCGCTTCCGGTTAACGAAGAGCGGCTGGCTGCCAAAATCGCCCATTCCGAGGCGTCTTTCGAACTCAGCGACGCCGAATGTGACCAAGGTGAGCAAGGTTATCTGTTGGTGATGGAAGACACCCACACCGGCGATGTGGTTGGCACCACTGCCCTTGAAGCCCGAGTAGGCCAAGCCGATGCCTTTTGGCATTACAAGCTGGGTACCGCCGTACACTCTTCGCCGGCCCTTGGGGTACATAAAGAACTGAAAACCCTGACTCTGTGTAACGACTACAGCGGCGTGTCGGAGCTGTGCACGCTGTTTTTAAGCGAAAGCCATCGCCAGGGTTTTAATGGTCGTTTGCTGTCGAAATGCCGGTTTTTATTCCTGGCTGAATTTCGTGAACGCTTTGCCGAAACCGTGATCGCCGAAATGCGCGGCGTTAGTGACGGCAGCGGCGTTTCGCCGTTTTGGAACTGGCTACAGCAGCACTTTTTTGACATGGAATTTCCCCAAGCCGACTACCTTTCCGGCCTGGGTAAGAAAACCTTTATTGCCGAACTGATGCCGCGCTACCCGGTGTACGTGGACATGTTGCCCAAGGCCGCGCAGGAAGTAATAGGCCATGTACATGCCAAAACGCGCCCGGCATTGAAACTGCTGATGGCAGAAGGTTTTCGCTGGCGGGGCTATGTTGATGTGTTTGATGCTGGCCCCACGGTGGAATGCGACATCGACCAAATTAACGCCATTCGTGAAAGCGAACGGCTGGAAGTGGCTATTGGCGACGCCTCTGATGGCGTACAGACCATGATTGCCAACACCCATCTTCAGCAATTTCGCTGCACCCTTGCCCAAGCTCGCCATCAAAAAGGCGACTTGGTGATTGACCAAGACACTGCTGACGCCCTGGGTGTCAAAGCCGGTGATTGGGTGCGCGCTATTGCCTTTGAGAAGGAGTAAACCATGAGCCAACTGATTAACGGCCAATGGCAGGTGGGCGAAGGCCCACTTTTTACCTCACATAACCCGGCCGACGACAGCGTTATCTGGGAAGGCCAGGGTGCCAGCCCAGCCCAAGTCGATAGCGCCGTTGCGGCAGCTCGCGCCGCCTTTGTGGCCTGGGCCGATAAAAGCGTGGAAGAGCGCTTGGCGATTATCACCGCCTTTGGCGAGCAGCTTAAAGCCAACAAAGCAGCCTTGGCCCGCACCATTGCCGAAGAAACCGGTAAACCCTTTTGGGAAACCCAAACCGAAGTGGCGGCGATGGTAGGCAAAATCGCCATCTCTACCCGCGCTTATCAAAAACGCACCGGTTTGGTGGAAAACGACGTGGCCGGTGGCCGCGCCTTTATTCGCCACAAACCCCATGGCGTGGTGGCGGTGTTTGGCCCTTATAACTTTCCTGGCCATTTGCCTAACGGTCACATGGTGCCGGCGCTTATTGCTGGTAACACCGTGGTATTTAAACCGTCAGAGCTGACCCCGAAAACCGCTGAGCAAACCCTTAAACTGTGGGAGCTTGCCGGTTTACCCGCCGGGGTCATTAACCTGGTGCAAGGGGAGCTTGAAACCGGTAAGGCGCTGGCTAGCCACAAAGGTATTGATGGCCTGTTCTTTACCGGCTCTTCTAACACCGGCCATTTATTGCATCAGCAATTTGGTGGCCAGCCCGAGAAAATTCTGGCGCTGGAAATGGGTGGTAATAACCCACTGCTGGTGCGTGAAGTGGCCGATATCAAAGGCGCGGTGCACGAGATTTTGCAATCTGGCTATATCTCTACCGGCCAGCGTTGTACCTGTGCGCGCCGCCTTTATGTGCCAACCGGTGCCCAGGGCGACCAACTGGTTGCTAGCTTGGTTGCGGCGGTGAAAGCCATCAAGGTAGGTGGCCAGTTTGATGAAGAGCAGCCCTTTATGGGGCCGCTCATTTCCGCCAAAGCCGCCAAAGCCATGGTGGCGGCGCAAGATAAGCTTAAAGGCCTTGGCGGCGAACCGCTGGTTGAGCTCAAGCACCTGCAAGCGGATACTGGCCGGGTGAGCCCTGGGCTAATTGATGTGACCGCCATTGGCGAGCTGCCCGACGAAGAATACTTTGGTCCGCTGCTGCAACTGATCCGCTACGACGATTTCGACGCTGCCATCACTGCGGCCAACAACACCCGTTATGGCTTGTCGGCCGGTTTGCTGTCGGATAGCCGCGAAGATTGGGATTATTTCTTCCGCCGTATTCGCGCCGGCATCGTCAACTGGAACAAGCAAACCACCGGCGCGTCAGGTGCGGCACCTTTCGGTGGTGTTGGCGCTTCCGGTAACCACCGGCCTAGCGCTTACTATGCCGCTGACTATTGCGCCTATCCGGTTGCCAGTGTTGAGGTGGAGGCGGTTAGCGCCCCGGCAAGTCTGGCCCCTGGCCTTAGCTTGTAATGCATTTTAACGGCAGCCTTTGGGTTGCCGTTTTTACATCACATAGAGGTTTCTATGCACAAGGACATCAATCAGCTATTTGAGTGCCTCTGGAATAATTACCTGGACGTCACTCCCAGCGCCGCCAAGGTCCATCAGTTGTTGGCAAGCTCCGAGCAGGGCACCGACATCATTAACGACCATGTGGCTTTCCGTACCTTTAACTTGCCCAACGTTGGCCTGGACAAGCTGGCTGCACACTTTCTTGCCCTGGGCTACGAGGAAAAGGGTGAGTACCACTTCGAAGCGAAAAAGCTTTACGCCAAGCACTTTGAGCACCCGGATGACACCCAGCCCAAGGTGTTTATCTCCGAGCTGCTGGTAGAAAAATGCAGCCCGGCCTTGCAAGCGCTGGTGCATAAGATGGTGGCAAACGTGGATGCGGCGGCGACCACCGCTGATGACTTTCTTTATTCCGGCAGCCACTGGCAGGTGTCACATAGTGACTACCAAGCGCTGCTGGAAGAAAGTGAATACGCGGCCTGGATGGCGGCTTATGGCTACCGCGCCAACCATTTCACGGTGTCGGTTAACCACCTTAATAACTTCGAGACATTAACTGCGGTTAACCAAGCGCTCAAAGACGCAGGCTTTATACTCAACACCGCTGGCGGCGAAATTAAAGGCAGTGCCGAGGTCTGTTTAGAGCAGTCGTCCACCATGGCTGATAAAGCCCAGGTGCAATTTAGTGACGGCAGCTTTGCTATTCCCAGCTGCTTTTACGAATTTGCCCTGCGCTACCCCATGGCCAACGGCAAGCTCTACACCGGCTTTGTGGCAGCCAGTGCCGATAAGATTTTTGAAAGCACCAACGCCAAAAGCTAATGCAATACCGCGAATAAAAAAGGCCGCTTAAGCGGCCTTTTTTATTATTCAACACCGTATTTTTCTTTCAGTGCCTGCCATTTACCGTCTCGCATCAGGTCAAAGCGGCCCTGGTTAAGCCATTTAACCAGCTGCACGCCATTGCTTTTATTGGAGCAAGCAATATAGAGCGGCACCGGTTTAGTGAAGCGGCCAACGTCGCGAATAACCTTGGTCAGGTCGTGTTCCTTCAGGTAATGGTCCATAAAGGTTTTAGGCGCGGCAATGACGTCTATTTGGCCAAAGCGTAATTCGCGCACCATTTCGTCCATACCCTGGCCTTCTTTGCGCAAAAAGACCTTGAGGTTGTCAGGCTTGTATTTCTTCATCGGCTGCAGCGCCGCTTCCATGCGCGAATCTTTCAATACCCCCACCAAGCGGTTTTGAAAACTGCTTAAGTCTTGGTACTTGAGAGGATCTTCGGTGCGCACATAAAGATGGGGCGACATCACCGTCCAAGCTTCACTGGTGAAGTTCAGCTCTGGTGCTTCTGAGGTATGAATACCTAGCAGACAGTCGTACAGGCCGCTTTCACCGCCTGCGATCATGGCATTCCAAGGCACCACGCGATAATTCGGGTCTTGGCCGTGGGCTTTAAGAATGTCTTCGGCGGCTTCCACAAAAAAGCCGGGGTTGGCGCCGGGTTGGCTAGTGAAGGGGTAGTCGGCTGGCCCACGCAGGCGCAGCTCTTGAGCATGCGCCGCCGTTGCGGCCAACATCAATACCAGGGGAATAATCTTGCTTTTCATTGTGTACTCCTCGAGCCACTGGTCAGCTATATCTTAGGCGAAGCTTGGCGGTTTGAGAATAAAGGCCCTCAATTGCTACTTAGCAATGAAAGACTTAGCAACAGCGCCTAGGCTTAAGAAAACAAAAAAGAGGATGCCCTTGTGACCCTGCCCAATTCAATTTTAAAACAGCTAAATGCGGTGTTATTGGGTAAGGATGAGCCCGTTCGCCTGTCGCTTTGTTGTTTGCTAAGTGGCGGCCACCTGTTGATTGAAGACCTGCCGGGAACCGGAAAAACCACCTTGTCCCATGCCCTGGCGGCCACCTTGGGGCTGGAATACCAGCGGGTGCAGTTTACCTCTGACATGTTGCCAGCCGACCTTATCGGCGTGTCGATTTACCGCCAGGAACACGGCCATTTTGACTTCCAACCCGGGCCATTGTTCAGTCAGGTTTTGCTGGCAGATGAAATTAACCGCGCCAGCCCTAAAACCCAAAGTGCCTTGCTAGAAGCCATGGCGGAAGGGCAGGTCAGTATCGACGGCCAAACCTATCCGCTGCCTAGCCCGTTTTTTGTTATTGCCACCCAGAACCCGGTCGACCAAGCCGGTACTTATCCGCTACCCGAATCGCAGTTAGACCGTTTTACCATGCGCATCACCTTGGGTTTTCCGCCAGCCGCGGCGGAAAAAAGGCTGCTTAAAGGGGAAGCCCTGGCGCACCAAACTCTCAGCCCACTGCTTGATGTGGCGGGCCTTACCGAGCTGCAACAGGCTGTTGCCAGTGTGCGGGCCTCTGATGACTTGCTCGATTACCTACTGGCGCTGTTAAAAGCCTCAAGAGACATGGCCGAAGTGCCAAGGCCGCTGTCGCCAAGGGCCGGTAAGGCTATTTTGGCGGCTGCCAAAGCCTGGGCTTTTTTAGCCGGGCGCGACTATGTCTTGCCGGAGGATATTAAAGCCATCTTCCCGGCGGTGGCCGAACACCGGTTGAGCCCAGTGGTGCAAGGTGGCCAGCAAGCCTATGCCAGCCTGGTGCTTGGCGCTGTCGATCCGGTACTGACATGAGCCCCTGGCGCAAACGCTGGTTAGCGCGTTTTTTGGCACGCCGGCAGCCGCCGGCAAGCCGCGCTTTACTCAGTAACGCCAATATCTATATTTTGCCCACGCCCTTTGGTTATGCCTTTCTCACTTTGGTGTTGGCGGTATTTTTATTGGGCACCAATTACCAAAATAATCTGGTGCTGCTGCTGGCCTTTTTTCTGGTCAGCCTTTTTACCAGCAGCATGTACTTTACCCACCGTAATTTGGCCGGTTTACGGCTTAACCGCATCAACAGTCAGCCGCAGGTAGCGGGCGATGAAGTGCGCTTGGAAGTGCAGGCCGAAGGCTTGAGTCACTGGGCGCTGGAGTTTCACTTTGAAAATGGCCCGCTGCGCCGCACTGATATAGACGGGTTGCAGCGCTTGGTATTGCTGGCCAGCCCGGGGCCGCGGGGGCGTTATCGGCCGGGCCGGTTAACGGTAGCTTGCCGTTATCCGTTGGGGCTGTTTCGGGCCTGGAGCTACCCAGACCTGGACCAAGTTGTGCATTTGTATCCCAAGCCAGAGCCTTGGCCTCGCGGCCATCAGAGCGCCGGCCAGGGCCAGCAAACCGCTCTGCATCAAGGTGAAGATGACTGGCAGGGGCTTAAAAATTACCAGCCGGGCGACCCACTGCGGCGGGTGGCCTGGAAACAGCTGGCCCAAGGCCGCGGCATGTGGTCAAAGGAGTTTGCCTCACCACAAAGTGACAGCCGCTGGCTGCGCCTTGCTGACATTAAGGGCCGGGATTTAGAACAGCGCCTGGCAAGGCTTGCCTGGCAGGTATTGGATGCTAATGAAAAGCAGCTGTTATACGGCCTTGACCTTGGCGCCATGGACATTGCTCCCGGCAGCGGCCATAGCCACTGCAACCGCTGTCTGGCCGCCTTGGCATGCTTGGGTAAACCTGCATGAGATGGTACCTACCCAGGCGCACCTTACTGCTGCTGATCGCCTCGCAACTCATGGCGGTGCTCCCCACTTGGAACCGGGTAGGGTGGGTACTGGTGGTGCTGAACCTGTTTTGCCTGGCCTGGTGTAGCGGTATCTGCCTTGGCCGCTTTGGCCAGCCGCCGCGCTGGCTGTTGGTGCTGCTGGCGCTAGCCGGGGCGGTTACCCTTGCCTTCAGTCTGCCGGGCAAAGGCGTGTATCTGGCCATGGTGTCGCTGCTGGTGCTCGGGTACAGCCTGAAAGTGCTCGAAATTAAAGCCCCACGCGACTTGTTTGCGCTGGTGCTGTTTGGACTTTTTTTATTGGCCACCAATTTGGTGCGTTATCAGTCGATGGCCATGGCGCTGTATTTGTTGCTGGCGGCCTTGATGCAACTGGCGGTGCTGGTAAGTTTGCACGGCGGCCAGCCGTGGCGGTTACAACTTAAGGGCCTTGGGCGACTGAGTATAGCCAGCCTGCCTTTTACCTTATTGCTGTTTTTACTGCTGCCAAGGCTGTCGCCACTTTGGCAAATGCCCAATGCGCAATCGGCAACGACCGGCCTTTCTGATGTGATGAGTCCCGGGGATTTTTCCTCATTAGCGCAATCAACCGAGCTTGCCTTTCGGGCGGTGTTACCCTGGCATCCTGCTTCCTCAGGGCTTTATTGGCGCGCCTTAACCTTGGAAGACTTTGATGGTAGAAGCTGGCGTCAGGCAAGCTTTCGCCAGCAAGCCGAAGATAAATCCGTGCCTTTTACATTAAGCCCGGGCCAGGATTGGACCTTAATGATGTCGGCCACCAGCAAGCCTTGGTTGCCGGTGCTAGACGGTAGCCAGCCGCTGTCGTCAGAGCTGGTGCTCACCGCCGACCGGCGGCTAGTGACCAAAACGCCGATACTAAAGACCCGCCAGTTTCAGCTGCGCTTGGCTGAGGCAAAGCGCGGCCAAGCGTCGAAGCGGGAGCTGGCTTATAACCGCCGGCCGCCGCCTGATAACCCCAAAACCCTCGCCTTGGCGCAGCAACTTCGCCAGCAATACCCGGCCGATGCGGCGCTGGCCCAAGCCATGAACCGCTACTTTGCTGGCAGCCAGTTTCGTTACAGTTTGTCGCCACCGCCCTTGGGTAAGGCCGCGGTAGACCAGTTTTTATTTGAAACCCACACCGGTTTTTGTGGCCACTACGCGTCGGCGTTAGCGGCGCTATTGCGCGCGGCGAACATTCCGGCGCGTATTGTGGCGGGCTATCAAGGTGGCCAATATTTACCGGAAGGCGACTTTTACGCCCTATATCAATATGACGCCCATGCTTGGGTAGAAGCCTGGCTGCCGCCACAAGGCTGGGTGCGCTTTGACCCCACAGCGCAAGTGGCCCCAAGCCGGGTAAGTGGTGGCTTGAGCGCCATGGCCGCCAACCCGGCTTTTAGTGCCGGTGGTGGTTGGCTTTGGCAGTTAAAGCAGCAGCCGACAATGAAATGGCTGCGCTATCAGGCGGCGTTGATGGATTATCGCTGGAATCGCTGGGTGCTTAACTACGACAGTGGCCGCCGTCAGCAATTATTGGGCTGGTTGCTGGGAAACCATAACGGCCTGAGCGCGGCGCTGTTATTTGGCGGTTTACTGCTGGTGCTGTTGGTGGCGCTGCATTGGTGGACGCGCCGCGACCTGGCGCCGGTGCAAAAGGCGGTAAGCCGCTGCTATCTCAAAGGCTGCGCCAAAACCGGCCTTAACCGCGAACCGGGGGAAGCCCCAGGCGATTTTGCGTTAAGGGTGGCAAGGCTTAAGCCGCAGCTTGCCGAGCCCTGGCAGCAGATAACGGCGCTCTATCAGCAGCTGCGTTATCAGCAAAGTGACGCCGGCTTATTAAAAGAATTAAAAAGACGGGTGCGCGCCTTGCCGCGATCCGCGAAAATAGCCCCATGAAGGATATCAACACCTTAAAAGCACAAGCTGCCAGCAGTTGGCAACGGCGTTTACTGTTGCTGGCTGGCGATAAAGCGCAGCATCTCGAGCAAGCCAAAGCGCTTTTTACAGCCGCCAGGCAACCGCTTTGGCTCGGTGGCGAAGGCATTAAGGCCAATGAAGCGCGGCACTACCTCGGCCAAGAATGTGACTTGCTGGTGGTGGATTGGCATAGCGGCTTGCACCTAAATGCTTTGGGCGCCTTGTCGGGCTGCCTTAGTGGCGGCGGCTTGCTGGTATTGCTCACCCCGCCATTGGCGCTACTGGCAGCGCAAAGCGCGCTGGGTGCTTGGTTGGCATCGCAGTTACGGCAATTTCAGCAGCACGCTGGTGCGCCATACCAGCCTGTAGCTGGCTTAACGGCAGACCAGCAACAGGCTTTGGCGGCTGGCATTAAGGTGCTCAGTGGCCACCGGGGCCGACCCTTAGTGCTGACGGCCGACCGCGGCCGCGGTAAAACTGCATTATTGGGTACCTTGGCGGCCGAGGCCCTTAAAGCCGGGCGCAGCCCTGTTGTGGTAACGGCGCCCCGCTTTGAAGCCTTGGCCCCGCTGTTTGCCTTTGCCAAACAACAATTGCCCAGTGCTGACATGGCCGGGCAGAGCCTGCATTGGCAAGGCCATTGCTTACACTTTTACCCGCCCGACCGCCTGCTGGCTGAAAAGCCCGAGGCGGCATTGCTACTGGTCGATGAAGCCGCAGCCATTCCCACCCCGCAGCTAGATGCTTTTGCCAGTCATTACAAAAGGCTGGTTTTCTCCAGTACCTTGCATGGCTACGAAGGCTCGGGGCGCGGCTTTGCGCTGCGTTTTTTGCCGAAGCTCAAGGCGCGTTATCCCGGTACTCAGCAGTTACATCTGACAACGCCGGTGCGCTGGGCTCCCGGTTGCCCGGTAGAAAAGCTGGTTAACCAACTGCTGTTACTGGCTGCCGAGCCGGATGTTTGCCCCAAAGGCCCGGTGGCGCTGCACTGGTTAACTGCCGCCGAACTGGTGGCCAGACCCACCTGGCTCAAGGCGGCGATGGGGCTTTTGGTCAGTGCTCACTATCAAACTTCGCCTGCTGATATCGAGCATTGGTTAACTGACCCTGCGGTGCAATTTGTGCTGGCATGCCGCCAGGACAAGGTGCTGGGGGTGGTGGCACTGGTGGCTGAAGGCGGCCTTGATGCTGAACTTTGTCAGGCAATTTATCTAGGCCAGCGCCGGCCCAAAGGGCACTTGGTGTTGCAGTCTCTTAGTAGCCACATGGGGTTTAAAGAGGCGCCTTCTTTTACCGGCATGCGGGTGATGCGGATTGCCGTGTCCGAGCAGCGCCAGGGGCTGGGCAGCTGGTTGCTTGAAGAGCTGGAACGCCGTTTTGGTCTACTGCTGGTGAGCTTTGCTGGCGATACCGATTTAGTGCGTTTTTGGCGCCGCGCCGGCTGGCAGCCTTTGCGGCTTGGCACCAGCGTTGATGCGGCATCAGGCTTGGCGTCGGTGATGATGGCGAAAGCGCAAACCGATGCGGCCGCGGTCTTTGTTAGCCAGGTGGAAGCGCGATTTTGGGAAACCTTGCCCTGGCAGCAACCCTTGCCGAAAGAGCTAATAAATGGCCTTTTTCAAGGGGCAAGCAGCCCGCCACTGAGTTCACATGACCAAGCGGAGCTAAAACGTTTTGCCCAAGGCGGCGGCAGTATCGATACCCTGCGGCTGCCGTTATGGCGTTTGGGGTGGCACTTGGCGGCGAAGGGCCAATGCCCAGCGCTGCTGCTGGCACTGCTAAGTGGTACTCCCATAAAACAGCTAGGACCGCGAAAAGCGGTCCTGACTGAATTACGACGGGATGTGGCTCAGCGGGTGCCGTAAACCACGATGGTTTTGCCCCTGGCGTGGATGAGGTTCTGCTCTTCGAGCATTTTTAGCACTCGGCCCACGGTTTCACGGGAGCAACCCACTATTTGGCCAATCTCCTGACGGGTGATCTTAATTTGCATGCCGTCGGGGTGGGTCATAGCGTCGGGCTGTTTAGCCAGATTCAGTAAGGTCTGTGCAATGCGGCCAGCCACGTCAAGGAAGGCCAAATCGCCCACTTTACGGCTGGTAAAGCTCAGACGCTTAGCCATCTGAGTGCTCAGCTTGAACAGGATCTCCGGGTCTTGCTGGATGATCTGGCGAAATTTCTGATAGCTCATTTCCGCTATCTGACATTGACTCTTGGTTCTGACCCAGGCGGTACGCACTGGCTCTTCTTCAAAAATCCCGAGTTCTCCGAAAAAGTCCCCCTGGTTGAGGTAGGACAGGATCATCTCTTTGCCTTCATCATCCTTAATCAGTACCACCACCGAACCCTTTACCACGTAGTAAAGTGTGTCCGCCTTTTCACCCTGATGAATGATGGGGGCTTTGGCACCGTATTGTTTGACATGGCAGTGGGAGAGAAACCGTTCCAGCACGGGGTCGGTAGGTATGCGACCAAGGATTGCCATGGTTTAGCCTCACTTCTAACCATTGAATTTATGGACGTTATCACACTTTCGCAGGGTCGACGTGGAGCATCAAGCACAAAATGATCCTTTCAATGACATTTCGTTGTGGTATCGTTGCGCCCACTTTGGTGAAGGCGGTCTGGAAGCAGCGATGGAAGCGAAGGTTCGGTGGCTTGAGGGGATGCAGTTTTTAGGCACCAGTGGCAGTGGCCACCAGGTGTTGATGGACGGCGATAACCCCGGGAAAGGTGCCAGCCCGCTGGAAATGGTGCTGCTGGCGGTAGGCGGCTGTAGCTCGGTGGATGTGGTGTCCATTTTGCAAAAGGCTCGCCAAGACGTGACCGACTGCGAGGTTGAGATCAAAGCGGTGCGCGCTGACGATCACCCGCGGGTTTTCACCGATATAGAACTGGTTTTCGTGGTAACCGGCCATGGGGTTCAGGAAAAGCACGTTGAGCGTGCTGTTAGCCTGTCCATGGACAAATACTGTTCGGTATCGAAGATGCTGGAAAAGGCGGCCAATGTGCGCCACAGCTACCGCATCGTCGACCTACCGTAACCTGGGCATCAATTCGTTGATGCGTTACACCGTGACGGGCCCGAGCGGCCCGTCGCGGCGTCGTTGTTTTCGCGAATAGCGAATGCATATCAAGGCGCTTCAATGCTTTAGCGTCTCGACATGCAGACCAGCAATGGCTCTGTCTGCCGCCAAGTCGGCATAGGTGTGCGTTGTATTCAAAAGAGTGCAACCCGTGTTAACGCAAGGTCGCCCATGCGGCCAGGTAGGTGAGGAACCCGAGAAGTGGAAGAGTCCAAACTCAAGCTGCACGGCTTTAACAATCTGACTAAAAGCCTCAGTTTCTGTCTGTACGACATCTGCTATGCCAAGACGGAAAAGCAGCGTCAGGAGTACATTGAGTACATTGATGAGCAGTACAATGCCGATCGTTTGACCGACATTCTGACCGAGGTGTGTGACATCATCGGTGCCAATATTCTCAATGTAGCTCGCCAGGACTACGACCCCCAAGGGGCCTCGGTCACCATCTTGGTGTCTGAAGAGCCGCTGAAGGACTCCCAGCAGGTGGATACTTCCGAAAAGCCCGGCCCCATTCCGGCGGACTCTTCCGTAGTAGCGCATCTGAATAAATCCCACATCTGTGTTCACACCTATCCGGAAGTGCACCCCGATGATGGTATCTGTACCTTCCGTGCCGATATCGAAGTGTCGACTTGTGGCGTTATCTCACCACTGAAGGCGCTGAACTACCTTATTCATGCCCTTGAATCCGATATCGTCACCGTCGATTACCGGGTGCGTGGCTTTACCCGCGATGTGCGTGGCACTAAGCACTATATCGACCACGAAATTAACTCCATCCAGAACTTCTTGTCTGAAGACACCAAAAGTCAGTACCAGATGGTGGATGTGAACATGTACCAAGAGAACATCTTCCACACCAAGATGATGCTCAAGGATTACGACCTTAACCATTACCTATTCGGCGTTGATAAGAACGACCTAACCGGTAATGAGATAGAAGAAATCACTGAGAAACTCTGGAAAGAAATGCAGGAAATTTACTACGGCCGTAACATTCCGGACATCAAGTAAACTGCATAAAAAAAAGGGCCGTAACGGCCCTTTTTTGTGGTTGTTAGTGAGGCCAAAGCCTGGCTGGTAGCGGCATCATCGTTAGCGGCGAAAAAGGCTGTTTTTCTCGGAAATCTGCTGATTAAGGGTCCAAAAGTCGTAAAGAATGCCAAAGCCGAACAGGCCTAAGGTCAGCAGATAAATCAGGCCGCTGATGATTTTGCCCTGGTAAAAGCGGTGAAGGCCAAAGAGGCCTAAAAAGGTTAATAACAGCCAAGCGACACTGTAATCGATAGGGCCGGGAATAAAGCGTTGGTCGGCTTCGTCGTCCATGCCTGGAATGAGGAATAAATCCACTAGCCAGCCAATCAAAAACAAGCCGAAGGTGAAAAACCAAAGGGTGCCGGTAATGGGTTTGCCGTAGTAGAACCGGTGCGAGCCGGTAAAGCCGAATAGCCACAGAAGGTAACCAAGGAGTTTGGAGTGCGTATCGGTAAGTTGCATAAGTGGATGTCCCTTCTGTCTTTTTTTAACATCTATCAGCCTAAGCTGAAAACTCTTATAAAAAAACTGCGCACTGCGTAAAAAATACCCGTATAATGCGCGGCCTTTTACGCTACAGAGAGCCGCTATGTCTGCGACCTTTTCCGAACTTTCCTTGCCTCAGCCGATTATGCAAGCCTTGGAGAAAATGGGTTTCGTTACGCCGTCCCCCATCCAAGCCAGTTGTATCCCGCTGCTTATGGAAGGTCGCGATGTTCTGGGCATAGCACAGACCGGTACCGGTAAAACCGCTGCTTTTGGTCTGCCGCTGCTCTCTAGCATCGATACCAACCATGGCGTTCCGCAAATGTTGGTATTGGCCCCAACCCGTGAGCTTGCCCAACAGGTTGCTGGCGCCTTAGAAGATTTTGGCCGTTTTATGACGGGCCTGAAAGTGGTCACCTTGTACGGTGGTTCACCTTTTGGTCCCCAGCGCGGCGACTTGCGCCGCGGTGCTCAGGTGGTGGTTGCTACCCCTGGCCGTTTGATTGACCACTTAGACCGTGGTTCTTTGACCCTGGATACCATCAAAGCGGTGGTGCTGGATGAAGCCGACGAAATGCTGCGCATGGGCTTTATCGAAGACGTTGAGCGTATTCTGGGTGAAACCCCGGACGAGCGTCAGACCGCACTGTTCTCCGCCACCCTGCCGCCGATGATCCGCAACCTGGTTGCCAAATTCATGGGCGACTACCAGGAAGTGAAGGTTTCTGCGCCGGCGCAAACTGTCGATCGCATTACCCAAAAAGGCATGATGGTGTTCGAAGAGCACAAGCCTGCGGTATTGACCCGGGTGCTGGAAGTGGAAGAGTTCGACGCGGCCATCATCTTTGCCCGCACCAAAGACGCCACCGTGTCTTTGGCTGAGCACCTTAACAACAGTGGCTTTAAAGCTACCGCCATGAACGGCGACTTGGGCCAGAAAGAGCGTGAAGCCGCCGTTGAAGCCCTGAAAGATGGCCGCTTGGACATCGTGGTAGCAACCGACGTTGCCGCCCGTGGCTTGGACGTAGAGCGCATTGGTTTGGTGGTGAACTACGATATCCCCCGCGAGCCAGATGCTTACGTGCACCGTATCGGCCGTACTGGCCGTGCTGGCCGTACCGGCACCGCGGTATTGTTGTACACCCCGCGTGAGCGTTTCTTGCTGGGCCGCATTGAGAAAGTGACTCGCCAAAAGGTAGATGCTATTGAGCTGCCAAGCAGCGATACCATTTTCGAGCGCCGTTTAGAGAAACTGAAAACCGGCCTGGCCGCTGCTGAGCATCAACAGCGTCTGGAATTGGTTGCCCGTTTAGGTGAAGAGCTGGAGCTGGACGCTAACGAATTGGCGGCAAGCTTGCTGGCACTGCTGGAAGGCCACCAACCGCTGACAGTGGTGGGTGCCGAACCGAAAATGCCAAGCGCCCGTGGCCCACGTGATGACCGTCCGCGCCGTGAATTTGACCGTGACGGCCGCCGTGGCGATCGTCGCAATGACCGTAACGACCGTGGTGAGCGTCGTGAGCGCCGCTTTGACCGCAACGACGAGCGTCCGCGTCGCGAGCGCAGCGAACGCCCTGAGCGCAACAATGCCGACATGGAAGCGTACCGCCTGGATGTAGGCCGTAGCCATGGTGCTACTCCTCGTCATATCGTTGGCGCCATTGCCAACGAAGCGAAGATCAGCTCCAAGTACATTGGCCAGATTAAAATTCACGACGAGCACAGCGTAGTGATGCTGCCCAAGGGTATGCCGAAGGATATCGAGCGTCAGTTCCAGCGCGTGTTTATCTGCTCGCGGCCGATGAAACTGCGCCTGGTTGATGGCAGCAACAACTGATTGCTCGCCGCCAATGAAAAAGCCCGCATGATGCGGGCTTTTTTTGTGCTGAAGGTTTAGGCTTTTCGGCGCCGCTGACCCATCAGCCAAGCGGGAATAATGGTCAGGAAGAACAAAATCGACACTGCTAAAAAGCCATCTTGGTAAGCCAGCAGCCTGGCTTTTGGCAGCACTACGCGCTCCATGTACTCCAAAATGCCGGGGTTTATTTTCAGTGGCAGGGTGTAACCAAAGGGGTTTCCCCAATGGCTGAAAAACAGCCCCAAGCGCCGCACTTCCTCTGCCAGTGCCCAGTTATCGGTGGTCAGGGTTTGTGCCAGCGCATCGGAGTGCAAGAAGGTACGCCTATCGACCAGTACCGACAGCAAGTTCACCCCGAAGGCACCGCCCAGTTGGCGGATAAAGTTCAGGCTGCCGGCCCCTTGTGCCAGGTATTCGGCTGGCAGTGTCCGCAAGCCCCCTGCGTTTAGTGCCGGTAGCATCAGCCCCAAACCAATGCGGCCAATCAGCACCCAAATTGCCATCTGCAAAAAGGATGTATCAATATCCACCCCTTGCGATAGCCAGCACGACACCCCAAACAGCGCCAAACCGGCGATGATCGGAATGTGCGGTTGCACCTTGTCGGTAAGCTGGCCTGCTAACGGGAAGATAACGGTGAGAATGAGCCCGGCGGGCATCATCAGCATCCCGGAACGGGTGGCGGTGTAGCCCTGCACCGTCTGCAAAAAGAGCGGAACGATGTAAGTTGAGCCGTAGATCCCGGCGCCTAGGGCGAAAGCAACAACACAGGCGGCGGTAAACTGGCCAACACCAAACACCCGCAGCTCTAGCAGCGGGTAGCGGCAACTGAGTTCCCACCAAATAAAGAGCCCGGTGGCGACAAGGGAGCCGACAAAACAGCCAAGAATGCTGTCTGACTGCCAGCCATAGCGCTGGCCATTAGACAGGCCGGTCAGTAGCAAGGTTAAGGCGATACAGAGCAGTACAAAGCCTAACAGGTCAAAAGGCACTCGCGGTTTGTCGGGGCTGTGGTCGCGAGACGGCAGCAATACATTGCCCGCCATGACGCCCAAAACGCAAAAGGGCACCACCACCAAAAACACGTCGCGCCAGCTGTATTGGTCAACCAGAATACCGCCAACGGTCGGGCCAAGGGCGGGGGCTAACACCACCCCCATACCGAAGATCCCCATCGCCTTGCCGCGCTGCTCGGCGGGAAACACCTGCGATACCACCACCATGGCAAAGGGCTGCAGCACCCCGGATGCCGCGCCTTGAATAACCCTGGCCAAGATCACCGTACCGCTACCGGTACTGACGGCTCCTAACAAAGAACCGGCCACAAACACCAGCATGCCAATGTTGAAGGTAGCCTTGTAGCCCAGGTGGTTAATGGCCCAAGCCGTCATCAACATGGTGGCGGTCATGGCGGCCAAAAAGCCGGTAGAAAGCCACTGTATTTGGTCGGTGCCCATACCGAAGGCGCCCATGATGTCGGTCAGGGCGACATTCACGATGGTGGCGGTAGAGGTGGTGGCCATGGTGCCCAGCATCACCGTTAAGGTGATGAGGTAACGATAGCTAGGCCCAAACCGCTGGGCCTGAACCTCAAGCGCCGACATGGATATCCACCTCTACCATCAAGCCAGGTTTGAGGCGCGGGTCGAGATGGTCAAAGTGAATACGCACCGGCACCCGCTGGGTGATTTTGGTGAAGTTACCTGACGGGTTAGGGCTAGGCAGCAAGGCAAACTGGTTGGTGGCGGCATTGCCAACCCGGGTCACGGTGCCGGTGAAGGTGGCATTGGGGTAAGCATCAACATGAATATCAACGGTTTGGCCAACTTTGATACTGCCGATTTTGGTTTCTTTGATATTGGCTTCAACCCACAGCTTGCTTGGGTCGTGAATGAGCATCAACCATTGCCCAGCCTGGGCATAATCGCCGTTGTCGATAAGGGTTTTATCGACCACACCATCAATAGGCGAGAGTAGTTTCAGGTCAGCAATGTTTTGACGAGTTTGCGCCGCTTGCGATTTCAGTGCTTGAATTTGTTGCTGCTCAACCTGAATTTGGCTATTTAAAACCGTGGTTTGTCCCAGTGTTGCCTGGGCTTTAGACAGTTTTGCCTGGGCGGCACTGTAGTCGGCCTGTGCCTGCTGCTGCTGATCGGACGCTTGCAACAGTGCGGTATGGTCGTCGTCCCATTGTTGGTGATTGGTCAGGCCTTTTTTCAACAGCTTGTCGGTACGTTTAAAGGTACTTTGCGCCAGGGTCAGCTGATGGTCGGCGGTATTCATCGACGCCTTGGCGGCTTGCAGGTTGGCTTGCGCCTCGTCAACGGCCGCGCTGTTTTGTTTATCGGTGAGGTCTTTTTCGGCCTGCAACTGGTTGACGGTTTCTTCAGCGGCGCCAATTTGGGCGGTAATGGTACTTAAATCCAAGGTGCTGGTGCGGTCATCAACCACCGCTAACAGCTGGCCTTTTTTGATATGGTCGCCCTCGGTGACCGGACGCTTGGTTACCCAACCGTCCAAGCGGCTGGAGATATTCAACACTTCACCTTCTATACGGGCGTCATTACCGTGAACCTTGCCTGCTTTACTGGTCAGCCAAAGCACAACAACGGCAACAATCACCAGTGCCGAACCCGCGAAGATCCATGTTTTTTTGGATAACCGGCGTGGTGTCGAGGAGGTACTACTCACTGTTTTTTCTCCTTCTCCAGGTTGCATAGGCTTTGCAATATGCCTTTGAGCACGGCCTGGGTTATATCGAGGTCTGATTCGTTGATAGGGCCTAACACCTGCAGCCGAACATCGTTCACCACGTCATCTACTGTTGAGGTGATCTGCCGACCTTTGTCGGTCAGGTGTAAGGTTTTTGCGCGCCTGTCTTCACCTTCTTGGCGATAAATAAATTCTTGTTTTTCAAGCGTATCGAGAATACGCACCAAGGCTGAGCCGTCGACGCCTAACTGGGCGGCTAAATCCTTTTGGCGAAGCGCTGTTTCGTTGCGCTTTATGCACCACAGCGGCAACCAGGTTGCTTGTGTCAGCCCAAAGGGATGCAACTTTTTATCCAGCGTCAGCCGCCACTGGCGGCCGATCTGAGCGATCTGCGCCCCTAGATTTAAATGTTCTGGCTTCATTAGATGCAAACTAAATAAATGACAAGTCAATTATATTGCCGATAACCGGCCCAGATCTAGCTGACGCGGTAAAACGTCTGATTTTCACCATGGCTGGTGTCTGGCAGGCGAAGGGCCACATTGTGGTACTGGCCGAGGCGGAGCGCAATGGCGCGGCCCCAGCTTGAATTGGCGGGGCGCGTAAAGTTAACTCAACGGTTTTGGGCGCTGATGTTATTAAGCGTCAAGGCCGTAACGTTCCAGCTTTTTCAGCAGCCCTTGCCGGGATAAACCCAATTGCCGCGCGGCAGCCGAGCGGTTGCCTTGCTGCTGCGCCAGTGACTGGCTGATAAGGCGAATTTCCAGCGCCCTGACTTGCTCTTCCAGGCTGTCGCCTTGGGCTTCTGTCGCGTCGCTGGTTGGGTACAACAGGGCAATGTCGTCCAGCCTGACCACCTGGCTTTGGCAAATAGCAGCAACCGATTCCAGGGTATTTTTTAGCTCCCTTACATTACCCGGCCAGCTGCGCGCCAAAAACCACTGCCGTGCTGACGGTGAAAGGCGAAGGCTGCGGCCCGAACGGCGGCTCCATTCTGCCAGCAGGTTTTCGCACAAAAGCGGTAAATCTTCTGGGCGGTCATCAAGGGCCGGGGTGTTCAGGTTCACGCCTTTTATCCGATAGAACAAATCTTCACGAAAACTGCCCTCGGCAACCCGTTGTTGCAAGTCAGCATTAGTGGCAGAAATAACGCGCACATCAATGCTTTGCTGTTCGCGCCCACCCACAGGGTAAAAGGTGCCTTCTTGCAGTACCCGCAGCAGTTTTACCTGCATCGACAATGGCATATCGCCAATTTCATCGAGAAACAGGCTGCCTTTATCGGCCATGGTCAGCAGGCCAGGGCGGTCGCGGTCGGCGCCGGTAAAGGCGCCTTTTTTGTAGCCAAAGAGTTCACTTTCCAGAAGTTCTGCCGGAATAGCGCCGCAATGCACCGAGATAAAAGGCCCCTCGGCGCGGCGCGATAACTTATGCAGCGCGCGGCTGACCATTTCTTTACCGGTGCCTGAAGGGCCGGTTACCAACACCGGCACATCGGTGGGGGCAATGCGCTGAATAAGGGCTTTGAGGTTAGCCATGGCCTGGCCAGCGCCGACTAACTCATCAAGCGGCCCCTGGCTGGCTTTACGCAAAAGGCTTAGCTCACGGGTGAGATTTTGCTTGGTCAGTGCCCGGCGAATAACCACCGCCAGCATGTCAGGGTCAACCGGTTTGGCCAGAAAATCCCAGGCGCCTTTGGCCATGGCGGTGAGCGCGAGTTGCCGCTCGGCATGACCGGTAAGAATAATCACCGGCCGGTCGCCAAGGCTGGGTAGGGCCTCCAAGGTGTGGTCCGGGCTCATTTCCGGCGGCAGCGCCAGGTCTAGCAATATCAGGTCGGCATCAAAATCGCTGAGCCGGGCTTTGGCCTCAGCCAGGTTATGGGCGCTTTGCACTTCATAGCCGTCTTCGGTTAGCCAGGCGCTGGCCAGTTCGCAAAAGGCGACTTCGTCATCTACCAGCAAAATGCGGCCTGTCATAAGGGAAACTCCAATTCGAAGGTAATGGGCCAGCCCAAATCGGTGCGCAGTCTAACCGCTCCGCCATGGGCTTGCATAATCCTCTCGACGATGGCCAGGCCCAAACCAGAACCGCCAGGCCTTTTGGTCACAAAGGGCCGGAATAATCGCTCAGTCAGCTCCTCTGCAATGGCGGGGCCATCGTTATGCACGCGAACCACGCGGCCGCTCGCTTCCACAAGGATGCGGCTATTGGCAAAGGCTTTGGCATTTTCTAAGAGGTTAACCAGCACTTGGCTAAGCCGGTGTGGGTCGACATTGAGCTGCAGGCCCGCTTCTATTGCCAGTTCCACGCCTTGGCTTTGTGGCAGACTTTTTACCAGCGCTTCAACGGCAACCGCTTGTTTTTCAATTTGCGGGTTACCGCCGTAGGTTAGTAAGTCTTGGATCAAACGGTCGGCGCGGCGTAGCTGCTCTTGGATGTAACTGCGGGTGTTGTCCTCGGTGCGGGCGCAGGCCATGGCAATGATATTAAGGGGATTACGCAGTTCATGTGCCATGGCCGCAGATAGCGCCCCTAGCTCCACCAAATGCTGCTGGTCCAGGCGGCGCTTTTCTTCTTCGGCCAGTTCCAAAGTGCGCTCTAGGTTGTCGCAAGCACTGGCCAGCAGCGAGGCGAAAATTTCAATTTGCAGGCGCTGGGCAGGCAGCAGCTCTTCACCGCCAGTCACGTTCACCTGCCAAAGCTGGCCATGGCTGTAACAGCAAAGATGCGGGCCTTCATCACTGCCGATTTGGCTGACGGTAATGGCCAGATTAAGGTCTTGTTGCAGCAGCTGCTCGGCATCTTGCATCAGCGTTGGCCAGTCGCTGGCTTGGCGTAGCCGGCTTCGCCAGCGGGCAAGAAGCTGTTCGTCAAGGCGCGCACCGGGGTAAATCAGCTGGCGTACCCAGCGGCTGAGCACCGGGTAAAGCACGGCGCTGGCGGCCAGTATCACCAAGGAGTAGGTCCAGAGCACCAGCCAGGAACGAGTAAAGCCCAGACTGGCGGCAAGTACCGAGGCAACCCCTACCAGCAGCGCCAACCCCAAGCCAATAAGAATGCGGCTGGCCCACTGGTTCACTTCCAGCATCCGGTAGCGCATCACCGCAAACACCAGCAGCAACACGTAACTGGGCAGCGCTAACATGGCGTAAGGGAAGTAATTGATGCCAAGGGACGGGAACACAAAACTCGACGCTAACAGCAGCCCCCAGCCGCCCACCATGAAGATGGCCAGAATAGAGCGCCGTACCGTACTTTTTTGTTCGCCCCAGGCTTTAAGCAGCACCCCGTGGGCGCAGATCCCAAGAAAAACGGTCCAGCCAAGATTCAGCCAGCCCAGCGGGTGCAGGTGAATAAAACCGCTAAAGGGCGGCCAGGGCGAAATGCTGGCACCGCCAAAGAGGCTACACAGGAAAATAAAAGCGCTGGTGCCGTAGCTTAAACGCAGCAGCCTGCGCTTACGGGCCGGGTGCGTTGTCAGGTAGCCCAAGGCGAAATGCAAGAAGGTGTTGGGCATAAAAGGGTTGGCAAGCAGCAGTGGTAATGCCAACCCGGGACTGTAAGGACTGAGCAGATGGCCCAGGCACCAAAGTCCCATCATCGCCACAAAGCCGGCCAGGGGTCGGAGGTCAGTTTGTCGCCACAACCACAATGCCGTGGCCAAGCCGCTCAGCAGGGTGGCACTCATGGCGACTTGGAACACCACCACTAACTCAGGTGTAAACATCGTTGACACTTTCCTCTATTTTGTCGTCAACGCTGTTGACGAACTGGCGGCAGCTTAACGCCGGAAATTGACGTAAATCAAGGCTTCGCCAAGTTGGCACGACCTTTGCGACAAGTTGGCACGTTGTCTTCTGCAAGGTGTAGACCATGAGTCAATTTCTCCCTGACCTTTTACTGGTATTAAGCAGCATTGTGCTGGCTTCTCTTCCTTGGCTCTTCAGTCGTTGGGTGCGGAGGTAAGTCGTGGATGTAGCGCTGTTGTCACGTCTCCAGTTTGCCTGGACCGTGAGCCTTCATATCCTGTTTCCGACCATGACTATCGGCTTGGCGGTGTTGATCGCAACCTGGGAAGGGTTGTGGCTCAAGACGCGCGATCCCCGTTATTTGCAGTTAGCTAAATTCTGGATAAAACCCTTTGCCATTACCTTTGGCTCAGGCGTGGTGACCGGCATTGTGCTCTCTTATGAGTTCGGCACCAACTTTAGTGAATTCTCGCACATTGTTGGCCCTGTGCTTGGGCCTTTGATGACCTACGAAGTGATGACCGCCTTCTTCTTGGAAGCGGGCTTCTTGGGTGTGATGTTATTTGGCTGGCAGCGTGTTGGTGAAAAACTGCACTTCTTCGCCACCGTGGTGGTAGCCATTGGTACCGTGCTGTCGGCGTTTTGGATTTTGGCAGCAAACTCTTGGATGCAAACCCCGGCGGGTTACGCCTTTGAGGGCGGTCAGTACGTACCGGTTGACTGGTTTAAAGTGATTTTTAACCCCAGTTTCCCCATTCGTCTGGTGCATATGCTGCTGGCGACCTTCCTGACCGCCAACTTCTTGGTAGCCGGTATCAGCGCCTGGTTTTTACTTAAAGGCTACGACCGTGAGTTTGCCAAACGCGGCCTGTCATTGTCGTTGTGGTTCATTCTTATTCTGGCGCCGCTGCAAGCCTTTGTTGGCGACGAGCACGGCCTGGAAGTAAAAGAACATCAGCCGGTTAAACTGGCGGCGATGGAAGGTATTTGGGACAAGGTTGAGCACAGCCCGGCGCTGCGTTTATTCGCCATCCCTGATGAAAAAACCGAAACCAACCATCTGGAAGTCAAAATTCCGTATCTGGCGTCGATCATTCTGACCCACAGCTTGCACGGTGAAGTGCAAGGCCTGAAGTCGGTGCCGGCACAAGACCGCCCACCGCTGCTGCCCGTGTTCTTTGCCTTTAGGGTGATGGTTGGCCTTGGGGTGTTGATGGTACTGGTTGCCTTCTTTGCCAACTGGCAGCGCCGCGGTGCCCGCTTGTACGAAAACAAATGGTTACTGAAGTTGCTGGTGTTGATGACCCCGGCTGGCCTTATCGCCACTGTAGCTGGCTGGTGGGTTGTGGAAATTGGTCGTCAGCCTTGGTTGGTATATGGCTTGGTGCGGACTGAACAAGTGGTGTCGAAGCTGCCTGCCGAGCGTGTGGCTATTTCCTTTGCCCTGTTCGTGGTGACCTACTTGGCATTGCTGACCGCCTTCTTGCACTTCTACCGCAAGCTGGTTCGTAAAGGCCCGCCTGATATGGCCAAGCTGGAGAGTCAGGTGATCGGTATGAAAGCGCCGGGTTATGCCCTGAACTGGGTACGTGAACTCAAGAAGGAAGGCTTCTGATGGAACTGTTTTATTTCCTGCTGCTCGGCTTTGCCATCCTGATGTACGTGGTGTTAGACGGCTTTGACTTGGGCTTGGGTATTTTGTACCCGGCCCTGCCCGAACAACACGACCGCGACATGATGATGCGTTCCGTTTCTCACGTCTGGGACGGTAACGAAACCTGGTTGGTTTTTGGTGGGGTGATTTTGATGGGCGCCTTTCCTGCCGCCTACGCCACCTTGTTGCCAACGCTGTATTTGCCTATTTGCCTGATGCTGATATCGCTAATTTTCCGTGGTATCGCCTTTGAATATCGCTTTAAGGCCACCAGCTCTCGCCAGTGGTGGGACCTGGCCTTTGGTTTGGGGTCATCCGTTGCGGCTTTTTGCCAAGGCCTCATGCTGGGTAGCTTAGTGCAATCTGGCGGTGAGCAATTATTAACGCCCTTTAGCATTTTAACGGCTTTTGCGGTGATGGCAGGTTATGCCTTGTTGGGTGCCACTTACTTAGTGGTTAAAACCTCGGGTGCCCTGCAAGACAAAGCTAAGCGCTTGGTTAAACCGCTATTGGCGCTGGTGATCATTGCCATGGTTGCGGTGAGCCTTTGGAACTTCTTGGCGGTGCCTTCTGTGCATACCCGCTGGATGAGTAACATCGGCTGGTTGTGGCCTATCCCGTTTATCACTGCGGTGATTGCTTTTGCGCTCTTTAAGAGTCTTAAACACTCTGAAGTGGCACCGTTTTACTGCGCCGTTGCGCTCTTTGTAATGGGCTTTATCGGTCTGGTAGTGGGTTTATTCCCCTACCTGGTACCGGGCCGGTTAAGCCTGTTCGACGCCGCTGCACCTCGTCAAAGCCTGACGTTCCTGCTGCCTGGCGTGCTGATTTTCGTTCCCATCATTCTGGCTTACACCCTGTGGGGTTACCGGATCTTCCGTGGCAAGGTTCACGACTTTGAGGAGGGTTACTGATGGCTAAAAAATGGATGTGGTTTGTGGGTCTTTATCTAGGCGGCCTTGGCAGCCTGTCGATAGTGGCTTTCTCACTGCGTTGGCTTTTGCTCAGCTGATGCCTGGTCAGCTTTAAAAATCCAGGCTACGCACGATGCTCTTAAGACAAGTCAGGGATTAAACATCACCATCACTCTTTGCGTGTGAATTCGTCTAATTGGTGATGCCCGGGGCAAGGGTGACCTTGCTCCCTCGTGACATTCGTCTAACGGTGGTCATAACTCCGATTCTCCTTGGGGTTTATGACTGCCGTTTTTTTTTGCCTAAAAAACCCGCCAGTTGGCGGGTTTTGTTGTTACGGGCGGGATTATTTCAAGATTCCGCAACCGATGCGGGCACCGTCTGGGCCGTGAATAACCAGGGCATGGCCTTTATTGTCTTTGTAACCAAGGTCAGATAGCACGGTGAAGCTGCCTTTGGCGTCACCTTTGGTGTCGGACGACCATTCGCCGCTTTTCCAATAGTCACCCGCGGTGGTGGGGGAGAAATAGTGGCCGCCTACTTTACTGGCGTCATCACAGGTTTTGCCGACATGGATATGCAGGCCGCCATTAGCAACAGGCGGTAAACCCATCAAATGGTATTTCAACAGGGTTTGGCCATGCTTAAAGCTCACATCGACTTTGCCGGTAACGGTTGCTTTGGTGCCTGGGTAGGCACCAATTTTTGCTTTTAACTCGGCGGCATTGGCCTGTGCGGAAACGGTGGCTACAACCAGGGCGGTGGCCAAAAGCGGTAAAGATTTCTTAGCAATTGATGAAAACATGTCAGTGTCCTTGCGTCTTTGACGACAAAAAATCGATAAATTTCGCTGACTTACTACGATACTAAGCAGGCCTGATGCCTGTTTGGGGTAAGTGTTTTTAGCCTAACTAGTTGAGAACTATTGTCAAATACCGGTTTATATCGGTTAGGCCTTCGCCTTTACTTAACGCCCTTTACCTTAACGTCAGCTTATTTTTTTAAAAGTGAATGCCAGCGTTCGTGTTGTTAGGTGCTTTTTGCGTCGCCCCTTGTTGTGACTGCGTTTTTCTATTTTTTATAAATATATCAAAAGGGTAAATGGCCTTTTCTAGCTTATTTGCAAGCGGTGCTTGTCAGCGGTAAATTCCACCAAATTCGGAATAGTCGATTAACGAGAGGTGCATCTGACGGTTTTCTTGAAATTCTCATGGTGCTAGCATGAATGAACAGGATAAAAAAGCGTCAAGGAGCAATGTCGTGAGTAATATCAATGCCTCGTTGGATAGCTTCAAGGCCCGCAAAAAGCTGGCAGTGGATGGCGAGTCCTACGATTATTTCAGTCTGGCGGCAGTCAAGGACCTCGGTGAGGTAACCCGGCTGCCGTTTTCTTTAAGGGTATTGTTGGAAAACCTCCTGCGTTTCGAAGATGGCGATACCGTCACCACCGAAGACATTCACGCTATCGTCGACTGGCTTAAAACCAAGCGTTCTGACCGCGAGATCCAGTACCGCCCTGCCCGGGTGCTGATGCAGGATTTTACCGGTGTACCGGCGGTGGTGGATTTAGCCGCAATGCGCGACGCCATGGCCAATGCCGGTGGCGACCCGGAACGTATAAATCCGCTTTCTGCCGTGGACTTGGTGATTGACCACTCGGTAATGGTGGATAAATTCGCCAGCCCCGAAGCCTTTGCCGAAAACGTTGCCATTGAAATGGAGCGTAACCAAGAGCGTTATCAATTCCTGCGCTGGGGCCAGCAAGCTTTTGATAATTTTAGAGT
Source organism: Gallaecimonas mangrovi (assembly GCF_003367375.1). Lineage (GTDB taxonomy): Bacteria > Pseudomonadota > Gammaproteobacteria > Enterobacterales > Gallaecimonadaceae > Gallaecimonas > Gallaecimonas mangrovi. The sequence continues at coordinate 393,943 of NZ_CP031416.1, forward strand.
TGTGCCGCCTGGAACCGGTATTTGCCACCAGGTAAACCTGGAATATCTGGGGAAAGCGGTTTGGAGCCAGGACGGGGTTGCTTACCCTGATACCTTGGTGGGCACTGACTCGCACACCACCATGATTAACGGCTTGGGTGTATTGGGTTGGGGCGTTGGCGGCATTGAAGCCGAAGCGGCGATGCTGGGCCAACCCATTTCCATGCTCATTCCGGAAGTCATTGGCTTTCGCCTCAAGGGCAAACTCAAAGAAGGCACCACCGCCACCGACTTGGTGCTGACCGTTACCCAGATGCTGCGCAAAAAAGGGGTGGTGGGTAAGTTTGTTGAATTCTTTGGGCCAGGCCTTGATGACTTGCCACTTGCTGACCGTGCCACCATTGCCAATATGGCGCCAGAATACGGCGCTACCTGCGGCTTCTTCCCCATTGACGGCGAAACGCTGCGCTATATGGAACTGTCTGGCCGCGACCCGCACACCATGAAGCTGGTTGAAGCCTATGCCAAAGAAAATGGCTTCTGGCGCGACTCTTCTGCCCCCGAGCCTATCTTCACCGATACCTTGGAACTGGACTTGGCTGATGTGGTGCCAAGCCTTGCTGGTCCGAAACGTCCGCAAGACCGTGTGGCCTTGCCCGAGCTTGGTAAAGCCATTGATGGCGTGCTGGAATTAAGTGGTGCCGAGAAGGCGCTACAAGTGCCGGTGGCGGGTGAAGACTATGCGCTGAGCCAAGGTGATGTGGTAATTGCCGCCATTACCAGCTGTACCAACACCTCTAACCCCAGCGTGATGATGGCCGCCGGTTTGGTGGCGAAAAAGGCAGTAGAAAAAGGCCTTAAACGCAAGCCTTGGGTTAAGTCGTCCTTGGCCCCTGGTTCTAAAGTGGTTACCGACTACCTGGCCAAAGCCGACTTGCAGCAATACCTCAACGCCCTGGGCTTTAACCTGGTGGGTTATGGCTGTACCACTTGTATTGGTAACTCTGGCCCGCTGCCCGATGCCATTGGTGAAGCGGTTGAAAAGGGTGACCTTACCGTTAGCTCGGTGCTCTCTGGCAACCGAAACTTTGAAGGCCGGGTGCACCCGCTGGTTAAAGCCAACTGGTTAGCGTCACCGCCGCTGGTGGTGGCTTTTGCCCTGGCGGGTACCACCCGCATTGATTTGCAGCAGCAACCCTTGGGTGAAGACAAAGACGGTAAGCCGGTTTACCTCAAAGACATTTGGCCGACTGCGGCTGAGATCCAAGAGGTGGTAAAACTGGTGGATGAAGGCATGTTCCTCAAAGAATACGGCGAAGTCTTTGAAGGTGACGAAGATTGGCAGTCCATTAAGGTGAGCCCGGGCAAAACCTACCAATGGTCAAACGATTCTACCTACGTGCAGAACCCGCCGTACTTCGAGCACATTACCGAACCGGTTAAACCCCTTGAGGATATTCATGGGGCGCGGGTGCTGGCCTTGTTTGGCGATTCCATTACCACCGACCACATCTCGCCGGCCGGTAACATCAAAGCCGACAGCCCGGCAGGCCGTTACCTGCAAGAGCATGGTGTTGCGCCAAAAGACTTCAACTCGTACGGCTCACGCCGGGGTAACCATGAAGTGATGATGCGCGGCACCTTTGCCAACATTCGTATTAAAAACGAAATGCTCGATGGTGTGGAAGGCGGCTATACCCGCCACGTGCCTTCTGGTGAGCAAATGGCCATTTACGATGCCGCCATGCGCTACCAGCAAGAAGGCACGCCGCTGGTGGTGATTGCCGGTAAGGAATACGGCACCGGCTCTAGCCGCGACTGGGCCGCGAAAGGCACTACCCTGCAAGGCATTCAAGCCGTGGTTGCCCAAAGCTTTGAGCGTATTCACCGCTCCAACCTGGTGGGCATGGGCGTGCTGCCGGTACAGTTCCCTGAAGGGGTCTCTAAAGAAAGCTTAAAGCTGACGGGTGATGAGAAAATCAGCCTGTTGGGGCTGCCTTCTTTGAAACCACGTGCCACTTTAAAACTGCTGATTGAGCGCCCCAGTGGCGAAACAGTTGAGCAGGAAGTGATTGCACGGGTGGACACCAACACCGAGCTTGAGTACCTCAAAAGCGGCGGTATCTTGCACCATGTACTGCGCGGCATGATTGCTTCTTAAGCATGAGTGCTAACGAAAAAGCCCCGCGACTGCGGGGCTTTTTTATCGGTAATAACACCTTATTTATCAGCGGTCATATGCATGCCGCGGGTTTCTTTACCGAAATTCACCAATATGGCGATAAGTACGGCAACAGTACCTGCCACCAGCGCCATGGCCAAGCCATAGTTGCCACCATGGTGGGCAGCAATATCCGATTGCAGTGGTCCGTTTACCGACGCCAGCAGGTTACCGGTTTGGTAAACAAAGCTTGGCAATATGGCCCGAACGCCGGCAGGAACCAGCTCGTTAAGGTAAGACGGGATCACGCCCCAAGCCCCTTGCACCATGAACTGCATCAAGAAGGCGCCAACACCAATCATCATCGAACCGCTTGAGAATGCCCAAAGCGGCAGTACCGGCAGCGCCAGAATGGCGGCTAACATAATGGCTTTTTTGCGGCCAATTTTCTCGGACAGTGAGCCGAAGATTATCCCGCCGAGAATAGCGGCAATGTTATAGCAGATGGCGATAATGCTAACGGTGTGGGCATCAAATTGATGCTGCACTTTCAGGAAAGTGGGGTACATGTCCTGGGTGCCGTGGCTAAAAAAGTTAAAGCAGGTCATCAGCAGCACCATAAACACGCACACTTTCCAGTGCTGTTTGATGATGGGCCACAGTGCCACTTTTTCATTGCGGGTTTGGGCGGCAAGCCAAGCAGGGGATTCAGGTACTTTGAAGTAGATGTAAGGCAGCAACAGAATAGGCAGCGCGCCAATCACAAACATGCCACGCCAGCCAACGAAGCTGTAAGCGACACCGAAGATGATGGAGGCAAGCAAGTAACCCGCAGGGTAACCGGCCTGGAATATCCCTGACATAAAGCCGCGCGAACGTTCCGGCACCGATTCCATCGCCAGCGCTGAGGCTACGCCCCAGATACCGCCCATGGCAACACCATAGATGACCCGCAGCACCATAAAGGCTTCCAGAGATGGCGACCAGGCAGTGAGCAGTTCAAAAATAGAAAACAACACAATGTTGGCCATCAGTACCGGGCGGCGGCCATATTTCTCTGCCAAGCGGCCGAAGATCAGTGCGCCAATCGGCCTGACTGCCAGGGTCAACATGATCGACAAAGATACGTCGGTAACAGATGCATGGAAGTTATTAGCCAGATCGCTTAAGACGAATACCAAGATAAAAAAATCGAAGGCATCGAGGGTCCAACTAGAAAAAGTTGCCAACGCTACATGGCGTTGTGTAGAGGTCCACTTAGACATAAGGCTTTTATTCCTATATCTCTGCTGTATGCATTGAATAAAAAACAACCAGAAAGGTTGTTTTATTAAGGGTGAGGCGAAGATTTAACAGCGCCCATCTTTATTTAGTTTTTATAACGATTTTCTTGAATATATATCATCTATAACAAGGCCTGCAATCCATATTAAAAATGACAATTGCATCAATTTTGTTATTTTATTTTTAAATTTACGTTTTAATTTTTATTTTTTATATTTAATAGACTAAATAAAAAACCAAATAAATATTTATCAGTATGTTATTTTTTATTGTGTTATCCGGGAGGGATGGCAGAGGTGTGGGTGAGTCGTCGACGAGAACGCGTGCGTTTTCTGCACAAAAATCAGCTTTATTAACGCTGTCTAATATCAGCTACTAGTATGAGGTTTTTATTTGTACTACAAATGATGGGTGTTGTCTTTTAACGCTGTTAAAACCAGATCCTAGCCAAGGCACTGCTTTTAAATTAACGAAAACAGTTTTTTATGTGCATAAATTAATTCAATTGTTTTGCTTTTGTTTTTATTAAATCAGTTTTCTGTGACTTTTTAGGGCCGTATTTCGTTAGGGCACGATGATAGCGCGGTGCTTTAAGACTTATCGCTTTATAAACAACAGGTTCCTTGCACTAGCCAATGCCTGAGTCTGATCTAGACTAAAGAGGCAGGCCAACCTAAGGAGCGCTAATGAAAGGGATCATCGGGCTTATTATTCTTATCGCCGATATTTTTGCGATAGTGCAGGTGCTTAAAAGCGGTGCCCAACCCATTGAGAAGTTGCTTTGGGTGTTACTGATCTTGGTGTTGCCTGTGGTTGGGCTCATCATTTGGTTCTTTGCTGGCCCCGGCCGCAAATAGGGCTTTAACAAGGATGTCATTATGCTAAGGGATGTATTTCAGTCCATGCGGGCCCGCCGTTTGCTGCGGGCTACACCACAGCTGCTGGTTAAGCAGTTCTCCTCTCTTCCCAGTTACACACCGGCGCAAGTAGATTGGGCGCTAAAAAAGTCGTTGGGCAAATTACCCAATCATCGCTACCTCGCTTATGCCTTGTTCTGCGATAAGGAAGACTTCCTGCAAGTGACCGGTGAGTCACTACATACTTGGGAGAGCTGTCGGCGGCAACTTGGCCGCGCGCTCTTTGCCGGGCGCAGCGACTTTACGATGCGCGAAGTGATTCAATTGGCGGAACATGAAGCAGAGTATGAATCCAGCCACTAACTTGCTGATCACTGTGAGATAAAAGCGCCCATTGGGGCGTTTTTTGCTGTTCAAGGCTTTACCCGTGGCGCTGTTCGACTTTGGCAACATGCCAGGTGCATTGAATTGCTTGGGGGGGCATTGGATGTTGAGAAAACGCCTGTGGTTCGGTTTGGTGCTGGCGGTGCAGTTTTATTCCTTCCGCGACATCGAGCTGGGCTCGGTGCCACTGGCCATGTTCGGCGCGCTGCTGTTTATGGTGCTGAAAATGCCCAGCCCGGATATCCCTCTAAATGCCGGGACTCGCCCCGGCGGGCGACTTACTTTCTGGTTACGGCGGCCATCCTCGCCCGCCGCCCTCTGGGCCATCGTCGCTGTGCTCCGATGTTCAAAATCACTCCCGATGATTTTGTGTCCAAGAAAGTAAGCGAGGCCGCCGAGGCAAAGAAGGACCCCCGGCGTTACGCGGTGTCCTTACTTCTGGTCGCTTGCCGCTGACCGCTCCCGCCAATAAGGTGGTTACTCGCGTCGTCCATGACACTCGCCCTTCGGGTTATTGTCGTAGGGCTCCAATATTCAAAAACGTTCCTGACGTTTTTGTCACTAAAAGGGACCCCAAGAGCAGCATCTCCAAATCCCACTTAGCTGCTGGCTAACATGCTTCGTTCTTAGATCGGGACAGGGAAGCCGTCTGCTAATAGGCAAATGTACTTTCAGGGGAGATTATTTATTGGTTGCGGGTTTTTGGCATTGATTCAACGAAGCAGCAATCGTCCAGATACTTCATATCCAGATGGTGAGACCCCGGAGCCCGTTAAGTGGAGCGCTTCGCTGGCGGAAGTGGAGGGGCAGCCGAGACAAGGAAGTCGAGGCAGGTTCATACGTGCTGGGAGCGCGTATGAACCGGTGAACCGGGAACGACTAGAAGCGAAGACGTCGCGGAACATGGGCGGTGCTTTTGGGTACTTTGTGCGACAAAATCGTCAGGAACGATTTTGAACATCGGCGCACCGCGACGATGGCCCGAAGGGCGAAGGCCAAGGATGGCTTGAGTAAAACAAAGTACCCCGCCCGCCGGTGCGGGAACCGGCATATAAAAAGCTGTGCTGAAGGCACGCCAGCAAGCTCTTTCTAAATAACTGTTCCTAATTGTGAACCACCCTATGCTGCTTCAGCCTACGAAAACAGGGCCTTTAAAGAGTGCCAAGGTGATCTACTATTCTGCACAGCTATTTAGCGAAATATTATAAATTCATGAGATTTTTGCGTATTTTGCTTTCAGGAAGTTGATAAAAGATGAACATGTGACGAGGAAGTACTTCGCATCGTTCATATCAAGGGAAGGCTCAGAAAGCATTGCGTGTCGTATGCCACCTGCATCAGAAGTATAACCATAAAGTGCAGCAAACCCTGACTTCAGAGAACTGTGTAATCCGTACTCCTTCTCCAACGTGTTTAGAACCTGACCTAAAGTTGCTTTTTTTTGACCTGTCAACTCTTTGGCAATACTTTCAACAGCCGAAATGGATTCTTTTATTGAGTTCCGGTAGTCTGGAGCTTCTTTATTTGCCAAGTGCTGTATTGCCTGACGTATATGCTTCTGTGCACCTTCGAATGGACCAGTTTCTATTGATTTTTGAATCTCTTCTATTTCAAAATTATCACTTACAGGTACAATTAAATTATCAATTATTCGATAACCTGATAATTCTCTTTCTAAGACAATGTTTAATGAAGCCGATAATCGAGGTTCTTTTTCATTTTTTATGATAAACTCTACAAAGTCATACACTTCATTCCATTTACATGTGAAAAAGTATTTATCGATCATCCTTATAATTTCATCAGGATTTTCAGGAATTGAGTCAACTCTTTTTTTAAAATGATGGTTCCATAATTTACGGCTAAAAAAATGCAATCCTGATGGTTCACCATAAAAACTTGTTTTAAAACTGCTCCTTCTGAATAGCATTGTATCCAAAGTGTTCCAAATTGATATTCTAAGAGCTTCATTCATGCTTTCAGTTTGGATAATGTCACTGATATTTATTAAGCCCATCCTTTGGCTAAAATTCATTAGTTTATCTCCTTAACCATATCAATATGCGGTATCCCATCCTCTAGATACTCCTCACCAGCAGCCACAAAACCATAGCGGCCATAAAAACCTTGCAGGTGTGCTTGTGCGCCGAGCTTGATGGGGTAGTCAGGAAAATACTTGCCGATATAAGTGAGCGCGGTTTCCATCAGGCCGTGGCCTAGCTTGCGGTTGCGGGCCGAGGCTTCGGTAACCACTCGGCCTATGATCACTCGGCCATTATTTAAGGCCGGGTCGAGAATGCGCAGGTAAGCCAGCAGTTTGCCGTCTTCCCAAGCCATAAGATGGTAGGTATCACCCACTAAGTCCTGGCCGTCTACTTCTGGATAAGGGCAGTTTTGCTCAACCACAAAAACATTGGTGCGCAGCGCCAAAATGGCATAAAGCTCGGCAACGCTGAGCTGCTGTTGGTGTTTGATAAGCCAGTTCATAGGTAGGGCAAGAATCCTTGAAAACGACGAAAGCCATCAAGGCTGTCGGGGGTAAAAGCCGGGCCTTGGCTGCTAAGCACCTGGTTTAGCGGCAGCCATTCAAAGCTGGTAACCTCGTTATCTTGTGGCTGTACCGGGCCGTTGTGGCGGCAGCCGTATGCAACGCCAAAGCTATAATTGCCTTCGCTTTTATGCAAAAACTTACCCAGCAACTTTAGTGGGCCTTCAAGACCGAGTTCTTCTGCCAGTTCACGCTTGGCGCAGTCGAGATAAGATTCTTGCCAGTCAACAACACCACCGGCTGCCAAGTCGCGAAGACCTGGGCAGTAACGCTTAGCCAGGGAGCGAGTTTGTACGCACAGCTCGTTCTGATCGTTAAGCACATAGATAAAGGTGGTGCGGTGAATCTTTTCGCCAAAGGCGAAGTCTTTTCGTAACACCCGCGCCAGCGGTTGGTCGCGGTCGTCTACCTCGACTATCCATTCTTCATGCATAACGCTGTTCCAGCAGTTTGCGCACAATGGGGCGCAAAATCAGTTCCATGGCCAAGCCCATTTTACCGCCCGGTACCACTAGCGTATTCATGCGGGAAATAAAGGAGCCGTGGATCATTTGCAGCAGATAAGGAAAGTCCACCTGCGGCATATTACGAAACCGTACCACTACCAAGGTTTCATCGGCTGTAGGAATGGCTTTGGCCGAAAAGGGGTTGGAGGTATCTACCATCGGTACCCGCTGAAAGTTAATGTGGGTGCGGGAGAATTGTGGGGTGATGAAGTTAAAGTAGTCGTCCATGGAACGAACGATAGATTCGCGCACCTTATCACGGCTGTGGCCACGCTCTTCGGTGTCGCGAATGATTTTTTGGATCCACTCCAAGTTGACAATGGGCACCATGCCCACCAGTAAATCCACATGCTGGGCGACATCAACGTGGTCGGTTTTAACACCACCATGCAGCCCTTCATAAAACATTAAATCGGTATTATCCGGCAGCGGGTGCCAAGGGGTAAAAGTGCCCGGTAATTGGTTATGAGGTACGGCTTCATCAAAGGTATGCAGATACTTGCGGGTTTCACCCGAGCCTTGCTTGCCGTATTGCCCAAACAGCTTTTCTAGCTTTTCTAAATCGTTCGATTCTTCGCCAAAATGGCTGATGTGGCGGCCTTCATCGCGGGCTTTTCGGACCGCAGCTTGCATTTCTTGGCGGGTGTAACGGTGAAAGGCGTCACCATTAACAAAGGCAGCGTTAACGCCTTCGGCGGCAAAGATATGTTGAAAAGCCAGACTTGTGGTGGTGGTGCCTGCACCACTGGAACCGGTAACAGCAATAACGGGATGACGCTTAGACATGGGGAACCTGGTCCTTGGAGACAATGTTCAGGGTTTCATGATGCTCAGACCAGAGCAACACCGCTTCGCCACTGGCTAGCTGAGCCTTTACCTGAGCCACCTTTTCGGCCAAGGGCACTTCCTGGTCACCATAATCCGTACCCTCGCGCAGCACAAAATGCTCGATGATGCTCTCAAGAGTATCGGCTTCCAAAGCCTGCCAGGGCACTATCATGGTGGTTCCTCAGTTCAGCCAGGCCCTCCAGTTTAGCAAGAAAGTGCCCTGTGCCAACCTGGCAGTAACACTAAGGTTGGCCGCCGCCGGTTAAGTGGCGGGGGATAGCAGCAATAGTACCGCCAGAAAGGTCATTAACAGTGCGGTGAAACCGTCGATTATCTGCCAGGCGCGGGGCTTTGATAATACCGGCGCCAGGCGGCTTGCCAGCAAGCTTAAGCCAAAGAACCACAGCACCGATGTAGTCATGGCGCCCAGTGCGAAGGCCCATTTCCCTTGCTGCTCTTGGCCCGCCAGAGTACCCATAATAAAAGCCGTTTCCAAAAACACCTGTGGGTTAGCCAAGGTTACGGCTAATGCTGCCACTAGGGCTTGTTTTCGAGATAGCCGTTTTTGCGGCAGTGCATTAAGGCCATGCAATTGGCCAACGCGCCGGGCGGCTTGCCAAGCAAGATAAAAAAGATACAGGCTGCCAAGGTATTGAAGCGCCCTTATCAGGGTTGGCATGCTGGCCAAGAAGGTCGCCAGCCCTACTACCCCAAGGCCAATAAACAGCAGGTCAAAAAAGGTACAGACCGAGGCTACTAGCCAATGGTGTTCTCTTTTTAAGCCCTGAGTTAAAACAAAAGCGTTTTGGGCGCCAATGGCCAAAATAAGGCCTGAGGCAGTGAACAATCCCTTGGCGAAGATAAGAATAAACATGCGCTTTTGCCTAAAAAATATTCTGGATGTCAGGCTAGTGCGCTTTCGTTATTATAAAAAGAAATATTATCCAATAATCTATTAATTAAAATTATGCAGCTAGATCCCAAACACCTCGCCGCGCTGGCCGCGGTGGTTGAACAAGGCTCCTTTGAACAGGCCGCCCGTTGGCTCAACCTGACACAAGGGTCCATTTCTCTTCGTATTCGCGCCTTGGAAGAACGCCTTGGCGGGCCGGTTGTGGTGCGCAGTCAGCCTATTCGCCTTACCGAACTCGGGCAGGTGTTATACCGCCATTACCAAGAGTTGCAGTTGTTGTCGGCCGAGTTGGCAGCAAGGTTGCCGCAGCTAAACGACGAGCGGCCGCGTATTCGTATTGCCCTGAATGCTGACAGCCTAGCCACCTGGTTTTTAGATGCGATGGCCGAAGTAAAAGAGCAGCTGTTGGTGGATCTTCTGGTCATGGACCAAGACATTACCCACGAGAAATTAAAAGATGGCGAGGTACTGGCAGCGGTCAGCGCCTTTGGCCAGCCGGTACAAGGCTGTAATGCCAACTTCTTGGGTGCCATGCCTTATACCGCCATTGCCAGCCCAGAATATGCTGCCGAATATTTCCCCGAAGGCCCTACCACCGAGGCTTTTAAAGCGGCCACTGCCATGGTTTATGGCCATCACGACAACTTGCTGCTGCAATTTTTGAATCCCTGGCAGTTAAAAGACGGCGACTTTGCGGTGCATACCATGCCAGCCGCGCAAAGTTTTGTAGATGCGGCGATTAAAGGCCTGGCGTGGACGCTGGTGCCCGTGTGGCAAGCACAAGAAGCTATCGATAGTGGCCGGGTGGTGGAGCTAACGCCCAAAGATCGCATCAAGGTGCGGCTTTACTGGCATTACCGTCGCCTGGACGCCAGCCCGTTACAGTCGCTTACCGAAGCGGTGATGAAAGCCACGGCGGCGCTGCGTAATTAACGGCTTAATCGCGGAACTGGCCAAGGAAGGCCGGTATGCGGCTTTCTAGCCAGTAGCGTGGCCGCCAAAGACTCCCTGCAATAAAGCCCACGTGCCCGCCGTGGCGACTTAACTCCAAAGTGACACTGGAACTCAGTTCATGGTCTGCCGGTATTGCCTCGGGGCTGATGAAGGGGTCGTCTAGCGCGTGGATGATCAATGTTGGCTGCGTAATGCTTGCCAGCAGCGGTTTAGACGATGCCTTCTGGTAATAATCCCGCCCACTTTTAAAGCCATGCAGTGGCGCTGTAAAGGCATGGTCAAAGGTCGCAAAGTCTTTAAACAGCGCCTTGTTGGCAACATTTGGCATAGCTTGGGCAAGCGCCGGGTTTTGCGCCTTACGTTCAAGGCTTTGGCGCAGGCTATTTAATAAATGCCGCTGATAAACCTTGGATAGGCCACGGCTAATGTGGCGGCTAGACGCCAATAAGTCCATCGGCGGCGAAACCGCTACTGCCGCTTTTAACGGGCTGCTTTGTGCGTCTTCACCTAGCCATTTGAGCAGCACATTGCCACCTAGGGAATAGCCAACCGCCATCAGCGGTGTATTGGGGTAACGGCGTTTAAGCTCGGCCGCTAGCCAGCGTGGGTCGCCACTTTCACCACTGTGGTATGCCCGTGGCAGTTTATTGGGAACACCGCCACAGCCACGAAAATGCATTACCGCCACTTGCATATCGGCCTTTATCAGCTCTGCCATCAACCCTTGCACATAGGGTGAATTCACCGAGCCTTCCAAACCATGCAACACCATAACCAAAGGCCGACAGGCATCGTCGCTTAAAGGTTTTGGCGTAAGCAAAGCCAGTTCATCTCCATCCGGGGTTGCCAGCCATTCGCACTGGCAGGTAATCCAAGGTTTGGAACGCTTTAATGTCGGGAAAATGGTCTGGGCATGGCAGTTACCCAAACCAATAGCGGGGCTGAAATCACTTTCGCTGATCATGACGACGTCTAAGCACTGAGTATCGATTGACACCATACTTGGCTATTTGCAGCAGGCCAACTGCTGTGACGCGATTGCGCTCTATGCCACCTGTTGCCAAGGAGATGGATAATGAAAAGTTGGATGTGCGCCTTACTGCTAATACTGCCGCTGCTAGCCAGCGCCGCCACCACCGACAAAGCCGAAGTGGTGCTACAAACGCTGGCATCAAACCTTGACCATCCCTGGGGGCTGGCTTTTATGCCCGATGGTCAGATATTAGTAACCGAGCGCAGCGGCCAGTTATTGTTAATGAGCGCCGATGGCAAAAAGCGCCAAGCGCTGACTGGCTTGCCGAAAATTGCAGTAGGTGGCCAGGGTGGTTTGTTGGATGTGGCCTACCACCAAGGCTGGATTTACTTTTCCTATGCAGAACCTGGCGATAAAGCCGGTAGCAATTCAACGGCGGTTGCCAGAGCGAGATTGGTCGCTAACCACCTTGTTGACCTGAAGGTGATTTTCCGCCAACAGCCAAAATACCGCTCTAACGCGCACTTTGGCTCTCGCTTGGTTTTTGCGCCTGATAACAGCCTCTTTATTACCCCTGGTGAACGTTACAGCGCCCGCCAACAGGCACAAACGCTGGATAACGACCTGGGTAAGGTAGTGCGTATTTTGCCAGACGGCAGCATTCCCAATGACAACCCCTTTGTTGGCAAAAAGGGCGCTCGCCCGGAGATCTGGTCCTATGGTCATCGCAATGTACAAGGTGCGGCCATTAACCCGATGACAGAACAGCTTTGGACCAGCGAACATGGTCCTCAAGGCGGCGACGAAGTGAACATTGACCAGCCAGGGCGTAATTATGGCTGGCCGGTTGTGACTTATGGCGAGGAATACGGTGGCGGCAAAATCGGCGAAGGCAGCTCAAAGCCCGGCATGGAAGAACCGGTGAAGGTGTGGGTGCCCTCTATAGCGCCATCAGGTATGGCTTTTTATAGCGGTGATAAATTTCCCGCCTGGAAGGGCAACCTCTTTGTTGGCTCGTTGAAATTCATGCAACTGGTACGGCTGGAACTGGACGGCGATAAGGTGGTTGCTGAAAAACGGATGCTGATGGTGCAAATTGGCCAACGTATTCGCGATGTGAAACAGGGCCCAGATGGTTATCTTTACCTGTTAACCGATGCCAGTGATGGCCGCTTAATTCGCCTGGTGCCAGCGGCCAGCAACTGACAGAAAACTGAACAAAGTTTTTACTAAATAACAACTTTCAGTTTTTGTACAGGGGGTTATTGCCAAGGTTGTTACTGCGGCAGCCGATTCCGCACTAGCCGGACACAAGGAGGACCCCGTGAATCAAATTGGTACGGGAAAGCCCGTCATTATTATTCCTGCCTATCAGCCCGATGAAACGCTTTACAAGCTGGTGATGCAATTACGCGGCCAGGGGCCGCAGTTTCCTGTGTTGGTGGTGGATGATGGTTCCACCACCCATCTCAAGCCCTTGTTTGACGCCCTTAGCGAAATATCCGGCGTGACAGTGCTGCACCATAGCCGAAATCAAGGCAAAGGTGCCGCTCTTAAAACCGCTATGGCGTGGGTTGCCGATTACGCCGGTAGTGATTGCCCAGGGGCGGTTACTGCTGATGCTGATGGCCAGCATTTACCCAAAGACATTCTGGCACTTGCCCGCCGTTTGCAAGCCTACCCCAATAAACTGTGGATGGGCGTTCGCCACTTTGACGGTGAAAAGGTGCCGCTGCGTTCGCGCTTAGGCAATAAACTCACCGAAAAAGTGTTTGCCATGGCCACCGGCCAACATTTGGTGGATACCCAAACCGGCTTGCGTGCCATTCCGCGGCGTTATTTTTCAGCCTTGCTGGCCTGTAAGCCCAATGGTTACGAATTCGAGCTAGACATGTTGTTGGCGGCAAAAGATAACGGCATCAGCATCGGGCAAATGCCCATTACCACGGTTTATGAGTCTGGCAACCCCAGCAGCCACTTTCGGCCACTCACCGATTCCCTGCGCATTTACAGCCGTTTCCTGCGTTTTACCGGGGTTGGGTTGGCATCTGCAGGCCTCGATTATCTGCTGTTCGCACTGTTGTACATGGTCAGTGGCGAGATCTTAAGTGCCATGGTGGTGGCCAGGGTCTGTAGTGCCATCTTTAACTTCAGCTGTAATCGGCTTTGGGTGTTTGGTAGCAAGGGTAATCTTTGGAAAGAAGCCAGCCGCTACAGTGCCTTGGCGTTGTGCCTAGTGGCCTTGGGGTATGGGTTAACCAAAGCCTTCTATGGCTTGGATTTGTCGCCCTTTATTGGTAAGCCGCTAGCTGAGGTGATCATTGCCGCTGTTAGCTTTATTGCACAACGTTATGTCGTTTTTTTACGAGAAAAAGAGGCTTAATTTCTTTATAGTTGCGCCAATTTATAATATTGGATGACAAATGACGCCAATTGAATGGATTGTGATGGCCAGCCTCAGTGGCCAAGGAACGGCTTTAGCAGCAGTGGATGATACTCAGGCTGCAGACAATACCGATGTCATTGAAGTAACAGGCCACCGTTTGGGGCAAACCTTGCCTTCTGCGTCGGTCACCACACCGAAAGCGGGCCCTTTGCTGGATAACGGTGACTGGCTTAAAGGCTTGCCTGGCTTGCAGGTCGACCCACGAGTGAATATGGCCCAAGACACCCGTTTAGTGGTGCGGGGTTTTGGCGCAACCTCTGCTTTTGGGGTACGTAGCCTTCGTATCGAGCAAGATGGCATTCCCCTTTCCAGTGCCGATGGTCAGGGCCAGTTATCGCAGGTGCAGGTTAACAGCATCGATAATGCCTTATTAATCAAAGGCCCTTTGGCGGCGCTTTATGGCAATGCCGCCGGTGGCGTGTTGCAACTGACCACCAAAACCCCTGACGCTAGCGGTGGCCAGGTGAGTGCCATGACCGGCGAATATGGCCGCCAGCGGCTTTCAGCAACCGCCAATTACCGCCAGCAAGACCGCTGGCTGAGTCTAAGTGGTCAGCGCCTGAAAATGGATGGCTTTCGCCCCCATAGTGATGCCAGTCGTAACCAATGGCGCTTGGCCGGTGGCGTGGGGGGCTTTACCGCCTTTACCCAGCGCAGCACAGAACCGCGCTTGGATGACCCGCAGTCAGAGACGCTGTCGCAATGGCAAACCGACCCCAACGCCGGCAGCAGTGCGGCAGAAACCTTTGATGCCCATAAAAGTGTGCGTGACCAAATGACCGGTGCCAGCTATCAGCACGGTGACTGGCATTTGTCTGGCTGGAGCGGCGATCGCAAGGTGCTGCAATACCTGACCTACGTTGGCGATACTGGCTCTGGCGGTATTGTTGATCTTGATAGGGAAAACCAAGGCGCGCGGGTGGAGTGGACCCCAAATTGGCAAGGGGTTAACTGGACTTTAGGCAGTGAATACCGTGGCCAACGTGATAACCGCAAAGGGTTTGATAACGACTACGGCTCAAAGGGCACCCTACGCCGTAATGAAGTTGGCCATATTCGCGCGACCGACGCCTACGCCATTGCCGATGTGATGGGAATAACCGCCGGGGTACGTTATAGCCACAGCCGATTTAGCGTGGATGACCACTACGGCGTTGATGACAGCGGCGGTGGCTATTTTAACGAGTTGGCATGGGCGCTGGGTTATCGCCGTGCCATTGCGCCAGGCTGGACGGCGTTTGCCAGTTTGGGAGAAGGGTTTGAAACGCCAACCTTAACCGAAATGGCATATTCAGTTGGCGGTGGCGGCTTTAATAAAGATCTCAAGGCCAGTCATCATCGTCAGGCCGAGTTAGGTGTATCGACCAATCTAGGCCCATGGCAGGCGACGGTAACCGGCTTTTTAGTCGATAGCAGCGATGAATTGGTGGTTGCCGAAAGTGCCAACGGCCGTACTGTGTATGAAAACGGCGATGACAGCCAGCGCCAAGGTTTGGAAGGGCAGCTGGTTCGCCGCTTTGCCGACTGGCAATACCGTGTCAGCGGCACATGGCTTAACGCCGAGTTTGATAGCGGCGAGCGTATTCCGGGTGTGGCAAAACTGGATATGACCCAACAACTGTCTTGGTTCTTCTGGGAAAACCAATCGTTAGATCTCAGCTGGCATCATCGTAGCCGCACTGCCGCTACCAGCGACAACAGTGTCTATGTGCCGGGCGGTAATCAGTGGGATCTGGGCTGGCAAGGCGGTTTTGGCGCAGTCAATCTGTGGGCAAAAGTGGAAAACCTGGCCGATGAGAAGTTAGCAGGGGCTGTTGTTGTCAACCAAAGTGCTGGCCGATATGTCGAGCCCCTGCCGGGCAGAGAATGGAGCTTAGGGCTGAGTTGGCGTTTTTAAGCGGCGCACCCAATTCATCAACTGGTAGCGTTTTTTCAGTGGCTGGTTAGCGTCACGAAGCTGGTGTAACACCGACTGCAAGAACAAGGTGTCTTGTAGTCGGTTATCAGAACTCATTTCATTTACGGCGCGCTGCTCAGTGGTAAAAGACAGTTCAGATGTTGAAGCGCTTAAAGAAGTCACTGCCATGGTTCAGCTCCTGCTGGTTCTCTGTTTTCATCCTTAATTGGCCTCTAAAACAACTGGGCCACCTTTTTTCTCTGCGTTTTGATATTGCTCGAGTTTTCGACAACGTTCGATGAACGCGGCAATATTTGGATAGTGCTTGAGATCCAATCTGTTGCTTGCCGCTTCCAGCGGAAAACTCATTTGAATATCTGCTGCACTAAACTCCCCCGCAAACCATTGGCGGTCAGCCAAGTGATTTTCAATATAGTCCATGTGCGTTTTTAACTGCGGTGCCAGAAACGCTTTTTGCACCTTCGCCATTAACTTATTGGCAATAGGCTTAATAAATATTGGCATCGGGCTTTTGGGTATGCGGCTAAATACCAGCTTCATAACCAACAGCGGCATTAAGGAGCCTTCTGCGTAATGGAGCCAATAACGGTATTCCAATAACGCCTGACCTTCAGTGGGGCGAAGTTGCCCATCGCTGTAACGGTCAACAAGGTACTCAATAATGGCCCCTGACTCGGCAATAACGTTGTCGCCGTCCTGTAGCACTGGTGACTTGCCCAAAGGGTGTATTTCCTTGAGCGTCGCGGGTGCCAGCAAGGTTTTAGGATCCCGTTTATAGGTCTGTACCTGATAGGGCACACCCAATATTTCCAACAGCCAAAGGATCCGATGAGAGCGAGAGAGTTCGAGATGATGAAGGATAAGCATAAAGGCTCCTTAAGATTATCCGGTCATCTACGCATCTGCCTGCCTAACGGATCTCGCATAATTTTCGATCATTCCGTTATGCCACAGGCCAACAGGCAAAATTGTATTAAAAGGTATGAGGTGTTTATTTACGCGGAAGAAAAGGACGGGATAGATGTATATCTATGTAAGTAAAATACCTTCTTTTATAACGACCAAACAATACTTTTTATGAAGCATCCATCAAAAAATGCACAAATGCTTGGTTAGCCCGAGATAAATAACTGTCTCGGCGCCAGGCAATGGACAATTGCAGCCAAACCGGATCGCTAAACGAGAGTGACACCAAATCGGGGTCACTTTCCACGGCAAGTTTTAATAGGGTTGTAATGCCAAAGCCTTGCTTAACGATGGATTTGATTAAAGGGACGAGGTTGGTTTGGAAAACAATGTTGGGGGTGCAACCGGCTTCTTTGGCCAGTCGGTCGACAATCTTGCGATGAAAATACCCCTCTTGGAACATCACCAGCTCTTGTTGAAAAAAGGCTTCGGGGTCCACGGCAGTCAATTTAGCGAAAGGATGATCCTTGGCAACCGTAACGCGCATTTCTTCGGTGGTGAAAATGCGCGCTTCCAATTCGGGTGGCAAAAATTCTGACACTATCACCGCCAGGTCCAATTCCCCCGCCTCCAGCATTTGCCGCAGCTGCCAGGTACCGGCCTCAATCACCGACAAGTTAAGGTTGGGGTGGCGATGGCGAAAGGCCATCAAGATCGGGGGGAAATAATAAGAACCCAACATAGAAGGGATGCCTACCCGCACTTCGCCGGTGGCAAGACCTTGCAGTTCTTCCATTTCGCGTTCGGCATCATTAAGGGCTTTTAAAATCTTTTCGGCGTGGGGAAAAAGTCTTTTGCCCTCATCGGTCAGGGTGACTTTTCGGTCCTGGCGATGGAAAAGACTGAGGTGTAATTCGGCCTCTAATTTCTTCACGGCCATGCTGACAGCTGGCTGTGCAACGCCCAGATGCTGGGCTGCCAAGGTAAAGCTCTGTAACTTAGCCACCTCATAGAAGTAGCGTAATGCCTTGGTATCCATCTGTTTTATTACGGTTGCCTTGATAATTTGTTACGAGACAGCTTGCGACAAATGGTCCAAAATACGCCGCCAACTGTGCCCATATGACCGCTCAGTGTAAATACTAGCGTGCTTTACGTTTCAGCTATGGTAAAACGCGCTCGTCAGTAGATTACTGACTGTGCCCGCAAGGTTACAGCCAGTATTTATGATTACGCTTTTATTTTTGCCCTAAACTTCAGGGAAAGTTTTTTTCCCCTTGGATAAGAAGCAAACCAATGAACTGTAAAAAAACTCTTGCCGCAGCCTCAGCACTGTGGCTAATCAGCAGCAGCTTAGTAGCAGCACATGCCGATGACTTCAATGCAGATGAACATATGTTTGGTGACCTTGGGGGCTACCGCAGCAAACTGCATAACGAAGGTATCGATGTAGACCTCAACTATACGGGTGAGTTCGGTCACAACCTCAGCGGTGGTGACAAAAAAGCTTATGGTTACGCCGACCAAACCGTATTGGGTTTCAAATTCGACTTGGACAAACTGCTGGGCCTGACCGGCGGTAGCTTCCACTTTACCTTGGCTAACCGCGGCGGTAACGCCGAAACCCTGAATGACAGAGCCGGTATTGGCGAGCTGATGCAGTCAATGGAATTGCATGGCCGTGGCCGTGTTACCCGCATCGCCGAGTTCTTCTACGATCAGAAGTTGCTGGACGGCGCTCTGGATATCAAACTGGGCCGTTTGAACTTCGGTTCTTACTTTGGCGACTTCCAGTGTAATTTTGCCTACTTGGGCTTTTGTGGTTCCCAGCCGGGTAACTACAACTCCACGCTTTACAACTACCCCATTAGCCAATGGGCCGGTGTCGTACAGTACAACCTGAACGATGACTGGTACATCAAAGGCGGTGTTTACCAAATGAACCCAAGCTGGCTGGAAAACGGCCAGGGTATGAATTTTGGTAACCCCAAAGGCACCGAAGGTATCACCACTCCGGTTGAGTTGGGTTGGACGCCGAAATTGAATGGCCTGCCGGGTACTTGGAAGCTGGGCTACTGGCATGACAACGTTGGCGGTGACGACCTTTATTACAACCAAGACGGCCAACCTTTGACCGTTGATGGCGGTGTTGCTGAAAAACACAGCAGTAAAGGTGGTGGTTACTTCAGCGTTGACCAGCAAGTAACGTCTGTTGCTGGTGACCCAAGCCGTGGCTTTAGCATCTTCTCTTTCATCACCATTAACGACCGTGATGTCACTACTGTTGACCATGCGATGAACCTGGGTGTGTCTTACAAAGGTCCGTTCGCTTCTCGGCCAACCGATCTTTGGAGCATGGCGGTAGAGTACCTGCATGTTTCTGATCGCCTGTCTGATGGCGAGCGTGCGCTGGCTGCTGCTCAAGGTGGTATCTACGTACCGGTACAAGACTCAGAAACTGTGTTTGCTACCTCTTACCACTTCCAAATCACCAAATGGTTTATGGCACGTCCTGAAATTCAGTACATCCACAATCCTGGTGGTTACAGCGAAAACCCCAATGCGTGGGTTCTTGCGCTGAAAACGAACATCAACTTCTAAAGCAAAAAGCCGGGCTTTAGCCCGGCTTTTTATTCACCAATAGCGTATTTGGCCTTAAAGGCGTCGCGCTCTTTCTTGCGAAGACCTCTCACCACCAGGGCAAAGGAATTGTCCACCATCCGCCGTATTTCGCCCTCGGGTATCGAGCTATCTAACAGCACCGTATTCCAGTGCAGTTTATTCATGTGGTAAGCCGCTTTTACACTGCTAAAAATATCGCGCAGCGCCATGGCTTCATGGGGGTCACATTTCAGGTTTACCGCATCGGCACCATAAAAATGTCCGGTTAACGCAAACATTTTGCCACGCACCTTGTAAACCGCGGCGTCGGGGCCAAAAGGAAAGCTTTCTATGGCTTCAGGTTGGGTCAGTAGGTATTGACGAAGGGCCTTGGCATCCATGGTGTGTTCCAGCGAAAAGTCAGCGTAACGAAAAAGGATGGGTAACAACGAACGCGATGTTTTTATGGCGCGGTGACCAGCGCCTGTTCATATATCAATACCAATAAAACGTCTGGCCACAAAACCGATGGCAAAGGAAATAACGGCAACGCCAAAAGTCAGCATGATCATGCTGACAAAGCGCGACCGAAACGGCGCTTCCTTGGCCACGGAAATGTAAAAGCTGTACAGCCAAATCGCCAGCGCTGCGAAGGCGAACATCACCGCTAATGCCAGCCACATGCTGTGGAACAGAAAAAACGGCATCACCAGAAAAAGTGTGGTCACCACGTAGGCGCCACCGGTGTTAAGGGCATAGATACGCGGTTTGATGTTGGTGTCGTTACTTTCCTTGGATTCTAAATAGGCAGAGCCTGCCATCGATAGGCTGGCGGCAATACCCATAATAAGGCCGGTAACGCCAACGGTGGCTGTTTTATTGAAGGCCAGCGCCACGCCCGATAGCGTGCCGGTTAGTTCGACTAAGGCGTCATTCATGCCAAGCACTATGGCGCCAGCATAATCGAGTTTGCTGTCGTGCAACATGCTGATAAGGCGGTTTTCGTGGCGAGTTTCCTGCTCGTAGATACGCCGGGCTTGTGGGTACTGCGCCTCTAATTCCAGGTAGAACGCTTCAGCGTCAATCTCCCGGCTTTCCATGTACTTGGCGGCAAAGGTAGAGCCTAACAGCTTGATAAGCAGCAGATAGAACATCACCAAGTAACGGGAAGGCGTGCAATCCTTGCCGGTAATAGATTGGCAAAAGTGGTAGTGATTTTTTTCCTCGGCAGCGATTTTTCTAAGTAGCTTGGCGTTATGGACATCGGCAGTATTTCTGGCCAGCAGGGTGTAGATAGCAAAATCGTTGATCTCATTTTGCTGTTGTACCAGCGCTTTGGCTTTTATCTGCTCGCTAACTGCCATCTGAGGCTCCTCTATTGGCCATTTTATCCGTAACCGCTCAAGGGGGAATATCAGCCTTCAGGGCAGAGTTTGGCGCCTGTGAGCTGAAAAAATGCCAGCAAAGATTGGAAGCGGTGCCAATAAAGGCTACCCTGCGTCGTCTTCGGGGCGATCCGGCTTTTAGAAAGGCCGCCTGTTGTTTTGAGCCCTGATGCGGCAAAGCGATTGACTGGTTAATACAATAACTACCGTACCCTAGCCATAAAAAGAGTGCCATGAGCATCGGCTACCGGTCAGTCGTCATCACTACATTTTGTATAGTGCGCCTTGCCTGACCGCTGGCGCCAGTGGCAAATCGCCATATCCTGGGTTTGACCCAGCCGCTTTACCCAGGCCTGACAGGTAATGTCAGGCTGCTTAGATGAGGCCATCCCCAAAGGGTGGCGACTTTGATGTTTATGGCCGGGGCGGCCAGGCATCATCATGGGTTAATGAATAACGGTACGGTACATGGTTACGCAGACATCTTCTTTCGTCGTCGCTGACATTGGCGGCACCAACGCACGCTTTGGCCTGGTCACCGGCAAAACAGACGGCCGCTTCGATATTGTTCACCAAGAGCGCTATGCCAGCAGCGACTTTGCCGATATGCAGTCACTGGTGGCCTGTTATTTAGAAAGCGTTGCTGATTATGCTCCCAAGCACGTTTGTCTGGCAGTTGCCGGCCCTGTGGGCGGTGACGAAGTGCGCCTTACTAACCTTTCCTGGCATTTTTCTATTAAGGCGATTCGTGAAAACCTTGGCCTGGTGCAGTTAGAAGTGATTAATGACTTCGTGGCTTACGCTAACTCCATCCCACTGCTGCCGCCGCAGGCCCTGGTGCAGGTACGAGACGGCAAGCCTCTTGAAAGTGCCCCTATCGCCGTGCTCGGGCCAGGTACTGGCCTTGGAGTGGCAAGTCTTATTCCCAGCCAAGATGGCAGCTGGTCTGCTATCGCCTGTGAAGGTGGCCATATTGCCTTGTCGGCAGCCACCGAAATGCAGCGTAAGGTATTAAATGCCCTAGCTGAAGACTTAGATTTTGTGTCGGCAGAGCGGGCGCTTTCTGGCTCAGGGTTACCGAATCTGTATCGGGCCGTTGCCAAGGTACGTGGTGTGACGCCCAAGAAATTAAGCTCGGCGGATATCAGCGAAATGGCCCTGGACGGCGAACCCACCTGCTACGAAACCCTGAGTCTTTTTTGTGAGTGGTTAGGGGGCATGGCGGCGGATATTGCCTTGGCGCAAGGTGCGCGTGGCGGGCTTTATCTTGGCGGCGGTATCCTGCCGCGCTTCTTGGAATTTTTCTTGAAGAGTAACTTTGTAAAGGGCTTTACCAATAAAGGGGTCATGTCTGATTACATGAGCGAGATCCCCGTTTATTTAGCGATTGAAACCCACTCGGCGTTAACCGGTGCCGCCGCCTGGTTAGACTCGCATAAGGTTTAATTATTAAATCCATAAAGTGAATATATTTTATTTATGGTGGAGCCGACCTTTATGATGTGAACCTTGTTAATACGAGGTATCACCATGATAGAGGTCGGCACTAAAGCCTTTTGGCGTATGACCCTGGCCATGAGCCTGGGCTCCTTCCTGATTTTTGCCAACCTGTATTTTACCCAGCCACTGTTGCCGTTATTGGCCCGTGAATTCAACGTCTCGCCGCTGACTGCCTCGTACAGTTTTACCTTGAGCACCCTGATGATGGGTTTCTCCCTGCTGCTTTATGGCCCGCTTTCCGATGCCCTTGGTCGCCGGGTCATTATGCTCGCTACCATGCTGGGGGCTGTTGTGTGCACCTTGTTGTTGTCTCAGGTTCATAGCTTCGCAGCCTTGCTCATGTTGCGTGCCTTACAAGGTTTTTGCCTTGGTGGCTTACCGGCGATAGCCATTGCGTATATGGGCGACGAAATGAGCCGTAAAGCTTTGGTGTCGGCGGTGGGCTTTTATATTGGTGCCAACAGCCTGGGTGGGATCAGCGGCCGGCTATTGGGCGGCTTTTTGGCCGATACCCTAGGCTGGCAAAGCGGTTTTGCGGTTTGTGGGGTACTGACATTACTGCTGATGGGCATCTTTGCCTGGTTGCTGCCAGCCAGTCGCCAATTTGTGCCGAAAAAGCTGCACCCCAAACAAATGGTGCGCGACCTTGCTGGCCACCTGACCAATCCGCTGTTGCTGGTGAGCTACGCCATTGGTGGCCTTAATTTCTTTATCTTCGTCAACCAATACAGCTTTTTGACATTCAGGCTTTCTGACGCCCCTTACAACTTGCCTACCCGTTACTTGGGGCTGCTGTTTTTAACCTATCTTTCCGGCACCCTTGGCTCTTCCCTGTCTGGCCGCGCGGCGGCTCGGTTTAGTCAGCCGGTGGTGATGATGATGGGCATCAGTTTTATGATGGTTGGTACTGTTATCAGCCTGGCCAGTAGCGTTAGCCTTATCATGCTGGGCTTTTTATTCAGCGCCTTTGGCTTTTTCCTCTGCCATGCCAATGTCTCGAGCTGGGTGAGCCACAATGCCAAGCAGGCAAAGGCGAGCGCCTCATCATTGTATTTGGTGTTTTACTACCTTGGGGCCAGCCTGGGCGGCACTTATTTGGCCCCTTTTTGGCACCACGGCCAGTGGCCGGGCATTGTGTTGGGGTCACTCATAGTGCTGGTGGTTACCTTTGGACTGTGCTTGGTGCTGCGCCGTTTTGTGCTGCGCAGTAACCCATCCCTGGTTACCAACTAAAGTAACGGCGCGACTTGCCTGACACCATTAGCAGCTGGTTGACGCCGCTTTCGCTATCAAGCACTTCTTTTACCGGGTGGTAGCCTAAGTGTTTAAAAAAGCCGGTAGCGGCACCTGCGTCGCTCAGCAGTTGCACCTCTAGGTCCGGATGACGGCTAATGCAGTAATAGAGCAGCGCCCTGCCAATACCGGTTTTTTGCATCATCGGGCTTACCGCCAGTGCGGATAATTTATCGCTCTTTAGCACCACAAAGCCGCGTATTGAGCGAACGTCATACACGTAAACCTCGCTAGCCGGTAGCAGGCTTTGCTGCAGCCAATGCGCAAAGCGTTGCCAGTCGTTGGTAACCAAGGTTGGGTTAAGCTGGTTGGCCACTTCGGACCAGAGCGCCAAAATGGTTGGATGATCGGAAAGCTGTGCCTCGCGGATCATGGCTTTGCTCCTAGAGATGACGCAACCAAGGTAATGCAGAGCCGAGCTTGGCCGAAGCAGGCTTTAGTAACAGATTGTTGAAGTTCGCCTGTTTGAACAAACTCGTACAAGGTTTGACGCACTTAGACACAACTTCGGTGCTAACCGAAGCTTAGGCGGCAATTGTGGCAGTACTTGGCAACAAGAAAAAACGCGGTTTAAGGCAGCTGATAAAGTGCTTTTAAGCGCGGCAGGTTGGCAGGCCCTTCGGCCTTGTTGTTGGGATAATCCTGGGCGCTGGTATCACGGCTGACCAAGGCCAGATATTGGCGCTGGGCTTCGCGTTCCAGGCGCAGTTCCATCTCTTTTAATTGTTGGTATTGCTCAGTGTTAAGGGCGGTTTTTAATTGCTGGCGCAACTGCCGGTAGGGCGTTAACCACTGCGCTTGCATGCGCCTGCTTTCGCTCAGTAATGCTAGCCAAGTGGCTTGTTCAAGGTACAGGGCTTCTTCGTCTAGCCAGGCGGCCAGTAAATAAAGGTTCACGTCCAGATGATGGCTTTGCTGCCAGCCCAGCAGTGTCTTTTCCCACTTTGGGTAAACCGCTAAGCAATAATCCCAGAAGGTTTCACTCATGCCAGGTTTTCCTCAAAGGCGCTATTAAGCGCCTCTAATTGCTCAGACAGTTCCATCCACGCCATTTCCACTGTTTCCAATTCTGCTTTGGCGTCACCTTGCGCTTTCAGTAACTCGGTGAGTTCGGCTTTATTGGCTGCTTCATAAATGTCAGCTTCACCCAGGCGGCTTTCGATACCGGCGAGCTTTTCGCTTAAGTTCGCCATAGTTTGGTCGAGCTTGTCGATTTTTTGTTTAAGGGGCCGAGTTTGGGTGCGATGTTCGGCTTCAAGGCGTTTACGGTCTTTGCGCGACTGCGCCGAGTTATCTTTGCTATCGCCTGCAACGGTGTCGCTTGCGGCCTTTTCGCGGTCTTTCAGCCATTTGTGATAATCGTCGAGGTCGCCATCAAAAGCGGCTACCTCACCGTGAGACACCCTTAAGAAGGTGTCGGTGGTGGTGCGCAGCAAATGCCGGTCGTGGGAAACAATCACCATGGCACCATCGAAATCTTGCAGCGCCAAGGTCAGTGCTTCGCGCATTTCCAAATCAAGGTGGTTGGTTGGTTCATCCAGCAGCAACAGGTTAGGGCGCTGCCATACAATCAGCGCCAGTGCCAAACGTGCTTTTTCACCGCCAGAGAAGGGGGCTATTGGGTCTAAGGCTTTGTCGCCACGAAAGTCAAAATGGCCGAGAAAGTCGCGCAGTTCCTGCTCGCGGGTTTGCGGGGCGAGACGTTGCAAATGCAATAGCGCCGAAGCGCTGGCATCGAGGTATTCCAGCTGATGCTGGGCAAAATAGCCCACTTTCAAACCCTGGGCTGCCACCAAGTCGCCACAGAGCGCCTGCAGATCTCCTGCCAAAAACTTAATCAGCGTCGATTTACCGGCGCCATTGGGGCCCAACAGGCCAATGCGTTCTCCTGGCTGCAGGCGCAAGCTAACGTTGCTTAAAATGGCATTTTCGCCATAACCCAGGCTCACCTTGTCGATAGCCAACAGCGGCGAGGGCAAGGTAGTGGCGTTTTCAAAACGAAACGAGAAGGGCGAATCAACATGGGCCGCTTGCAGCTCTTCCATACGTTCCAGGGCTTTAATGCGGCTTTGTGCCTGGCGGGCCTTGGTGGCCTTGGCCTTGAAACGGTCGATAAAGCTTTGCAGGTGAGCGCGCTGGCTTTGTTGGCGCTCGAACATGGCTTGCTGCTGGGCGAGGCGGGCAGCGCGTTGGCGTTCAAAGCTCTCGTAGTTGCCGGTGTAGCTGTTGAGCTTGTTGTGTTCGACATAGACGATATGGGTGACCACGTCATCAAGAAAGTCGCGGTCATGGGAAATCAGCAGCAAGGTACCCTGGTAGCTATTTAGCCAGTCGGCCAGCCAAAACACTGCATCCAAGTCCAAGTGGTTGGTTGGTTCGTCCAAAAGCAAGAGATCGGAAGGGCAAATAAGCGCTTGAGCCAGGTTTAGGCGCATCCGCCAACCGCCGGAAAACGCCGACACCGGCCGCTTCTCGTCACCGCCGTTAAAGCCCAAGCCATGCAGTAAAGCGCCAGCGCGCGCATGAATATCGTAGCCGCCAGCCTGCTCTAAATCGGCCATTAAGCGGGCAATGGCGTTGCCGTCGTTTTTAGCCTGCGCTGTTGCCAGCTGCGCTTCAATGTGGCGAAAACGGGTGTCACCGTCCATCACATAATCTATGGCGCTGCGCTCAAGAGCCGGGGTTTCCTGCTTCACCGAGGCAATGGTCCAGTTGGCGGGCAATTTTACGTCGCCGCCATCAACTTCCAGCTCGCCGCGCAGCAGCGCAAACAAGGTGGATTTGCCACAGCCATTGGCACCCACTAAGCCAATGCGCTGGCCAGCGTGAACAGTGAGATTGGCGCCATCAAAGAGTTTCTGGCCGCCGCGGATCAATTGCAGGTCTTGAAGGTGTATCATGTGCGGTCTACGTCTGCCGTAATGTCGGCAATCCTACTAGGTTGGGAGTCAGTATGGCAAAGCGCCGTTTTATCGCCGGGGCTAAATGCCCGCAGTGCGAAGAGCAAGACAGCATTCAGCTGATTATTGAAAATAACATCGAGCGCATCGAATGTGTCGCTTGCGGGTATAAGCAAACCCAAACCAGCCGTGATACCGAAAGCGCGGCCAAGGGCGAAAAAGACAATATTATCGGCCTTTTTAAACCGGAATAAAGCGCCACAGGCGCTTTATTTTTAATAGTGGGGTGGCGGCGTTTCTTCGTGCTCTTCGGCGATTTGGTTGCCCTGCGCCCCTTTGAGTTTTTTCGCTAAATAGGCGAGCTGCTCGCGCTGTTTTTTCACGGTGTCTTGAAGGCTCGCCATTTCATCTGACAGCTCTTGCAAAGCCAGTTCCTGAAAGGCTAGACGGCTTTCTAGATCGTTTAAACGCTCATCACTCATTCGATTTCTCCAGCGACCAGGCCTCTAAAAGGCCGGCGGAGCTTACCGAATATAGGCGGCCTTTGGCAAAGCCTAAACCGTAAACCACCGCTGATCTGGGACCATAGCCTTTGGCAATGCCTACTTCGTGGTGCCAAATACGCTGGCCGGTATTGGTATCCCACAGCAGCAGTTGCCGCGCAGGGCCACCGGTTGCCAGTTCTTTGCCGTCATTGGTAAAGCGGGCGCTGGTAAAAAGCTCCTGCTTTTTCTTGGTCGCCAGCCGAGTTTTGATTTTGCCGCTTTGGATATCCCAAATGGCGGCCTGGTTGGCCGCATCATCAACAAAGGCATAACGGCCGTCGTCGGTCATGGTTACCAGCACCACCCGGTTCTTGGCCGGGAAGCGGCGCATGACTTGGCCACTTTGCGAATTCCAAAGCAGCGCTTGGTGGTCATTGCCGCCAGAGAGTACATAAAGGCCATTGGGCGACATGGCAATGGAGTTGATTTTTTCACTATGGCCAAGAAATTCCAGGCGCCGCCCGGTGATGCGATTAAAGTGCACTATCACCCCGTCTGAACGGGCAATGGCAATGAAATTACCACCGTCTGATACGGCGATATCTCGGATGGTTTGCACCGGGCTGCGATAAGGCTGGCTTTGTGGTGGCTTGCCGTCAAAACTGCCTGCTTGCCAAAAGCCCAAGTTCTCGCCGTCTTTAGTGCGCCACAGCGCAACACGAATTTGGTCGGCTGTGACGAGGTATTGGCCGTTAGGTGAAAAACGGGCCAGTGTGACTGGCAGCGGCGTATTGGGAACGCGGGTATCGGGCTTGTAGCCGTCTCGGGTAAGGGCTTTTTCGTCGGGGGGCGCAACATTCATTTGCAAGTGATAACGCGGCTTTTGGGTATTGAGATCCCAGACCACCACCCCTTCAGGATCGCCGCTTACGGTGACTAAATCACCCTGCTCACTGATATCACCAGCGTAGGCGCCGTCACCGACCAATGGCCAGCTGGCAACAGATTGAGGCCTGGGGCTGCACCCAAACAGCAACACAACGCACAACAAAAGGAGTCTTGGCATGATTTAATAATGCCTGGATTTATGTTTAGTATAAGAACTTTATCAGAGACGGAAGGGGAAGGCCCCTTTCACTTAAGGAGCAACATTATATGAAACCCTGGTTTAAGCTGGCGGTTATCCCAGCCTTTGTGCTGGCAGTGACTGGCTGTCAACAACAAGAGCAAAAAGTCGAGAAGACAGCCGACAAAAAAGTTGAGTTGAAAACCGACCAAGATAAACAGGCTTATGCCATTGGTGCCAGCGTTGGCCAGTATATTCGCCAAACCATGGACCAACAGGAAAAACTGGGTATCAAACTCAGCAAGGATATGGTGATCTCTGGTTTTGAAGATGCCTTCCACGAGAAAACCCAGCTCGACGCTGACGCCATTAAGGCTCAGCTGCAAGCGCTGGACAAAGAAGCCTCTGAAAAACAAGCGGCTAAGAGCAAGGCTGAAGCCGAGAAAAACAAAACTGCTGGTGAAAAATACCTGGCTGATAACGCCAAGAAAGACGGCGTAAAAGTCACTAAAGACGGCCTGCAGTACCAAGTGCTGAAAGAAGGCAAAGGTCCGCATCCGAAAGCCACTGACCGCGTTACCGTGAACTACAAAGGTACCTTGATTGACGGTACTCAGTTCGACAGCTCCTATGACCGTGGCGAGCCTATTACTTTCGCTCTGAACCGCGTTATTCCGGGCTGGACCGAAGGCGTGCAGCTGATGACCGTTGGTTCTAAATACCGTTTTGTGATCCCGGCTGACTTGGCCTACGGCGACCGCGATATGCAGACCATTCCCCCGAACTCCACCCTGGTGTTTGAAGTGGAACTGCTGAAAATCGACAACGGCGACGACGCCAAAAAATCTGCCAAAAAATAAGGCAGCAAGCTTTTAAAAAGCCCGGCTTAGGCCGGGCTTTTTGTTGGTTGGTAAGGCATAAGTGAAAGAGCCAAAATAACATTTGCACATTTAGTGCGATATTTGCATAAAGAGTGACGAATTGAGACTATACGGTGCCCTCGCGGACGTTGTTGCTGTTGATAAGGTCTTTGACGTTGAATACCTGTCTTATCCTCTCCTTTTTCCACTTCCTGTATGGTGCTGACGTGCAATACAGTGCGACGCCAACACCCTTGGTGGCGGGGCATAGTCGTTATTATTTGGCGGCATTAGAGGTGGAAATGACCCCCAGTGTTGCTAACGGCTCTGGCGCTATTGGACAACATGAGATCTCAGACGAGCTCTATGGCTATATCAAGGCGCGCTTGGCCGACAGAGGCCAGTTGGCTATGACCGAATCTGAGGCGGATGCCAAGCTCATGGTGAAGGTGAACTACCAGCAACACAGGGTTGACTGTGGCCAAGTTGTTGTTAACCCGGAGATCCATGTTCGCATTCATGTCAGCAGTGTTGGCCAGGGTTCAATACCGTTGGCTGATGTTGCTGTTGCTAACCAAACATCCTCTTTTGCCTGCTTGAAAAAGTATGCCTGGGGCGACGAGGCCGCGATTGCACATCAGCAACTTAAGCGGGTTGCTGACCAGGTGGGTGGGCAACTGCAACAGCTGGGGCGCTAGTCCCTGGTTGGCCTATTACGGGTTTATCGCCAGCACTTTTATTCCTTGCCGCTTTTCAGCCCTTTAAATATTGCCGATAAAATCGACGTGGTTACAGCAACAAACGGCTAACGAAGATCTTGCTTTGGTTATGATAATGGTTATCATTAGGCTTTTCATTAATGACGGATTCATGTCATAAAAGGAACCCAAATGACTTTCCGATACTGTCCCGTGGCTTTAGCCGTTTCTGCGTTACTGGCAGCGCCAACTTGGGCTGATGACAATGGCAACAGCAAGGTTGAACGCATTGAAGTGGTGGGAGCGAAACACCAGAATCAGAGCTCGGCAACCGGCCTTAACCTCTCTGCCCGCGAAACGCCGCAGTCGTTGACCTTTATCGATAGCGAGCTGATGCGCGACTACAACCTTGACACCATCAACGACGTACTGGAATACACGCCGGGTGTTACCGTCGAAAAGGTGGAAACTGACCGCACTTATTACACCTCCCGCGGCTTTGAAATTAATAACTTTCAGGTAGACGGTATCGGTTCGCCTTTCTACACCGATGCGGTGAGTGGCGATATAGACATGAGCATGTACCAGCGGGTGGAGGTGGTGCGTGGGGCCAGTGGTTTGATGGCGGGTGTAGGTAACCCGGCGGCCACTGTGAATCTGGTACGAAAACGCCCAACAGCTGACACCCAAGGTTATGTTACTGCCAGTTATGGCCGTTGGAACAACTACCGCTTGGATGCTGACGTGTCGGGATCGTTGACCGACCGCATGCGCGGCCGCGTCACCGGCAGTTACCAAGACACCGACTCTTACCTTGATAACTACAGTAAGAAGCTTTCCTCACTTTATGGGGTGGTTGAAGGTGACTTGGGTGACCGTACCCTGCTGACGGTTGGGGTCTCCCACCAAGAAAGTCTGCCAGAGTCGCCAATGTGGGGGGCTTTGCCATTAGCGTATTCCAATGGCACCGGCACTCACTTTGACCGCTCTACCAATACTTCTGCCGACTGGGCGTATTGGAATACCCGTACTACCCAGGCTTTTGCCGAACTTAAGCATCAGTTCACTAATGGCTGGCAGGGTAAACTGGTGTATGACTACCGCCGCAACAAGCAAGATGGCGACCTGTTTTATACCTACGGCAGTATTGATGCCGACACCAATAGCGGCCTTACCGGTTATGGCAGCCGTTACACCTTAAGCTCTAAGGCACAGCAAGTTGACGCGTCTATTACCGGCAGCTACGCACTCTTTGGCCGTAGCCATGAGCTGACCTTTGGCGCCGATTGGGCGCACCATAACTTAAGTGATTTGTCTTTGTACGACTACAGCACTGGTTATGGCTTTCCCGCCATTGGCGATTTAACGCAGTGGACCGGGGATACCCCAAAACCCACCTTTAGCGACGATCCCACTGGCTCAAGCTTAAAAGACACCCAGAAGTCGGTTTATGCCGCCACTCGGCTGCATTTAACCGAGCACTTTTTTGCCATCGCCGGCGGGCGTTTAATCAGCTACGACAGCAGCGGCGTTAGCTACAATGTTGACCGCAGCAGCAAGAAAGACGGCAAACTGGTGCCTTACGGTGGTTTGGTATATGACCTCAACGAGACGTTCTCGCTCTATACCAGTTACGCCGAAACCTTTACTGCCCAATACCAGGAAAAGGAAGACGGAAGCCGTTTATCACCAACGACAGGTAAAACCTATGAGGGTGGCGTCAAAGCCGCTTTCAACGGCCTCAATGCCAGCGTTGCCATCTTCAAAAACGAATACAACAACCTGGCAGAAAGCGTTGGCTATAACACCACTAAAGGGGCTTATTACTACGAGGGAATGGACTACCAGTCCAAAGGTTTTGAAGCGCAGCTCAGCGGCAACATTAGCGACCAAGTCACCGTACTGGTTGGTTATAACCACCAGAACGTTGAAGATGAAGACGGCAGTGATGCGCGTAAATACGTGCCACGGCAAACCTTAAAGGCGCTAGTCAGCTACAGCCCTGACTTTTTTGACGGCTTTAAAGTCGGTGCTAAAGCCCGCTGGCAGTCAGCCACTTATACTGACATTTCCTCGACTGTAACGGTCAAACAAGGTGGCTATGGGCTTTATGGCCTGTTTGCCCAATACCAGTTTACCCCCAGTATCAGCGGCAAAATTAACCTCGATAACATTACCGATAAAACCTATTGGAACAGCTTGATGTGGGGTTCGAGCTCAGGCCAGGGTTTTTACGGCACGCCCCGTAGTTACAGTGCCTCTATTAGTTGGCACTTCTAATGAAAAGGCCGCGTGAGCGGCCTTTTTTTAGCGGCAACCAAGCGTT
The DNA here is from genome assembly GCF_003367375.1 of Gallaecimonas mangrovi. GTDB lineage: Bacteria > Pseudomonadota > Gammaproteobacteria > Enterobacterales > Gallaecimonadaceae > Gallaecimonas > Gallaecimonas mangrovi. The sequence goes on from NZ_CP031416.1 coordinate 425,714, forward strand.
GGCTTTGGTATGCTGGAAAGCCATATAAGTGGTTTTGCAAAAGGAATTGTTATGCCCGTTACGCCGCTGTATGCCGCACTATTAGCCATTCTTTATCTCGTACTTAGCGTCCGTACCATTAAGGCTCGCCGCCGCGGCCAAGTGGCACTGGGCGATGGCGGCAATTCCTTGCTGCAAAAAGCGATAAGAGTGCACGGCAATTTTGCCGAGTACGTGCCTCTTGGCTTGTTGTTGATGGGTTTTACCGAAATGTTGTGGGGGCCTGCAACATTGCTGCATTTGCCTGGGCTTTTACTTCTTGCCGGGCGTATTTTTCACGCCTATGGCGTCGGCCAATTGCGAGAACCTTTGCAATACCGCATTCTGGGCATGGTGATGACATTTAGCGCTTTTTTAGTGTGCATTGTTGCCATCTTTGCCAAATACATGACGGCGCTGTAAGTCGCCGCCTGTACCCACATTGTTGTTGATTTGCTGTTTCGTCAGAGGAGCAAAACAGATGACGCATTCCGCCATTGGTACCTTCGAAGTAAAAGTGCGCCCGCAACAGGGAGCACCCGGTCAGCTTGCCAGAATGCTGCTGGATAAAATTTTTGTTGGCGACCTTGCCGGTAACAGCCAGGGCCAGATGCTTTCTTTCGGTGATCCTGGTAGCGGTTTTGCGGGTTATGTGGCCATGGAAGTGGTGAAAGGTACTCTTGGTGGGCGCCACGGCAGCTTTGCATTAATGCATTACGGCACCATGAATAAAGGCAAGCAGCAGCTGCGTTTGTCGGTGGTACCGGGGTCGGGCACCGAGCAATTGGTGGGGCTGAGTGGGCAAATGGATATTGCTATTGAAGACGGTCTGCACCAATACCGCTTTCAATACCTTTTTGAATAATGCTGTTGGGCGCCGCTAACCTGTACCAATCAGCCTTGGCGCTTTGTCGGCAAAACAGTAATAGTCAGGCTGGTCATCAACAAAGATATGCTGCTCAATGGCTGCTTTTGGCGTGACATCAAGGGTACCAATGGACACGGCCCAATCGTTATCATCTTTACCTCGCTGGCGCCAAAACAAGCTACTGCCACAATGCTGGCAAAAGCCACGTTCTGCAACGCTGCTGGCGGCGTACCACCTTAGCCCTTGGGCTTCTACCAAAGTGACACCCTGGTCGAAATGAAAGCTCATTAAGGGGCCACTTCCCCAGCGTCTGCACATGCTGCAATGGCAAACACTAATAAGAGCGGCCCCGGCTAGTTCACCTTCATAACGCACTGCGCCACAAAGGCAGCCACCTTTCATGCTGGCTGCTTTTGATATTGGTAAAGGGTGGCGATGAGTTTGTCTTCCAAGGCAAAGCGCTGTTCTAGGGTTTCGCCAAGCTCAGACAAATCCGCATGCAGATCCAATAACTTGTCTTCGTCTTCCAGATCTTGATATTTGTCGTTGAAGTCCAGCACTTGCTGAGTGGTTTCAGTGATAGGTGGATAATAACGATTGGCCAGACTGCGGGCCTCCTGACAGCTCTTTTCGCATCCTGACATCACCTGTTCGAAGACTTCGAAGTGGCCTGCTGAGATGTAATCGAGCAAAATAGTGCAGAAGGTTTCCAGTTGATCGCTGTCCGGAAGGGCGGATCGGCCTGGTGTTTTGGCCGCCAGTTTACAGTAGTTAACCAGAAGCAATTGCCGGGTTGTTAGCCAGCGGTCAATGGCATCACTGGTTCCGCCCCACTTCTCTTTGGCTTTTTCTAACTGGGTGAGCATAACGGTCTCCCTCTTTTTGGCCATGGCGGATACGGCTGCCATACCTTATCTCTAATGAAAAGATCGGCGTTGATCAACACTTTTCCACAAGGAATCCAAGATGTCAGAGCTGTATATCTCTTTTTCCTCTTCACAAGGTAAGGGTACATGGATACTGGTAAGAGGGGATCAAATTTGGTTGAAAGACGGGAACTTACCCACAGGAAATAAAGATGTTCTCCCCAGATTTGAGTCGGATGCCAATGCCGTCAAAGTCGGACACTGGCAAGGCAGACCGGTGTGGATGATCGAGTGGCCGGATCGCAACAGCGATCCGGAAATGGGCGACTTTTTTAGCTTGCGCACCTTGATGGAAAGCGGTGACGACGCGCTATTTCAGCTGGCCGGCCGTGGCGTACAGTTGGCCACATTTTTCCGTACTCACCGTTTTTGTGGCCAATGTGGTGCCAGAATGCGTGTTGTGCAGGATGAACTCGCCACCCATTGCGACCATTGCCAGCACCGCTGTTATCCGAGGATCTCTCCGTCAATGATTGTGGCGGTAAAAAAAGGTAAGCAACTGTTGCTGGGCCACTCGCCCCGGCATCGGGCCGAGGTTTACTCGACCTTGGCGGGGTTCACCGAGCCGGGAGAGTCGATGGAAGATACGGTACGCCGCGAAGTGATGGAAGAAGTTGGGCTTAAGGTACACAACATTCGTTACATCAGTTCCCAGAATTGGCCGTTTCCCCATTCGATGATGGTGGGCTTTATTGCTGATTACCACAGTGGCGAGATTGACATTGATTTCAACGAGCTATCTGATGCGCAATTTTTTGATGTCGATGCACTGCCGCTGTTGCCTCCTCATGGCACCATCGCCCGCCAGCTGATCGATCTGGCCATTACGGAGATCCGGCAACAACAATAAGGGAAAAATCGCTTTTCCCTTTGAGGTTGGCTCTGTACCATACGCGACATTAAATAGTAATGATTATCAAAAGCAATGTCGTCAAAGCTGTGGTCTCAGCGGATCAGTTTTAGGTTGCACCAATGGCTTGGGTTAGCCTGCTGCGCGGTATTTTTAGTGGTGGGTTTGACCGGTGCCATTTTGGCACTTGAAGAGCCTGTCACTCGGGCGTGGCCTGAGCCTAATATCGATTCAAGCCAGCGGCCTTTGCCGATGCCGGCTTTGGCCAGTGCATTGGCGCTGCCGGGCAAGAAGCTCTATCGCATTTATGCGCCGCAAAGCCAAGGCTTGGCTGGCCAAGCCTTTTATCTTGATGCGAAAACGCAGCAACCCTACTGGCGTACTTTTGCACCGGCCTCAGGCAAACTGCTGGGCGCACGGCCGGGTATTGTGCGTTTTTTTGCGACTGTCCGGTCGATACATCGCTGGTTATTACTACCCCATTCCATTGGCAGTGTTATCACCAGCACCGCTGCGCTTTTGGGCATAGTGCTGCTTTTGGCGGGTATAGTGCGCCGGGCCCCCGACCGCTTATTGTCAGTTAAAGACTGGCTGTTTTGGAAAAAGGGCAGTGCTGGGCGCCACCGTCTTTGGCAATTTCATGCGCTGGTGGGCACCTGGTGTTTTATCCCGCTATTAATCATGACCCTAACCGGCCCACGCTTTGGTTTTCATTGGTATCGGCAAGCATTAGAGGGGCTGCTGGCATCACCGTCCGCTGCCTTGCCTGCCAAGCTACATAGCACAACACCCGGGCTTAACTTAACCGCCATTTGGCAGCAATACTTGCGGCTGCATCCCAAAGGCGATTATGTGCGTTGGCAACTACCACAGCAGTCGGGGGAAGTGGTTAGCGTACGTTATTTAGGCCCTAATGCACCGCACAGCCATGCCTACTCTACTGCCAGTTTTGACGCCGGTAGTGGCCAGTTACTGGCTGCAAGCGCTTACCGCAATTTAAAAGGCGGTGACAAACTGCTGGCCGACCTTTACGCCTTACACACCGGCCTGTACTTCGGCTGGTTTGGGTACCTTATTTGGTCGTTGTGTGCCTTGGCTTTTGCCTCATTTGCTGTAACCGGTGTGTGGCTGTTCTTGGTTAGAAGGGCAAGGCCTAAAGATAAGGTCGCCGGTAAGGCGCAGCTCCTAATCACTTACGCTAGCCAAAGTGGCACTGCCGCGGCCTGTGGCCAGCGTATTAAGGGCTGGCTGGATAGTGAAGGCATTCACAGTCACTTTACCGCCATGACCTCGTTGCAACCGTCACAGCTTGCCCACTATCAGCAAGTTTTGGTGCTTGCTGCTACCTATGGCGAGGGTGAAGCGCCTGACAGCGCCCAAGCCTTTCGTACGCAATTTGCCGCCAGTGAGCATTCTTTGGCCGGGTTAGAGGTTGCCGTCTTAGCCTTTGGCGATAGCCAATACCAACACTTTTGTGCTTTCGGGCATTGGTTGGGAGAGCGCTTTACCGGGCTTGGAGCAACGTTAATGATGCCGGTTACCGAGGTAGACCGAGGCGCTGAACATGCGATTGATGATTGGCGCCAGCGTCTTGCCGGCGTGTTATCCGTTAACGCCGATAGCCAGCACGATTGGCAGACCGGGCAGGTAATGGCCAATCGCTGTTTGAACCGCGGCTCGTTAAGGGAAGTGCATGACGTGCATATCGCTTTGGCCGGGGATTATTGCGCTGGCGATCTGCTTGAAGTGTTACCCGAACAAAGCTTGTCAACCATTGCGGCAAGGCTCAGAGCCTTGGGGCTAGACCCGGATGCCAAAATACAGTTCGCGGGCCAAGCCTTGGCCCTGGGTGAGGCCATTACCCGCTACTTAACCTTCGCCCCTATTAAAGGCCTGAGCCCGCAGCAATTGGTGGATTCACTACAACCCTTGGCACCGAGATGTTACTCCATTGCCAGCAGCCAGGGGCCGGTGCGGCTAATGGTGCGGCGTGTTATCAGTGCTGACGGTCAGGCAGGGCTGGCGTCGGGGCTATTAAGTGATGCCGTTGCGGGCCAAACATTGAAAGTGCGTTTGCGCTCTCACCCCGGTTTTCAGTTAGCCGACAGCACCACACCGCTCATTATGCTTGGCGCTGGTACCGGTTTAGCGCCTTTCCTTGGCTTTTTAGATCAGGCGAAACTGCAAGGTAGCAAAGCGCCGCGCTGGCTTATTTTTGGTGAGCGTAGCCAAGCTCATGACCATTACTACCGTCACGAACTCACCACCTTCTTGACCGATGGCACCCTTAACCGCTTGGATTTTGCCTGGTCGAGAGACGAAGGGCGCTATGTGCAAGATGTACTGGCCGGGCAGGCGGCGCTGCTTCACCAATACTTAGAGGCCGGGGCGCATATCTACGTTTGTGGCAGCCTGGATGGCATTGGTGCGGGTGTTCAGCAGTGCCTGGAAACGGTGCTTGGGCAGCCATTTGTCGCAGCGCTACTGGCTGCTGGTCGTTATCATCGCGATTTGTATTGATTTGTGGCAAGGGTTCCGGGGTAACTGCTGTTACAATGCGCCCGTTCGAAATCAAGAGGCGGCATATGCACCAGCTTAAAAACGATCGTTACCTCAAAGCCCTACTGCGCCAACCGGTAGATCAAACCCCGGTGTGGATGATGCGTCAGGCTGGCCGGTATCTCCCCGAATACAAGGCGACCCGGGCCGAAGCTGGCAGCTTTATGGATCTTTGCAAAAACACCGAGCTGGCATGTGAGGTGACGTTGCAGCCACTGCGCCGCTTTGCGCTTGATGCGGCCATTTTGTTTTCCGATATCCTCACCATTCCTGACGCCATGGGCTTAGGGCTGTATTTTGAAACCGGTGAAGGCCCCAAATTTGAGCGGCCCATTCAAAGCGCTGCCGATGTGGCGGCGTTGCCGGTGCCCGATCCAGAACAAGATCTGGGTTACGTAATGGATGCCGTGCGCGCTATTCGCACAGCGCTTGATGGCCAGGTGCCGCTGATTGGTTTTTCCGGCAGTCCTTGGACCTTGGCCACCTATATGGTGGAAGGTAGCTCCACTAAAACCTTCACCAAAATCAAGAAAATGATTTTCTCTGAACCGGCGTTGGCGCATGCCATGTTGGCGAAGCTGGCCGATTCAGTGACCTTGTATCTGAATGCGCAAATCAAAGCCGGTGCACAAGCGGTGCAGATCTTCGATACCTGGGGCGGCGTGTTGTCGGGCCCGGCGTATCAAGCGTTTTCCCTGCAGTATATGGCGCGGATTGTTGATGGGCTTATCCGTGAACATGAAGGCCGCAAAGTGCCCGTGGTGTTGTTTACCAAGGGCGGCGGTTTGTGGCTTGAAGATATTGCAGCCACCGGTTGTGACGCTGTCGGTTTAGACTGGAGTGTTGATATTGGTGATGCCCGCCGCCGTATCGGCGATAAAGTGGCGGTGCAGGGCAACATGGACCCGTCCATGCTATATGCCCCGCCGGCGGTGATTGAAGGCGAAGTGGCACGTATTTTAGCGAGCTATGGCCAAGGCAGCGGCCATGTCTTTAATCTTGGCCATGGTATTCACCCTGATGTGAACCCTGACCATGCCGGCGCCTTTATCGAAGCCGTTGGCCGATTGTCGAAACCCTACCATCGATAAAAAAGCCCCCAAGCGGGGGCTTTTTCGTCGTTACTGTTTGTTTTCTTGCCTATTACTGCCAATACTCAGATCCCCAGGGATACATGGGTGGCAGGATGCAAAGACTTTCTCTAAGTAATCGTGTAGCTCTGTTGTCAGTGGCGGTAGTCCTGATAACGGGCCTGCTGGTGCAGTGGCTCACGTTTTCGCAAATGACAGCTGGCGTAGTTAAGGAACAGCAGCAACTGCTGCAAGCCAAGAGCCTTAACCTGGCCCAGTCTATGGACAGTTATCGTGACGACGTTGCACTGTTGGCTGGCTTGGGCGAGATAAAGTCTTGGCTTGCCAGCACACCTTTGCCGCCAACGCCGCCCATTTCTATTAGCAAAACTTTTTCCCGGCTAATGGAGTTTACTCCCGACTATTTTCAAGCCCGTGTACTCGATGCCCAAGGCCATGAACTGCTTAAGCTGGAACGCCAGGAAAATGGCCAGCTTCAGCAATTGCCTCAAAGCCAGCTGCAAGACAAAAGTGGCCGTGATTATGTCATCAACAGTCAAGGCCTTAGCCAAGGGCAAGTCTATGTGTCACCCCTTAACCTCAATCAAGAGTTTGGGCGTATTCAAATTCCGCATTTGCCTACCGTCAGGCTGGTGTCGCCGGTAGTGGCCGATAATGGCAAGCGCCTGGGGTTTGTGATTCTTAATGTTGATTTTCGCTACGACCTGAATAACTACCTATTGGACGCAGAGAGCGAGTCTTATACCTATCTGGTGAATGAAAAGGGGCAAATTTTGTTTTCCCCAAAACCGGATGAAAGTTTTGCCTTTGAACTGGGGCGAGACCTGCGTATTCAGGATAAATTTCCTAGTTTGGTCAACGATATCGTCAAGCTGGATGCCAATAACAACCTCGAGCTGTTGCGGCAAACTGATAGCGTTGATGGCAACTACTACTTTGCAGAGCCTATCGCTTATACCCAAGATGCCAGCACCAACCGTTATTGGTTGGTAATAAGAGCACTGCCTCAACACTTCTTGCTGGCCGATGCGTTGCAGTTTCGGAACATCTTCTTGTTGCAACTAGTGGTGGTGGTGGTGGCAATGTTTTTGCTGCTCACCTTTGGTATTCGCCGTTTACTCTACCCTCTGCGCCTATTGGGTAAAGCTACCTACCAAGTCGCGAGGGGCCAGTACGGTGTGACTCTGCCTACCGCAAAGTCAAAAGAGCTAAGCCGCCTGACCGATGACTTCAGTCATATGCTCAAACGCCTTAAAGACCGGGAGGCTGAGCTAAGCCAAAGCAAAGACCGATTTGCGCTTTTTCTATCAAAGGTGCCCTGTCAGGTTGCCATTTTTGACCAAGGCATGCGCTATGTTGCCGCCAGTGACACCTGGTTAGAGCGCCATGGTCTCGATAGCCTGCATTACATTGGCCATAGTCATTACGATATCTACCAGTTAGACAGTGATGAATGGCGTAGTGTTTATGCGCGCTGTTTGCGTGGTGAAAGCCTGCGCTGTGAAGAAGATAGCTTTCTCGTCGCAGGGCAAGTGCAGTGGCTGCATTGGGAAGTTATTCCCTGGTATGAAAGTGCCGATAAGCAGGGGGGAATTATCGTTTTTAAAGACGATATTACCGAGCGTAAGCGGCTGGAGGCTGAAAACCTCGAGCGGCAAATGCTGCTGCGCACCACCTTTGATAACGCCGCTGAAGGTATTGCGATGGTTGACCCAGATCTTAGCTGGCGCAGCGTCAATAAAGTGCTGGCAAGGTCCCTGGGTTACCAGTTGCAAGACCTAGAAGGTCAGAGCGTTAATGCCATTTTAAGCCCTGAAAGTCGCAACTTGCTGCGCCACGCTTTGGTGGCGTTAAAAGAAGAACCATACACCCATCAATGTTTGGATATGGCGTTTCATGCCAAAGACGGCCGTGATGTTTTATTAGAGACCCATATTGCCGTGGTATTGGGGCGTGGTGAGCAGCTTCGTCATTATGTTTTTCAAACCCGTGATGTAACGATGGTGCGGCGTTTAGAGCAGCAACAGGCTTTGGTTGCACAGCGTTTGGAAATGGCAACGCGCGCTGGCCAAATCGGCATTTGGGAATATCTGCCAGCAACCGATACCTTGCTGTGGGATGAGCAAATGTATGTGCTGTTTGACTTAGCCGAACCACACGAAAAAATGCTGATGGATAGGTGGCAAGAGCAGGTTCATCCCGAGGATTTAGCCGCTGTTATGCGCGGCTTCGAACAAACCGTCAAGCTGGGCGTTCCCTTAGATCTGCAATTTCGTATTTTGCTTGAGCGGGGCCTGCGGTATATCCGTGTTATGGCCCAAAGCGTCAAGGATGATGCGGGTAAAGTGATAAGGGTGGTGGGGTGTAACTGGGATATTACCGACTTTAAATTGGCTGAGCAGTCCTTGGCTGAAGAAAAGGAACGTTTACATGTCACCTTGGGGGCCATTGGCGATGCGGTGTTGTGTACCGATGGCCAGGGCAACGTCACCTTTCTTAATCATGTTGCGGAAGACCTGTTGGCTTGGCCATTGGAGCAAGCGCGCCAACAAAGCGTGGAATCGCTGTTTGCTTTCTACAGTGAGCAAAGTAATAGCCCCTTGGATAATCCGGTACTGAGCTGCTTGCAGGAAAAGAATGTGCAGCTACCGGTGCAAGATTTGGTGATGGTAAACCGCCACGGTAAACGCTTTGATGTGATCACCTCTGTCGCGCCGGTACGTGATGCAAGAGGCGTCGTTTCTGGCACCGTGATGGTATTCCAAGACTTGACCCGCACCAAGGCACTGCAGCGAGAACTTAGCCACGCCTCAGCTCATGATGCGCTAACCGATTTAGTGAACAGAGCGCAGTTCGAACAATGTGTTGAACGCTGTATTGACCGGGTTAAACGCACCGGTAAAACCGCTCAGCTGTGCTTTTTCGACCTTGATAGCTTCAAAGTGCTAAACGACACCGCAGGGCATAGCGCCGGTGATGCGCTGCTGGTGGAGCTGGGGCAGCTTTGGCGTAAGCTGATTCGCCATGACGAAGACGTGCTGGCCCGCCTGGGCGGGGATGAATTTGGTCTGTTGTTAGAGCAGTGCAGTGCTGATAATGCCCGGCAGTTTGCCCAGCAAATGCTCGACACTGCCCAAAAGCTGAACTTCCACTGGGAAGACCAGGATTACGACGTTACCGCTTGTGTCGGTATTGCCAGTATTACCCCAGCCACCCAGTCGCTGGCGGAAGTGATGTCCCATGCCGATGTGGCCTGTTATGCCGCTAAAGCCGCTGGCCGTGCCAAGGTTTGCATATACAGTGGTGACGATACCGCCGCGCAATTAAGCCATCAGGAATTGATGATGGCCTCGCGGTTAAAGGCGGCCATTTCCCAGCAGCGTTTTATGCTTTACAGCCAAACTATCGAGGCCTTTGACGGGGAAGAACGCATGGCTGAGCTGTTGCTGCGCTTGCGTTCGGATGATGGCGGCATCATTGGCCCGGCTGCCTTTATACCGGCCGCAGAACGCTATGACTTAATGGAGCAGTTAGATTTATGGGTGGTTGACCAAGTGCTGTCGCAACAAGCTATGGCCCTGGCTCGCTCACCCATTGACTGCTTTTTTATCAATCTTTCAGCCAATTCCCTAAGCAGCGAGGCTTTTGCCCAGCAGCTATTAGATAAAATCTCCAACAGCGCCTTGCCCGCCAGCCGGGTGTGTTTTGAAATCACCGAAACGGCGCTCATAAACCAAATGTCCAATGCGGTGCGGCTGGTGCAGCAGTTGCGCTCTATCGGCGCCCGTGTCGCCATTGATGATTTTGGCTCTGGGTTAAGCTCCTTTGCCTATTTGCGCCATTTCCAGGTGGATTTCATCAAGATTGACGGCTGTTTTGTGCAAAATGCCGCGCAGAACCCGCTAGACAGAACCATTATTTCTTCGGTCAGTAATATTGCCCATCGCATGCAGGCGCGCAGTATTGCCGAGTGGGTAGAAAACGACGTTACCGCTCACCTGATGCACAAACTCGGGCTCGATTTTGCCCAAGGCTACTTTTTTAGCCGGCCAAGACCCTTAACCGAGTTATTGGAGGATGCCGAGGGCGCCGAGCAACCGTCAGCGACCCTCGGCAAAACCGGAGGCGTTAATTAGCCTTGTGAAAGGTGATTTTGCCTTTGCTGACGGTCATGGTCAGTGGCATTTTCGCAAAAGGACTATCGTCAGGGATGCGGTAAATCGGGTGATTATCTAAATACCGCGTTAGCCAAGAGCTAAACATGGCACTGTCTGGGCCCAACCGGCCGCTATACCCCATCACATCGGCTTTCGCGCTCAGTACTTTGAGGTTACGCAAATAAATGGCATGGCCTTCAAGGGCGGGCTTTCCTTGCACCGAAATAGCGACGGACAGCGGAATATTTTTCAATAGCTGGCTTAACGCTGCCTCGCCACGGATATCAAAGCGCGCTTGCTCATCACTCAGCGTTACCTTGAGCTGAGTGATGTCGGTGTTCACCCCTATCTCTTGGCTCATATCCTGGCTCCAGTGCTTGAGCTGTTTGTTGAGCCGGGCTTGCACATCTGCCTCGCTAACGCTGTAGCCCGTTAGCCCAACTAACTGGGCACAACCTGCCAGTGCTAACCATAAAAAGCTCACCGCGATAAGACGTGTTTTCATGCCGTGTTCCAAGGTTAATGTCGTTATCAATAATACCAGCTTGTTGCTGAACGGCAGTGTTGATACTGCGCTATCAAAAGAAGGGCTTTTTACTGGCCCGATGAGATGCAGGGGCATTTATGCAAAGCGATAGCGTTATAGGGTGAAGTGGGCTCAAGCCCGGAAATTGATCGAGATCCAGATGCATCATGCAGCTAAAGCGCAGACTGGATCCCACTTCTCTAGCCGTTCATGAAAGGAGCATGTCATGGCTATCAAAGCACTCGCAGATCAAACCTATGGATTTTTTATTCCCTGCGTCACCCTGATTGGGCTGGGTTCTGCCGCTGAGGTTGGGCCTAAAGCCAAAGAACTGGGTGCCCGTCGGGCGCTGATTGTCACTGATGCGGGCCTTCACAAATTAGGGGTATCCGAACAAATCGCCGGCTTTTTAAAAGCAGCCGATGTTGATGCGGTTATTTTCCCTGGCGCTGAGCCAAACCCGACCGATGTCAATGTGCATGAAGGCATCAAGGTGTTTCAGGACAACGACTGTGATTTTATCGTCTCACTCGGTGGTGGCAGTGCCCATGACTGTGCCAAAGGTATTGGCCTGGTTACCGCCGGTGGTGGCAATATCCGCGACTATGAAGGGGTGGATAAAAGCAAGGTGCCGATGACACCGCTTATCGCTGTTAATACCACCGCCGGCACCGCCTCGGAGATGACCCGTTTTTGCATCATCACCAACACTGAAACCCACGTAAAAATGGCCATTGTTGACTGGCGCTGCACGCCGTTGGTGGCGATTGACGACCCGAAACTGATGGTGGGTCAACCGCCGGCGCTGACCGCGGCGACTGGCATGGACGCATTAACCCACGCCATTGAAGCCTACGTTTCAACGGCGGCCAACCCCATTACCGACGCCTGCGCCGAAAAAGCCATTCGCTTGATTGCCAAGTGGCTGCGCCCGGCTGTTGCCAACGGCACTGACTTAGAAGCGCGTGATGCCATGTGTTATGCCCAGTATCTGGCGGGTATGGCTTTTAACAATGCGTCTTTGGGGTATGTGCACGCCATGGCGCACCAGTTGGGTGGTTTCTATAACCTGCCGCACGGGGTTTGTAATGCGGTGCTGCTGCCCCACGTTTGTGAATTTAACCTTATCGCTTGCCCCGAACGCTACCAGGATATTGCCCATTTCTTAGGGATTGAAACCTTGGGGATGAGCGTTACCGAAGCGGCGCAAGCGGGAATTGAGGCGATCCACGAGCTATCTTCTGCCATCAATATTCCGCCTAACCTCACCGAGCTGGGTGTGAAGGAAGAGGACTTGAATATCATGGCCGAGAACGCCCAGAAAGATGCCTGTATGTTGACCAATCCAAGGTTGGCAAAACATCAGCAAGTGGTGGATATCTTCCGCTCTGCGCTGTAACGCTTTGTTTGCGAAAAGCCCGCCATCGGCGGGCTTTTTTAATTGAGCTGCCGGCGATAACGCCCCGGCGGCACACCGTTGGCGGCTTTAAAGCGGCGATTAAAATGCGACAGGCTTTGATAGCCCAATTCATAGGCAATTTCCGTCACACTCATCTGGCCTTCGGCTAACCAGCGCCGCGCTTGCTCAAGTCGCAGTTGTTGTTGGTATTCACCTGGGGTCATGGCCAGCTCTTGCTTGAACAAGCGGTACAGCTGCGCCTTGGAAATGCAGGCCTGGGCACTGAGTTTTTCCATATCAAGGGCCTGGCTGGGGTTGGCCTTGAGGTATTGCATTGCCGCCAATAAACCATGGTGGATTTGGCCCTGGTCTAAGGCGCTTAACAACAGCTCTCGGCTTTGTTGGCGCAACAAGCGCATTACCAGCTCGGTTAACTGCATATCGAGCAGCAGCTTTTGCTCGGCTACCGGTTCCACAAAGGTACTGATCAGCCGTTCTAACAGCTGCTGGGTTTGCGCATTATGGTGGCAGTGCACCGCTTTAGCCTGATAGCGGCAGGGGCCCAAGCTAGGGTCGCGCTGCTCATTAAGCTGCCGGGCAACGGCACTAATACGATCGCTACTGATATCAATCGCCAGGCAGGTGGTGGGGGCGGCTGGCCTGGCGTCGGGAAAATCAATCCACACCGGCTGGCCAGGTGCCAGCACAAAAGATTCGTGCGGTAAGAACAATTGCGGCTTGGCATAAACGCCATGCATCTGTTTGCTGCCTGCCAGCATCGCGCAATAGAGCAGGTTTTCAGATTGTAATGCCACTTGCCTGGCGGGTTCATACGTATCGTAAATAGACAGCTGGACTTGCGGGCCATGAAAACATACGCGGTTTTCTACGGCTTCACGCCGTCTGGCCTTACTGTTAAGACCGGCGAGCATCTGCATATACCTATTCCCCACTTTTGTTCTATGACTTTAACGGAAAGGTAAAGTTTAAACTGGCCCGATGACTGCCTCAGGCAAAGAGTTGCAACTAGGAGGCAAGAGTTCGGGTCGCTGCCTTTCGATAGTAGTGCATACAACGACAGAAGAGGAATGCAGCATGATTTACGCACAACCCGGTCAACCTAACGCTGTGGTTAACTTTAAGCCTCGTTATGAGAACTTTATTGGCGGACAGTGGCAGCCGCCGGTAGAAGGGCAGTATCTGGACAATGTCACACCGGTTACGGGCAAGGTGTTTTGCCAGGTACCGCGCTCATCCGCTGCCGATATCGACAAGGCAGTGGCTGCAGCGAAAAAGGCCGCACCTGCTTGGGCGGCCACCGCACCGGCCGAGCGTTCCCGGCTGCTGCTGCGTATTGCCGACCGCATCGAAGAAAACCTTGAGGTCTTGGCCGTTGCTGAAACCTGGGATAACGGCAAAGCCGTTCGCGAAACCTTAAACGCCGACATTCCCTTGCTGGCGGACCATTTCCGTTACTACGCCGGTTGTATTCGTGCCCAGGAAGGTACTATCAGCGAAATTGACGAAAACACCGTTGCCTACCACTTCCATGAACCCTTTGGTGTGGTCGGGCAAATCATTCCCTGGAACTTCCCGCTTTTGATGGCCGGTTGGAAGCTGGCTCCGGCTTTAGCGGCCGGTAACTGTGTAGTGTTAAAACCGGCCGAGCAAACCCCGGCATCTATTTGCGTGCTGATGGACATTATTGGTGACCTTATCCCGGAAGGGGTTATCAATGTGGTGCACGGCCTTGGCGCCGAAGCAGGCGAAGCATTGGCAACCCATACCGGCATTGCCAAAATTGCTTTTACCGGCTCTACCCCGGTGGGTTCAAAAATCATGGCCAATGCCGCCAAGTTATTGATACCGGCAACGCTAGAGCTTGGGGGCAAGTCGCCCAATATCTATTTTGAAGACGTGCTGAGCCAGGGCGAGGCCTTTGCCAACAAGTGCATTGAAGGGTTACTGATGACCTTCTTTAACCAAGGGGAGGTCTGTACTTGCCCGTCACGGGCGCTTATTCACGAGTCTATTTACGACCAGTTTATGGAAAAGGCGCTTGAGCGCGCCAAGCAAATTCGGCAAGGCAATCCGCTGGATACCGACACCCAGGTTGGTGCCCAGGCATCGCAGCAACAGTTGGATAAAATTTTGTCTTACATGGACATCGGCCGCGCCGAAGGGGTTGAAGTCTTGCTTGGTGGTGGCCGTGCTCAGGTTGGGGGCGGTTTGGAATCCGGCTTTTATGTTGAGCCGACCATGCTCAAAGGCAACAACAGCATGCGGGTGTTCCAAGAAGAGATCTTTGGGCCAACCCTGGCCATTACCACCTTTAAAGACGAAGCCGAAGCGCTGCGTATTGCCAACGATACTAGCTTTGGTTTGGGGGCCGGGGTTTGGACCATGGATGCCAACCGGGCCTATCGCATGGGGCGTGGCATTCAGGCCGGCCGGGTTTGGACCAACTGTTACCACCTTTACCCCGCCCATGCTGCTTTCGGGGGCTACAAGCGCTCAGGGATCGGCCGTGAAACCCACAAGATGATGCTGGACCACTACCAGCAAACCAAATGCATCTTGATGAGTTACGACCAAAAACCCCTGGGCTTTTTCTAAGTTCCACAGCTTGGCGCCGAAAGGCGCCTTTTTTGTGCCATAAAAAAACGCCTCTTTTGGAGGCGTTTTCTGCTGTCGGGCTGTTAGTCTTTATCGGGTTTAATGAGCCCGTCGTGGCGGAACATGGCTTTAATGCCGCGTATCGCCTGGCGGGTGCGGTCTTGGTTTTCAATCAGCGCAAAACGCACGTAGTCGTCGCCGTAGTCGCCGAAACCAATGCCGGGGGACACGCAGACCTTGGCATCGCTAAGGAGCTTTTTAGAAAACTCCAATGAGCCCATCTGCTGGTAGGCCTCGGGAATTTTTGCCCAAACGTACATGGACGCTTTTGGCATTTCCACCATCCAGCCCGCTTCGTGCAGCCCTTTAACCAAGGTATTGCGGCGCAACCGATACTGCTCGGCAATGTCACGCACACATTGCTGGTCGCCTTCCAAAGCGGCAATGGCGGCCACTTGCAGTGGCGTGAAGGTACCGTAATCGTGGTAGCTCTTAATGCGTGAAAGCGCATGCACCAGCTCTTTGTTGCCAACCATAAAGCCAATACGCCAACCGGCCATGTTGTAACTTTTCGACAGGGTGAAAAACTCCACCGCCACATCTTTAGCGCCAGGTACCTGCATGATAGAAGGCGCCTTCCAACCGTCATAGACGATGTCGGCGTAGGCCAGGTCGTGCACCACCAAAATGCCGTATTGCTTGGCAAGGGCGACAACCCGCTCAAAAAATTCCAGCTCAACACACTGAGCGGTGGGGTTAGACGGAAAACCCAAGATCATCATTTTGGGCTTGGGAATGGTTTCGCGAATGGCCCGTTCCAGCTCCAGAAAAAAGTCCACGCCGGGCACTAAAGGTACCGAACGCACCTGGGCTCCGGCGATGACGGCGCCGTATATGTGAATGGGGTAGCTGGGGTTGGGCACCAGCACGGTATCACCACTATCCAAAGTGGCCAGCATTAAATGCGCCAAGCCTTCTTTAGAGCCGATGGTGACAATGGCCTCGTCTTCCGGGTCGATATCCACTTGGTAGCGGTCTTGATACCAGCGGGAAATGGCCCGGCGCAGCCGAGGAATGCCCCGCGAGGTGGAATAACCATGGGTGTCGTCACGCTGGGCAACGGTGCACAGCTTTTCGACGATATGCGGTGGGGTAGGGCCGTCGGGGTTACCCATGCTGAAGTCGATAATATCTTCACCGCGGCGGCGGGCGGCCATTTTCAGTTCGGCAGTGATATTAAAAACGTAAGGGGGCAGGCGATCGATACGGTTAAAGCGGCGCGGCGGCTGGCCGTTGTTATCTTGGCTCATTGAGTTTCTCTGCTACGTAAGCGCCCGGAACCGTCCGAGCGACGCTGGCCTTGTAGAGGCCTAGACATCCGAGCCTATACCGCCGATGTGATTTTGCCCAGTCTTTGCATAGGTTTTTTTCACAACTGTCATTTTTAGCCCAATTGTCGGCTAGCCACCGCCTTCTCAACCCTTGCTGGCCTTTTAAAAAAGAGGCAATGTTGGCAAGCCGTTGGATGTTGGAGAAACTGCGTGAAAATCGCCTTGTTGCAAACCGATGTATTACACCCTGAATTTATTGAGCAATACCAAAGCTTTGGGGTTATGTTCCAGCAGATGTTTGCTGCGGCGGATATCGAAATACAAAGCGAGATCTTCAGCGTCATCGACGGTGTCTATCCGCCCAATCCTGATGATTTTGACGCCATGCTGGTCACCGGCTCTAAGGCCGATGCCTTTTCAAACGAGCCTTGGGTGCTGACCTTGGGCGCTTATTTACGCCAGCGCCATGATGCTGGCCAAAAGTTATTGGGCATTTGTTTTGGCCATCAATTGCTGGCCCATGCCTTAGGTGGCCGCACTGAAAGGGCCGCGGCGGGCTGGGGCGTTGGGGTAATGGCTTACCAGTGGCAAACAAAGCCGACCTGGCTTAATGATGAGGCCGCTACTTTTAAACTTATTTGCAGCCACCGTGACCAAGTTACGCAACTGCCGCCAGGGGCGACCTTGCTGGCAGCTAACGACTTTTGCCCCAACGCCGCTTTTTATATTGCCGATAAGGTGTTGGCATTTCAGGGGCACCCGGAATTTAGCACTGACTTTGGCGCCGAGCTTATTCATAAACGGCAGTTAGATATTGGTGACCCCTTGGCGCAAAAGGCGCTGACAAGTTACGCCCAAGGCCACGACGGCCTGGCCATTGCCAAAGTGATGCGAGACTTTGTTGGCCATTAAAAAAGCCGCCCTAAGGCGGCTTTTTTAGCAATGGTCGTTTTATGAGGTGCGGCGTTTTCTAACGCAGGCGGCCAGTTCTCTCAGCACTTTATCGGTGGCCTCCCAGCCGATACAGGCATCGGTAATGGACTGGCCATATGTCAGCTCGCTGCCTTCTTCGAGGTCTTGGCGGCCTTCTACCAGATGGCTTTCGATCATCACCCCAAATATGGCGTTATTGCCTTCGGCTATTTGCGCGCCAACATCCTCTGCCACGTCTAGCTGCTTTTGATATTGCTTCAAGCTATTGGCGTGGGAGAAATCAATCATTAATTTGTTGCGCAGCTTGGCTTTGTCGAGTTTGGCCATGACGTTTTGCACGTCTTCTTTGCTGTAATTGGGGGCCTTGCCGCCACGTAAAATGAGGTGGCAATCATCGTTACCGGCGGTGGCAACAATGGCGCTGTGACCAAACTTGGTGACCGATAAAAAGTGATGTGACGCTGAGGCGCTACGAATGGCATCGGCTGCAATTTTAATGTTGCCGTCGGTACCGTTTTTAAAACCGACCGGGCAAGAAAGGCCCGATGCCAGCTCACGGTGCACCTGTGACTCGGTGGTGCGTGCACCGATGGCGCCCCAACTAATCAGGTCGGCCAAGTATTGCGGGGTGATCATGTCCAAAAATTCGCTGGCGGTCGGCATGCCAAGGTCGGTCAAATCCAGCAGCAGCTTACGGGCAATGCGCAGGCCATCGTTGATTTGGCAGCTGTTGTCCATGTAAGGGTCATTGATAAGGCCCTTCCAGCCGACGGTGGTGCGCGGCTTTTCAAAGTAGACCCGCATGACGATTTCCAGGTCGTCTTTGAGTTCACTGCGCAGCGCTTTTAATTTGTGGGCATATTCCAGCGCCGCTTTCGGGTCGTGAATAGAACAGGGGCCAACAATGACCAGCAAGCGGTCGTCACGGTCATTGAGAATGTTATGGATGGCGTGACGGGCAACCGATACGGTATGTGCCGCCTGCTCGGTCGTCGGAAATTTTTCCAAAATGGCGATGGGCGGTAACAGTTCTTTGATCTCGACAATGCGCAGATCGTCATTTGGAAGCATGGTGTTTTTTTCCTTTGAAGCAAACGTACTGATAAAAAGCGTAGCGCTCTACCTTAACCGGCTTTGTAAACCGCTGCATTACCGTAACCCTCGATAAAGGCGTTCGGCATTCTCTTTGGCCGCCCGCTACTCATTTCGATGCAGACAAAACGGACCTTGCCCCGGAACAGGGTTTTACCGTCGCTGACTCTAACCAGTTGGAAACCGCGTTCAGAATACAGCTTGCCATCTGAATTGAGCACCCAGGTGCCCAGCAAAAGTTTATCGCCTAATAGGGCGGGGGCCAGATAATCATACTCGGCGTGTTGCATGGCCATGGCGCGGTTGAGCTGGCGGTAGCAGTTGATGCCCAATCCTAAAGCGCTGGTATGGGCCCAGGCAATATCACCACACCAGCCAACGTAGATTGCATTATTGGTATGACCCAAGGCATCAATATGCTCGTTGCCAACGCTGAGTTCTTGAATAAAGGGCCGATTATGGTCCCAGGCTAAGGTCGTTTCCATGGTGGGTGGGTAGCGGTTGAAGTCGGCCCAAACTAGCAAGGCTGCAGGGCTTGAGCAAGGCCTCATCAATATCTGTTGTCAGCCAACGAGCACTGGCCGTAATATGCGCCACCGCACTGCACAGTGACCCCATCATGCATAACGCTGCTGAGATTTTTGAGGTAACCGGTCTAACCGAAAAAGGCGACGGTATCGCCCAGTTAGGCCCGCGCCAAATCTTTATTTCAGGGGCGCTGCCAGGGGAAACCGTTAGCGCCCGGTTAACCGATATTAAGCCCCGTTATGCTCAGGCCGAGATGATAAGTGTGCTTGATGCGTCCAAGCAGCGGGTGGCCGCTTTTTGTAAACATCACCAGTGCGGAGGCTGCCAGATTGCGCATTTGGATTACCAAGCGCAGTTACAGCTAAAACGTCAGCGCTTGGTGGCTGCCTTAACAAAGGCGGGGCTCACGCCG
The DNA here is from genome assembly GCF_003367375.1 of Gallaecimonas mangrovi. Classification (GTDB taxonomy): domain Bacteria; phylum Pseudomonadota; class Gammaproteobacteria; order Enterobacterales; family Gallaecimonadaceae; genus Gallaecimonas; species Gallaecimonas mangrovi. Next base: position 445,020 of record NZ_CP031416.1, read on the forward strand.
GCTGTTGCCCCCTGCCTTGGCATGGCCACGCCTCTTGGCTTTCGCAATAAAGCACTTTATAGCGTTCAAGAGAGCGGCGGCGGTTTTGAAATTGGTTTTTATAAAAAGCACAGCCACCAGCTCGTTGCGGCGGATGATTGCCCGGTGCAAGGCGCTAAAGTCAGTGCTTTGCTGACCCAGGTGCGCCAGTGGATGCAAGCCTTTGCCATAAGCGGTTACAACGAAGCAAAACACAGTGGCCAAGTGCGCGGCATTATGGTCCGAGAAGGCCGAAACAGCGGGCAGTGGATGTTGGTTTTGGTGGCATTAACCGCCCATTTACCTGGCCTTGATGATTTACGCCAGCGGTTTAGGGAACATTGTCCTTGGCTGAGTACGCTGGTGCTCAATATCAATGCCGAACCTGGCAACCGGGTGCTGGGTTTTCAGGAACAGGTATTGATGGGGCCTGGGTATATTGAAGAGCAATTGGCGGCGCTAAGGTTTCATGTATCGGCGCAATCTTTCTTTCAGATCAATCCAAGCCAAACTGAGCAGCTATACGCTAAAGCCCTAGAATTTGCCGAGCTAACCGGCAAGGAGCGCGTGTTTGACCTCTATTGCGGCGCGGGCAGTATTTCGCTGTTTCTTGCCGCCAAGGCCAAAGAGGTGATTGGCGTAGAAGTGGTAGCGCAAGCTGTTGCTGACGCCAAAACCAATGCTGCGCTTAATGGCGTGGAAAACGCGCATTTTTACTTGGGTAAAGCCGAGCAGGTGGTGCCAGCGCTTTATCAACAAGGCATTAGGGCGGATGTGGTGGTGGTCGACCCGCCACGTAAGGGTTGTGACAGTGCACTGTTAAACACCTTGGTGGCGATGGCACCCAAAACCTTGGTGTATGTGTCTTGCGACGTCGATTCGCTGGCAAGGGACTTAGTAATACTTTGCCAACAGGGGTTTGTGGTAGATAAAGTGCAGCCGCTGGATATGTTTCCCCATAGTCTGCATGTTGAAACCCTGGCCAGGCTGACGTACAAACAGTGATTTGTTAACTGCCTTGATTTTTGTTATAAAATCACACATTGCGTCAAAAGCCTGAACTTTTTACGGCCATGGCGCTCTCACCGCCAGGCAGTCCGGGGCAGGGTCTTTGCCAGAAGTAAGGTGAATTGAGAGGGCCTTTTATTGATGCGTCAAGTGACACCAGACAAAATCATCCAATCTTTTAATAAGTTACCTAAAGCGCACAAAATTGCGCTTGGCTCTGTAACTCTACTTGTTGCCGCAGTATTGATGCGTCCAAGCAGCGACGACACCGTGCCCCTATCTATCGAATTTACCGATGCCGTTGCCGGCATGGGCCTCAAGGCACCTACCGATGCGCCTGTTAATACCAGTAAGGCTGCGGTTGATGTGCCTAACATCGAATACCAAATTCAAACCGGTGATACCTTAAGTGGCATTTTTAGTCACTTGGGCCTAAACCAGGCCACCATGTATCAGGTGCTGGAAAGTGACCAGGATATCCTGGCCCTCGACACCCTCAAACCCGGTGACACCTTGCAATTTTGGCTGGGTGGGGAAAACGGCAATCAGCTGCAGAAATTGGAGTTACGGTTTAACCTGGCGCATCAGGTGATCTTCACCCGTATCGACGACAGCCACTTTGAAAACAAAACCATAGACCTGCCGGGTACTTGGCAAAGTAAGGCCTTGAGCGGCGAGATTAATGGCAGCTTCTATGGCTCAGCGCTGCAAGCCGGCTTAAGCGACAGCGAAATTGCCAGCATCGCCACCATCTTTAAAGACAAGCTTAATTTCTCCCGTGATTTAAGAGCCGGTGACCATTTCCAAGTGGTGCGTAAAAGCCAGTACATTGATGGCCAAGCCACCGGCGACACCACGTTGCAGGCGGTGCGTATTGAAAATCGTGGCCGTGAGCTGACCGCGTTTTTATTCAGCGATGGCAGTTATTACGACAAAGACGGCCAAAGCCTGGTGCGGGCCTTTTTACGCTACCCAACCACCCGGCGTTACCGGATAAGCTCGCCTTTTAACCTGCATCGCCGTCACCCGGTAACGGGGCGTATCTCGCCACACTACGGCACTGACTTTGCCTGCCCTACCGGCACCGCCGTGATGGCCACAGCCGATGGTGTGGTAACCCGTATTGCCCATCACCCTTATGCCGGGCGTTATATTGTGCTGCAAAATGGCGGCGAATATTCCACCCGCTATTTGCACCTGAGTAAAGTGCTGGTGCATAAGGGGCAGATTGTCAGCCGTGGCCAAAAAATTGCCCTATCGGGGGCGACAGGACGGGTAACGGGGCCACATTTGCATTACGAGCTGCGCATTAATGGCCGGCCCGTGAATGCCATGACTGCCAATATTCCTATGGCGGCGGCGGTGGCGAAAAAAGACATGCCCGCCTTTGAAGCTGAAGTCAGTAAGTTGACCCAAGCCATGGACAATAATCCGTCATAAAAAAGGCCCGTACGGGCCTTTTTTATGGGTTAATCAGCTTGTCTCTTTCGGTGAGTGCTGGGAAGAGCTTCATCCATAGCGCCACCACGCCGATGGTGCAGCAACCGCCGATAATAATGGCTGGCACCACGCCAAACCAAGCGGCGGTTATTCCTGATTCAAACTCCCCTAACTGATTGGAAGTGCCAATAAAAATGTAGTTAACGGCGCTTACCCGGCCGCGCATTTCATCCGGGGTTTCCAGCTGAATGAGGGTTGAGCGGATCACCACGCTGACCATATCCGAGGCGCCTAACACCAACAGCGCTGCCATCGACAACCACAGATTATGCGAGATGCCGAACACCACGGTGGCAAGGCCAAACAGGCCCACGGCATAAAACATGATTTTGCCAACCCGCCTTTCCATCGGAAACCGCGTCAGCCATATCGACATCAACAAGGCCCCCACTGCCGGCGCTGATCTCAACAGGCCCAAGCCCCAAGAGCCGGTATGCAAAATGTCTTTGGCAACAATGGGCAGCAAGGCAGTAGCCCCGCCCAGTAATACCGAGAACAAGTCTAACGAGATAGCGCCCAGTACCACCGGATTGGCACGGATGTAATGAATGCCTGAGAACAGACTTTTGAGGCTGGCAGGGGTTTTACGTGGTGCCTGATATTCATAGCGCAGGGCTACCAGCAAAGCAGCGGAGATGACATAAAACGCCACCGAGGTGCTGTAAAGCCAGCTGGCACCCAGTAAATACACCAATCCCCCAAGGGCTGGCCCTGCAATAACCGCCGCTTCGCGGCTGCCCGAGCTTAGCGATAACGCTTTGGGTAGCAGCTGCGGGCTAACCAGGTTGGGCAGAAGCGCTGAGGTGGCAGGGGATTCAAAAGCGCGGGTTGCACCGAGCAGGCCACCGGTTAGGTAAATCATGTCAGGGGTCAGCTGGTGGGTGACATTGCTGTACACCAACAATCCCATGGTGGCGGCTAATACCAAACGGCAGATAATCACGATAACCCGGCGGTTGTATTGGTCGGCAATGTGGCCAGCAATCAGCGTTAATAAAAATTGCGGCACAAATTGCGCCAGGCCAACCAAACCCAGGCTCATGGCACTACCGGTCAGGTCATACATTTGCCAGCCGATACCCACCACCATCATTTGAAAGGCAAGGGAAGAGGCGATTTGGCCAAGCCAGAAGCGCACAAAAGTGCCATGGGCTAACAACGAAGAGGAATTCGACATCGGGGACTGCATCTCTAACAACAGGGCCACAGTTTACCGAGACTGATTTGTGAGATCCCGTGTTATTCGTTCAGTTATTCCAAAGACGGCCAGAGCTGTAATTGTTGTAGGCGGCTTTGCAGGGCTGGCAGTACTGTGGTGTCAAACCACGGATTACGCTTTAGCCATAAGAGGTTGCGGGGGCTGGGGTGTGGCAGCGGGAAATAGCGTGGGCCGTAGTCGGCAAAGTGCTTAACCCGTTCGGTGAGCGTGCGTTTGTCAGCCAGATAATAGTCTTGGGCATAGCGACCGATAAGCAGCACCAGCTCAATGTGAGGTAGCCGCGCCATAATGTGCTGATGCCAGGTTGGGGCGCACTCGGGGCGTGGCGGTAGATCACCACTTTTGCCCTTGCCGGGGTAACAAAAACCCATCGGCATAATGGCAACCCGGTTGGGGTTATAAAATTGTTCATCGGTCATTTGCAGCCACTGGCGCAGGCGGTCACCCGAGGGGTCATTAAAAGGAATGCCGGTGGCATGAACCCGGGTGCCAGGGGCTTGACCGATGATAAGTAGCCGCGCTTTTGCAGCGGCTTTGACTACCGGCCTTGGCCCTAACGGTAGCTGGGTGCTGCAGCGTTGACACTGCGACACTTCAGAGAGTAATTGCGTTAAATCTGTCATTCGCTTTATTGCAGTCAAGGACGTCACTATGCACTTTGTGCCATTGCCAGCGTTGTTGCAATTGCTGTTATCCCTTGGACTGGGGCTGATTATTGGCTCCGAACGTGGTTGGCAAGAGCGAACGGGGGAAAGCGGTAGCCGCGTCGCTGGCATCCGCACCTTTGCGTTAATCGCGGTGGTCGGCTGCGTTGCCGGATTATTGGCGAACACGCTCGGCGCTTGGCTGGTTGCAGTCTCGGGCGGCGGTTTAGCCATGCTGTTATCGGTGGCTTATTGGCTCGATGCTAAAGGCGAGCATGATTACGGGTTAACAACGCAGGTCTCCGCCCTTTTAACATGGAGCCTAGGGGTGGCGGTTACCCAAGGCTTGGCAACCGAAGCGGTGGCGACGGCAGTGATAGCGGCCGTGGTGTTACACCTCAAAGAGCGAATGCATCAATGGCTAATGCAGTTAAGTAGTGATGACTTTCGCGCCATTTTGCAGCTTTTGGTGGTGGCATTGGTGCTGTTGCCGATAGTGCCTAACCGTCAGCTTGGCCCATGGGGTGCCCTTAATCCCTACACCCTGTGGTGGATGGTGGTGCTTATTGCCTGCCTTAGCCTGATTGGCTATTTTTCGCTGCGCCTTATTGGCCCAGATAAAGGCGTGTTAGTGACCAGCTTATTTGGCGGCCTGGCATCCAGTACCGCTACCACCTTAAGTTTGTCGCGATTGGGCCAGCGTTTTCAACGCCCGCAGTTATTGGCGGCAGGTATTGTTACCGCTTGCGCCATCATGTTTATTCGCATGCTGGTGGTAGTGGCATTAGTTAATGAAAACCTGCTGCCAGCCTTGTGGCTTCCCCTTGGTGCCATGTTCTTGGTGAGTATGGCAGTGGCGCTCGCGCTTTGGCACCAAAGTCGCGGCCATGTTGGCCAGACAGGAGTGGAAAAGCCAGCGCCGTTTCAGCTATGGCCGGCGCTGAAATTTGGCCTACTGTTGGCAGCAATTATGTTGCTGTCGAGTGCCATTAGTCATTGGTTTGGTGAGCAGAAACTGTGGTTAGTGGCCGTCGCTGCCGGCCTGGCTGACGTAGATGCCATCACCCTGAGCTTGGCTAAAATGGCGTCAGATGATATCTCGACCACCACCGCGAGTTTTAATATTGTCTTGGCGGCCTTGGCTAACACACTGGTTAAAACTGGGTTGGCGTTATATGCCGGTGGCTGGAACCTTGGCCGCTATGTGCTGCTTGGGCTTGGTAGTGCGATGGGAGTAGCAGTGTTACTGATGCTGATTGGCCTGTAAAAAACGCCGCTTACGCGGCGTTTTTTGTTAGAAGCGACCGGCTTGATAGTCTTGCACCGCTTGGGCGATTTCCTCAGAGCTATTCATCACGAAAGGTCCGTAACGGACAACCGGTTCCAACAACGGCTTACCTGCTATCAGTAGAAAACAGGCCTCTTGGTCTGTGCTTTCAAAGGTGACTTGGTCACCGTTATTGAGCACCGCCATGTTGCCTTTAGGTACGGTTTTACCGGCAACGGTAACCGCGCCTTCGTATACGTTGATAAGGGCGTTGTGGCCGCTGGGTACTGGCACCGTTAGCGACTGGCCCGCTTTGAGATGAATATCCAGATAAAGCGGGTCCAGGGTTACACCATCAACCGGGCCTTTGGTGCCTTGATATTGCCCAGCTATCACCTTGACGCTATTGCCTTTTTCATCGGTTAGCAGCGGAATGTTAGCACTGGCGATATCTTGGTAACGCGGCGCTTTCATTTTTTCGGCACGCGGCAGGTTTACCCACAATTGAAAGCCGCGCATTAAGCCTTGCTCTTGCTCTGGCATTTCCGAGTGAATAAGCCCAGAACCGGCGGTCATCCACTGTACGTCGCCACTTTCCAGTAACCCCTCATTACCTTTGTTATCTCGATGGCGCATACGGCCATTGAGCATATAAGTTACGGTTTCAAAGCCGCGATGAGGATGATTAGGAAAACCGGCAACGTAGTCGTCGGGGCTGTCGGAGCTAAATTCGTCCAGCAGCAAGAAAGGGTCGAGATCGGGCATCATTTGAGTGCCAATCAGCCGTTTTAACTTCACACCGGCACCGTCGCTGGTGTTTTGGCCGGGGATCAGGCCTTTAATAGTGCGTGGCTGGCTCATAGTGCCTCCTGTGAAGATGGGGAAGATGAGCAAAGGATACTGTTCGTAATTGCTGATGAAAATGGCGAAAATTAGGTCAAAAGATTCGTTTAAATCGAATCAGCGCCCGGCTTTAAGCTGCCCTTGAAGCAAGGGGGCTGGAATAGGCAAGCCCGGGTAATGGCTCACTTGGCCAAAGTCGCCAGCGCTCCAGCGGCTGCGAGCCTTCGCTATTTCATCGGTATTGCGCGCCACAAAGTTCCACCACATCACAATATCTTCGGCAAACGGTTCTCCGCCCAGGCAGATAACCACCGCGTCCTTGAGTACTAACGTGAGTTGCTGATGGCCTGTGCCGAAGTAATAAAGTTGCTCACTGGACATTGCTTCGCCATCCACAGTGGCCTCTCCCTTTACCAGCAACAAACCATATTCAAAGCTTGGGGTTAAGGTTTGTACGAAGTGGCCTGTGCCTTGAATTTCGGCACCAAACAGTGGGCTGAAGTAGTGCGCCGGGGACCGGAGTTGGCCATATTGACCCGCAAAAAGGCGCAGCGTTACGCCACCCTCGGTCAGACTCGGTAAAACGGCGACATGTTCAAAGGTTGCAGGGCGGTGGCGCTCCTCTTCGGGAAGTGCGACCCAAAATTGCACCCCAAACAGCCTATCGCCGACCGGTGTTAGGCCTTCTTCTGAGTGAGCAATACCGGAACCTGCGGTCATCAGGTTGAGTTGGCCGGGCTTAATTAGCTGCTCCACGCCCAGGGTATCGCGGTGGCGAATGGCACCTTCTAATAGCCAGGTGACGGTTTGTAGCCCGATGTGGGGGTGTGGTGCTACGTCGAGGTTATGGTCGTCAGTTACAACCAGTGGCCCTAATCTGTCTAAAAAGCACCAAGGACCTATCAGGCGCAGTTGGCGGTGGGGTAGGGCTCGCGCCACCATCAGGCCAGGGTTTAACTGGCGTGACGTTATCGGGTAGTTGGCACGCTCTGGGGGAGTGGAGCCTTGTAGAGTGAGAGTGTCATTGTTGCTCACGTTTACTCCTGGCCAGGATAGGCGACCTGTTGTCAGTCTACAGGCTAACGCAGCTTTATTAACATCGGCAACGCCTGGAGTGCTGCTTTAGCAAAGCGTGGGCGATAAAAAAGCCTCCTAAAGGAGGCTTTCAGTTAGCCGTTGTAGGCCCAATCAGCAAGGTATTCCCACAGTATTTTCATTCGCCCCTCCGGTGTTATCTCAAAAGAGCTTAGGCCAGTTTGCTTAAAGCAGCCTCTCGATTAAGACGATAATTGTTATCGAATTGTTTTAATTGGTTTCTGTAAAACAGCACCGCCCCAGTAAGCGATCCAAACTGCTGTAATTCACGTAGATATAAGCTTGGCAGCACCATTTACGGCGGCAGCTGTTGCGGCAAATTAACGCTGCCAAGGTGGACATTACGTTGCTTGAGTTATCAGAAAAAGCGAGTGTTTTAGTTTCTGTTGATAGGAAATTCAGATTCGCTATGGCAAGCTGATTGCCATCGCCTCAAGGAGATAGGAGAAGGTAATGAATAAAAGAATCATTGGTTTGGTCCTGCTGGTTGTGGGTGTTGGTCTGGCCTGGTGGGGTTATCAGGAAAGCCAAACCCTTAGTAAAACCGTTGAATCGCAGCTGACAGGGCAAATGGATACCAGAACCATGTCTTTCTACATTGCCGGTGCTGTGTGTGCGGTATTGGGATTGGTTGGCATCCTTAGGCGCTAAGGTTATTCGGTTAAAAATGCCATTAACAACAGTCGTCCCTCTCGGCTGGCAAGCAGCTCGGCAGGGACGGCATTTAGCTCCATTTGGTATTGCGTCAACCACAAGTAGCGGTCCATTTCGTTATCTAGGCGCTGGTTGATTAGGGAAATCAGCTTCGGCATTTCTTCAAACACTTCACCTCCTGCCACCATAAAGGCCGGGTATCGCAGCTCCTCTCCCCAAGTCAGTTCCAGTAAAAAGCCTTCTTCTGCCAGCTGCTGGCAGAGTGTATCTGCCGACATGGTTGGCACGCCCCGCAGGTGGTCGACAACTTCATTGGCTTCCCACAGCGGGAAATGCAATAGCCTTTCTTTGAGCGCGTCTCGCCATAAATGTTGGGTGCGAATGCGCAAGGTTCTCAGCCTATCCAGATGTCCCATAACCCCTCCTCACTTATGCCTTTAGTCTAGTCCCGGTGCGGGGGCTGTGGCGTTACAGTCGCGGCTGATTCAGCAACCGAAAAGCTAAGTCTTTGACCTTCACCGACTTAGCTGCCATCTTCAGCAGAGCAAAAGGAGGTGTGTATGTTTGATACCCATGAGGTCAGTAATCAAACGCCAGCTTTGGTGGATGTCGATGGTTTTGCTCTGGACCGGGCGCTGGTTGAGGCCGTCACCCGTGAGGGTGCGCAGTGGAGCTTAGCCGACTTGCATCGTTATGGACGTTTTATCACCAAAGAAGAGATTATTGCCCTTGGCTTTGCGGCTAATGCCAACCCACCGGTATTGAATAGTCACGATCGCTACGGTTATCGCATTGACCAGGTGGCTTATCACCCCAGTTATCATCAACTGATGGCCCTCGCTGTGCAGGAAGGTCTGCATTGCAGTCCTTGGCAACAGCCGCGTACCGGCGCCCATGTTGCAAGAGCCGCCAAGTATTATTTGCACTGCCAAGTAGAGGCGGGCCACGGTTGCCCCATCACCATGACCTTTGCCGCAGCCCCGGTGCTCAAACAATTTAAAGCCGACTGGTATCAAAAAGTGCTTTCAAATCAGTATGAAGGTGCGGATCTCCCCTATAACGAAAAGCCCGGTTTTATTCTGGGAATGGGCATGACCGAGAAGCAAGGCGGCTCTGATGTGCGCGCCAATAGCACCCAGGCGCATGCTTTAGGTGATGGTAGTTATGAACTGGTAGGCCATAAATGGTTTCTGTCCGCGCCGATGTCAGATGGCTTTTTGATGCTGGCCCAAACCCCGGCGGGCCTGTCGTGCTTTTTGGTGCCGCGTTGGTGGCAGGGTGAAAAGAACGCCATTGCTGTGCAGCGCCTGAAAGACAAGTTAGGTAATCGCTCTAATGCCTCCAGTGAAGTGGAACTTAAAGGCGCTTACGGCTGGTTGTTGGGAGAGGAAGGCAAGGGTGTGCAAACCATTATCGAAATGGTGGCTCTGACGCGTTTTGATTGCATGCTCGGCTCCAGTGCCGGGCAGCGCCAGGCGGTTGTGCAAGCCGTGCATCATGCTCATCACCGCCAAGCCTTTGGCGAGCGGCTGATTAACCAGCCGGTTATGGCAGCGGTGTTGGCTGACCTGCAACTGGAAGTCGAAGGTAGCCTGGCCATGAGCATGCGCATGGCACGGGCACTGGATGAAGCGGATAACCCCAGTGAACAGATGTTGCTACGCCTTGGTACTGCCGCCGGAAAATACTGGATCTGTAAACGCACGCCTTTGCATGCTTATGAAGCTATGGAGTGTCTGGGCGGCAACGGCGTAATGGAAAACTTCATTACCGCCCGCCTATACCGCGAAGCGCCAATTAATGCCATTTGGGAAGGCTCTGGCAACATCCAGGCATTGGACATGCTAAGGGCCTTACAAAAAGCGCCAGAGGTGTTGGATATCTGGCACCAGGAGCTGGCTCCTTGTCTTAAGTCTGAGCCTTTGTTAGCCCTTGGCTGGCGGCAATTACAACGGTTATTAAAAGACAATCCGCTGAGCCATGCCAGGCGCATTACCGAGTTGCTGGCCCTGACCTTACAAGGCGCTTTGCTGGCCAAAGGCGCCCCTGGTGTGGTGGCAGACGCTTTTATTCGTTCAAGGTTAGGGGAAGGCGGCTTGAGTTATGGCACCTTACCTAATGGCATTGACCCCAGGCCTATTTTGCAACGTGCTTATAGTCAGCAATAAAAAAGGCGGCTTATAGCCGCCTCTTTAAAAGGCTTTGCCTTAGGCAAAAACCTCATCAAACAGGTCAGCCATCATTGCAAAAGCGCGACGAGTAACCTTGGGGTTGTATTGGCTTTGGCCAGGGCGGTTAGCCGACTTGTCTGTGAAAGAGTGCACGGTACCGCTGAAATTGACGAACTGCCAGTCAGCGCCAATGGCGTTCATTTCGGCTTCAAAAGCCGTAATGCTCTCAGCCGGAACCAAGGGGTCGTCAGCGCCATTACAGATAAGAATAGGGCCACAATTATTTTTACTGCTGGCCGGATCTGGGGTGTCGACAATGCCATGAAAGGTCACAACAGCTTTAAGTGGCGTGCCCATCCGCGCTAATTCCAGCACGCAAGCACCACCGAAACAAAAACCCATTGCCGCAATGTTTTCTGCACCGATACCCAACTTAGCCGCTTCTGATTTTAGCGCCTCGTAAGCACCCACCATACGGCGCCGCCACTGAGCATGGTCGGATTTCACCGCCACCATGGTGGCATAGGCTTCATCGGCGTTACTGACGTTACTGCCTTTGCCGTAAGGGTCCAAAACCAAGATCACGGCATGGTCTTCTACCAGTTCCTTGGCCTGTTCGATAGCGGCTTGACTAACCCCTAAAAAATTAGGGGCCATCAACAAGGCTCGGGTTGGTTTGCTGCCTTCGTGGAAAACCAGTTGGCCTTCATAGGAAAGGCCATCAACTTGGTAAGCGACTGGTGTGTTAACGACTGCCATATGCGAATAACTCCTTAATATGCGCTTTGGTGAACACCCTTGGCAGCACGGCCCGATGGATCAGCATTGTTCTGGAAGCTTTCATCCCAGGCCAGTGCTGCCGGGGTGGAGCAGGCAACAGATTTACCGTGCGGCACTGTGGTGACCACAGAATTGAGGTTGCCAAAATGCTCTTCGAAGATTTGCCGGTAAAAATACGCTTCCTTGGTATCAGGGGTATTAACCGGGAAGCGGTATTGCGCGGTTTGCAACTGGTGGTCGGTGACCTCGCTGGCAGTGACTTCTTTGAGGCTGTCAATCCAGCTGTAACCCACTCCGTCAGAGAACTGTTCTTTTTGCCGCCAAGCCACGGCTTCGGGCAATAGATCGGCAAAGGCTTCCCGCACAATGTGTTTCTCGATTTTGCCATTACCACACATTTTGTCTGTGGGGTTTAGGCGCATCGCCACATCCATGAACTCTTTGTCCAGGAACGGTACCCGGGCCTCTACACCCCAAGCGGCCATGGCTTTGTTGGCACGCAGGCAGTCAAACAGGTAGAGCTTCTCGAGTTTACGCAGGGTTTCTTCGTGAAACTCTCTCGGGTTAGGTGCTTTATGGAAATAGAGATAGCCGCCAAACAGCTCGTCTGCGCCTTCGCCAGAAAGCACCATTTTAATGCCCATAGCCTTGATTTTACGGGCCATCAGGTACATTGGTGTTGAGGCGCGGATGGTGGTGACGTCGTAGGTTTCCAGATGATAGATAACGTCACGCACCGCATCTAAGCCTTCTTGCACGGTAAAGTGCAGCTCGTGGTGTACGGTACCGATATGGTCTGCCACGGTTTTGGCCGCTTGAAGGTCAGGGGAGCCTTTTAAACCGACTGCAAAGGAGTGCAACCTTGGCCACCAGGCTTCGCTTTGGCCGTCGTCTTCAATACGGCGCTGGGCGTGCAGCTGGGCGAGGGCGGAAATCACTGAAGAGTCTAAACCGCCTGACAGCAATACGCCGTAGGGCACGTCAGACATCAGCTGGCGTTTAACGGCGGCGTCCAGCGCGGCGCGTAGCTCGGTAACGCTGCTGGTGTTGTTTTCTACGCCTTCAAAGCTTTGCCAGTCGCGTTGGTAATAGCGTTTCATCTGGCCGTCTTTGGACGACAGATAATGGCCTGGGGGGAAAGTTTCAACCCGGTTACAAACCGGTGTTAGGGCTTTCATTTCGGAAGCAACATAGAAGTTGCCGTCGCTGTCCCAGCCGATATAAAGCGGAATGATGCCCATATGATCGCGGCCAATAAGGTAGCTGTTATCGGTAGCGTCATAGAGAACAAAGGCAAAAATACCATTTAATTCGTCGAGAAAGGCTTCACCCTTTTCCTTGTACAGTGCCAGTATCACTTCACAGTCAGATTCGGTTTGAAACTGATACTTGTCTTGATACTGCTTGCGGATAGCCTTGTGGTTATAAATCTCACCATTCACCGCGAGCACATTATTCTTTTCGGTATTAAAGAGCGGTTGCGCGCCACTATTCATGTCGACAATAGCGAGCCGTTCATGAGCAATGATTGCGTTATTATCCGCATAGATACCGGACCAGTCTGGGCCACGGTGGCGCATACGTTTAGACATTTCTAATGCCGTTTTGCGCAGTTCTTGCGGATCCGTTTTAAGATCCAAAATACCGAAAATCGAACACATGGTTTTTCCTGTCAGAAAAGGGTTACTTCATAGGGTTGTTTTGTACACCGTTGTTGATGACCCTTCGACCTTGCCACTGGCTACAGGCCTTGGCAAGCGGCTTAAGTGGTTAAATTTACAATCTTGGTCAGCTTTGATGAGATCTAATCGACCTTTACAGCACCTGAATGATGACAACAACCTCAATCTTCGATAAAGATAAGCCATCCAGTATGGGTCAGCTCGGCTTTGGAGCAACAGTGATCAGTGCAGCAGGATTGAGAGTATTGCTTGTCGCATCCGGTTCTTTTGGACTGGTGGCCTGTAGTGGTAAAGCGGTCACTGCCACCATTAATTCACCTGATCAATATTACAAAGCGGTGGTAATGGTCAGAACCGTGGGCGCGAAGCCGGTGACAGAAGTCATGCTGGAGCCGCAGTCTGTTTGGCACTTGGGTAACCACCAGTTGGTGTGGTCTGGCCAAGTCCCCCCTTCTGAAATTTCCGTTAGCTGGCAGGGTGATAACCATTTGTCAGTGACTTACCCACAAGCGGCCAATGTAACCGAATCCAGAAAGTTATCGATGGGTGTTGCCTTGGAATTTAGTCCGCTTGGTTCGGGTCCCTCAATTCACAGTGCCGTCGGTGCTGCCAGTTCCGGGGTGTAAAGCGCCTTTACAATAGCGGCAGAGGTATTTCTCTCCCCTAAGCACTTTGTTGTGTCTTCTTATTGTCAGTTGGTGCTGTCTGCAATGGCAGTGGTAGGTGAAGGTTTTTTCCTGAATATCAAAGTCATGAGTGCGCTTGGGATGCAAGCCAAACAGGTTTTGCATAAGCTGCTGCCACTCCTTGCCGTGGGGCTGAATGCGGCCACCGTAGAGCTGCCACGCCAGCCAGTGGGCAACTTCATGGGGTACCACTTCGGCTAAGAACGCCGCTTGGTTGGCTTTATAAAGTGTGCGATTAAAGCGCAGCTGCTTTTTCCCCATATGTGCTTGGCCAGCGCTACGGCCCCTGAGATCCAAGGTAATGGCTGGGCGAGGAAAGGCCTGCCCAAATTGCCTTTCAGCTTCAACAAAACAGGCTTCTACGGCTTGGTCTAATGCTTCTTTATTCACCTTTACCTTTCTTTTCGTTTACTGACGGCCCGGATAGGGTCAGATATAAGACAGCTTTTATCATAAAAGGAATGCGGATGCGGTCTTTGCTTGTGTTCATGGCCGGGGCATTACTGCTGGCAGGTTGCGCCAGCCATAACCCTGAGGATGACATTAATACCTTCTTTGCCACCTACATATCTAAAGATGGTTCCAAACGCTTTGTGTTTAACATCGAAACCATGAGGGGCGGTGGCCCCGGTGAACATGGCATGGGCGGTGATGGTCCTTCCGGGGGGCCGCCTGGCGGTATGGGCGGCGGCAGAGGTGGCCCACAAAATGGCAGTCGGCAGTCGAGCCACCAGCAAGGGCCCAGTGAAAAGGTCATCACTGATCTGCTAACACAGAAGTTGAAAACAACGGGCTATTGCCAACAGGGTTATATGACACTGGATGATACCCAAGCAGGCCGGTTCCGGCGCATTACCGGTGAATGCAATGAAACAGCAACCGCCGCCGACAGAAAGAAATTTCCCAATGTGGGTAATGGCCGTATTGAAGACTTGGGACGTTAACAGTTTTTAACATTCTCAAGTAAAGGAGCGCGGCAATATAGCTGCGCTTATCTTATCGTGCGAGTCCATTATGACCTTAAAATCATGGGCAACCCCGCTTACTGCCGGTGGCTTTGTCATCTCCGCTGTCACTGGGGTGGTGATTTTCTTTCATATCAATGTTGGCCTGGTACGCCCCGCACATGAATGGCTTAGCTGGCTGATGATTCTGGGGGTAGTTTTTCACCTCGTTATCAATTGGAAAGGCTTTAAAGGCTATTTCAAAAAAGGCTTGGCGCTTTTTATTATCCTGCTGAGCTTGGTGCTGACTGCTGCGTCTTTTATTCCGGTCAATAGCCCTAAAGGCGGTAAGGCCGCACTTTTTCAGGCAGCAGGGCTGTTAACCGATACCTCACTGAGCAATTTGGCGCCGGTGGTGGGTAAGCCAGTAGACCAGCTTGTTAGCTTGCTACAGCAACAAGGTTACCAAGTGTATGACAACAAGATGAGCCTGGATGACATTGCTGCCCAGCAGAGCAAACGAGGCGTAGAACTGTTGCCCATCATCTTGGCAAAACCCCATAAAAAAGGCGCCTAACGGCGCCTTTTTCGTGTCTCGAAACCTTACTTAAGGCCAGCCGCTTCGCGCAGGGCTTCAGCCTTGTCGGTTTTCTCCCAGGGGAACTCGTCACGGCCAAAGTGGCCGTAGGCTGCAGTCGGCTGGTAGATAGGCTTGTTCAAATCCAGCATCTGGATAAGGCCATAAGGGCGCAGGTCGAAGTGTTCGCGCACCAGGGCGTCGATTTTCTCTTCTTCGATTTTACCGGTACCGAACGTTTCTACAGAAATAGAAGTCGGCTCGGCCACACCAATGGCGTAAGACACTTGAATTTCGCAGCGGTCAGCAAGGCCGGCAGCAACGATGTTTTTCGCGACATAACGCGCTGCATAGGCGGCGCTGCGGTCAACCTTGGACGGATCTTTACCTGAGAAGGCGCCGCCACCGTGACGGGCCATGCCGCCGTAGGTATCAACGATGATTTTACGGCCGGTTAGACCGCAGTCGCCCATCGGGCCACCAATCACGAAGTTACCGGTTGGGTTGATGAAGTATTTGGTTTTATCGGTCAGCCATTCTGCCGGCAGTACCGGTTTGATGATGTGTTCCATCACCGCTTCGCGCAGCGTAGGTTGGCTGATGTCAGGGCTGTGCTGGGTAGACAAAACTACCGCATCAATGGCAACAGGCTTGCCATCTTCATATACGAAGGTGACCTGCGATTTCGCATCGGGGCGCAGCCAAGACAGCTCTTTGGACTTACGTACGTGCGCTTGGCGTTTCACCAAACGATGGGCGTAAGTAATAGGTGCAGGCATCAGCACTTCGGTTTCGTTGGACGCATAGCCAAACATCAAACCTTGGTCACCGGCGCCTTGCTGGTATGGGTCGGTGCGGTCTACACCCATGGCAATGTCGGGAGACTGCTTACCAATGGCATTTAGCACGGCGCAGCTGTCGCCATCAAAACCCATTTCGGAACTGGTATAACCGATCTCGCGAACCGTTTTACGCGCCAGAGATTCAATATCAACCCAGGCGGAGGTGGTTATCTCACCACCAACAATAACCATACCGGTTTTAACGTAAGTCTCGCAGGCAACCCGTGCTTTGGGGTCTTGTGCCAAGATTGCGTCGAGAACGGCATCAGAAATTTGGTCGGCGATCTTATCAGGATGGCCTTCAGAAACGGATTCGGAAGTAAAAAGACGTCTGGTCATTTCCCACTCAACTCATTGAATGTCGGCAAGAAAAGCGCAGTTTTCCCATGGGTTTACCACGCCCCAAAATTAAGGCGGCGATATTACACGTATAGACGTCTAGACGCCAGTGCTTGTGAGCAAATATTCCCCGCCTGTTGTGGTTTCCCATTAAAGCCTAACTCGCGCCAACATGAAAGGTGTAACCGATTTGCCCCCAAGGCCATTAATAGGTGAAAATGAGTTCAATTACTTAGCCTGTGTTTTGATCCCACCCAGGAGACCTTGATGCCCTCCCGTCGTCATCTAGCCAATGCCATCCGTGCCCTTTCTATGGATGCGGTTCAAAAAGCCAATTCCGGCCACCCCGGTGCCCCTATGGGTATGGCGGATATTGCCGAAGTGCTTTGGAACGATTATTTGAGTCATAACCCCCAGAATCCAAACTGGGCCGACCGCGACCGCTTTGTGCTGTCAAATGGCCATGGTTCCATGCTCATTTATTCACTGTTGCATCTGTCCGGCTACGACCTCGGTATTGAAGACATCAAGCAATTCCGTCAGCTCCATAGCCGCACCCCGGGCCACCCCGAATACGGCTATGCGCCGGGTATTGAAACCACCACCGGGCCTTTGGGCCAAGGTATTACCAATGCGGTGGGGATGGCGATTGCTGAAAAGAGCCTAGCGGCGCAGTTTAATCGCCCCGGCCATGACATCGTTGATCACTTTACTTATGTGTTCTTGGGTGATGGCTGCCTGATGGAAGGCATTTCCCACGAAGCCTGCTCTTTGGCCGGTACCCTTGGCCTTGGCAAGCTGATTGCGTTTTATGACGACAACGGTATTTCTATCGACGGCCATGTTGAAGGCTGGTTCACCGATGATACCGCGAAGCGTTTTGAGTCTTATGGTTGGCAAGTGGTGCGCGACGTTGACGGCCACTCTTCTGACGCGGTGAAAGCGGCCATTGAAGAAGCGCGTAGCGACTTGACCCGCCCAACGTTAATTATCACCAAAACCATTATCGGCTTTGGCAGCCCCAATAAAGCCGGCAGCCATGACTGCCACGGTGCCGCCCTGGGTGACGCCGAAGTGGCCGCGGCCCGTGAATTCTTAAAATGGGACTACGCGCCTTTTGAGATCCCCGCTGACGTTTACAGCGGCTGGGATGCCAAAGACAAAGGCAGCAAACTGGAAAGCGACTGGAATGCCAAGTTTGCGGCATACAAGGCTGCCTTCCCAGAGCTGGCCAGTGAATTTGAGCGCCGCCAAAGCGGTGACTTGCCCGCCGACTTTGCAGCCAAGGCCGAAGCCTATATCCAGGAATGTCAGCAAAAAGGCGAGAAAATTGCCACCCGTAAAGCCTCGCAAAATGCCATTGAAGCTTTTGCCGCTAATCTCCCCGAATTGTTGGGCGGCAGTGCTGACTTGGCCGGTTCTAACCTGACCTTGTGGTCGGGCTCCAAGCCTCTGACCCACGAAGATGCTTCCGGTAACTACATTTGGTACGGCGTTCGCGAGTTTGGCATGAGTGCCATCATGAACGGCATTGCCCTGCATGGCGGTTTTATCCCTTACGGCGCGACTTTCTTGATGTTTATGGAATACGCCCGTAATGCCGTGCGTATGGCGGCATTAATGAAGCAGCGCAGCATTTTTGTTTATACCCACGATTCTATTGGTCTGGGTGAAGACGGCCCAACCCACCAGCCGGTTGAGCAAGTAGCCAGCTTGCGTTTGACACCGAACATGAGCACTTGGCGGCCCGCTGATACCGTTGAAAGCGCCGTTGCCTGGCTGCATGCCCTTGAGCGTAACGATGGCCCAACAGCCCTTATCTTTAGCCGCCAAGGTCTGCCTTGCCTGGCCCGTAGTGCCCAGCAAGTGGCCGATATTCGTAAAGGTGGTTACATCGTCAAAGACAGTGAAGGCATGCCTGAACTGATTTTGATTGCCACCGGCTCCGAGGTTGAGTTGGCGCTCAATGCCGCCGAGGTACTGACCGGTAAAGGCCGTAAGGTGCGGGTGGTATCTATGCCGTCTACCGATGTATTTGACGCGCAAAGTGCTGACTATAAAGAGTCGGTGTTACCTGCCAGCGTAACCAAACGGGTGGCGGTAGAAGCGCTGATCGCCGACTACTGGTACAAATACGTTGGCCTGAACGGTGCGGTTGTGGGCATGCGCAGTTTTGGTGAGTCGGCGCCTGCCGGTGAACTGTTTAAGCTGTTCGGCTTTACCGTTGATAACGTCGTCAGCGTTGCTGAAGGCTTGTAAGTCTTAAAGGCAGGCCCTGGGCCTGCCTTTTTTCAAGGAAACACATGAGCTATTCGGTTGCCATCAATGGCTTTGGTCGCATTGGCCGTGCTGTGCTGCGTGCTATCTTTGAACGCAACCTACTTGATGAGCTAAAAGTGGTGGCGGTCAATGATATTGCCGAGCCACAAGCCATGGCCCACCTTTTTAAGTACGACTCCACCCATGGCCGCTTGGATGCGCCCATGCGTCTGGAAGGCTCCACCTTGTATTTGGGCGAACATGCCATTGAGCTGCTGAGCGAGCCGGACCCGGAGAAATTGCCGCTGGCCGATGTGGACTTAGTGATCGATTGCACCGGGGTGATCCGCCATCATCAAGATGCCGAAGCTTACTTATTGGCAGGTGCCAAGAAAGTATTGCTATCGAATCCGGCGGATGAAGGTGTGGATGCCACCGTGGTGATGGGCGTTAATGAAGGCGACCTTAAAGCCAGCCACCAGATAGTGTCTAACGCTTCTTGTACCACCAATTGCTTGGTCCCCGTGGTGCAGCTGCTGGATGAGGCCTTTGGCATTGAGCGGGGGTTGATTACTTCCATTCACGCCGCCATGAACGACCAGCAAGTGCTAGACAGCTATCAGCCCAACCTGCGCCTTAGCCGCGCCATGAGTCAGTCAATGGTGCCGGTAGATACCCAGCTAGGCCGCGGTGTGGGCCGAGTATTACCCAAGTTTAAAGACAAGTTCGAAGCCATTTCGGTGCGGGTACCCACCATGAACGTATCGGCACTGGACTTAAGCCTGCAGCTGCAGGTTGATGTGACTGTCGATAACGTTAATACCCTTTTAGAACAAGCTGCAAACAGCCGTTTTAACGGCATACTGGAATTCACTACTGCGCCTTTGGTGTCGGTAGATCATAACCATAACCCCCATTCGGTCATTGTTGACGGAACCCAAACCCGGGTCACTGATGGCAGCCTCTTGAAGTTGCTACTGTGGTTTGACAACGAATGGGGCTTTGCCAACCGGTTGGTTGATACCGGCCGCTATTGGCTTTCAAAATCCGCTAACTAATGAATTTTTGAGGATGCACTGATGGCCGTCATCAAGATGACAGACCTGGATCTGGCCGGTAAACGAGTCCTGATCCGTGAAGATCTCAATGTGCCCGTCAAGGACGGTAAAATTACCTCTGACGCTCGGATCATGGCAGCTCTACCTACCATCAAGCTGGCACTTGATAAAGGCGCCAAGGTACTGGTAATGAGCCACCTTGGGCGCCCGGAAGAAGGGGTTTTTGACAATGAAAGCTCCCTAAAGCCCGTCGCTGATTACTTGCAAGACCTGCTGGGCGTGCCGGTTACCCTGGTGCGTGATTACCTCGACGGTATTGATGCCAAAGCCGGTGAAGTCGTATTACTGGAAAACGTGCGTTTCAATAAAGGCGAGAAAAAAGACGACGAAGCGCTAGCTAAGCAATATGCCGCCCTTTGCGATGTTTTCGTGATGGATGCCTTTGGCACTGCCCACCGCGCCCAAGCGTCAACCCATGGTGTGGGTAAGTACGCCGATGTTGCATGCGCCGGGCCTTTGCTGGCTGCTGAACTTACCGCTTTGGGTAAAGCCCTTAAAGCGCCGAAGCGGCCACTGGTGGCAATTGTGGCGGGCTCTAAAGTTTCTACCAAGCTCGATGTGCTCAATTCCTTGGCACAGATCTGTGACCAAATCATCGTGGGTGGTGGTATTGCCAATACCTTCCTCGCCGCTGCCGGCAAGCCGGTTGGGAAATCTCTGCACGAAGCTGATTTGATTGCCACCGCTAAAGCCCTTATGGATAAGGTGTCTATTCCGCTGCCCACTGACGTGGTGGTAGCAAAGGCCTTTGCCGAAGACGCCGAAGCAACCGTGAAGTCCGTTGATGATGTTGCCGATGATGACATGATCCTGGATATCGGCCCCGACAGCGCCAAGGCCTTGGCCGAATTGCTGAAATCGGCGCAAACCATTTTGTGGAACGGCCCGGTTGGGGTGTTTGAGTTCGACCAGTTCGGTAAGGGCACCGAAGTGTTGGCCAAAGCCATTGCCGAATCCAGCGCCTTCTCTATTGCTGGCGGTGGCGACACGCTGGCGGCTATCGACAAATACGGTATTAAGAGCCAAGTGTCTTACATTTCAACCGGTGGCGGCGCCTTCTTGGAGTTTGTGGAAGGTAAGGTATTGCCAGCGGTAGCCATGTTGGAAAGCCGTGGCTGAGTAAAGCCTGACCACATTGTTGAAGGCGACGCCCAGCGTCGCCTTGTTTTGGTAGACTCATTAAAACGATTACATCACGTGGGAAGCAGGGCAGCTTCCCACACCATGAGGAGATGAAAACATGGCCCTAATTTCCCTACGCCAATTGTTGGACCATGCTGCCGAGCATAGCTATGGCTTGCCTGCTTTCAACGTCAATAACCTTGAGCAGATGCGCGCCATCATGGAAGCGGCTGACAAAATGGATGCCCCTGTTATCGTGCAGGCCTCCGCAGGTGCCCGTAAGTATGCCGGTGCGCCTTTCTTGCGCCACTTAATTCTGGCGGCTGTGGAAGAATTTCCGCATATTCCGGTTTGTATGCACCAAGACCACGGCACCAGCCCTGCTGTATGTCAGCGTTCTATCCAACTGGGCTTTAGCTCGGTGATGATGGACGGTTCCTTGAAAGACGACGGCAAAACGCCCGCGGATTGGGACTACAACGTTGATGTCACCAAACGCACCGTAGAAATGGCCCATGCCTGTGGCGTTTCTGTTGAAGGGGAACTGGGTTGCCTGGGTAGCCTTGAAACCGGCCAAGCCGGTGAAGAAGACGGTATTGGCGCTGAAGGCACCTTGGATCACAGCCAACTGCTGACCGACCCAGAAGAAGCGGCCCAGTTTGTAAGCCTTACGCACGTCGATGCCTTAGCCATTGCTATTGGTACCAGTCATGGTGCTTATAAGTTTAGCCGCCCACCGTCTGGTGACATCTTGGCTATTGAGCGCATCAAAGAGATCCACAAACGCATCCCTAACACCCACCTGGTAATGCATGGCTCCTCTTCTGTACCGCAAGAGTGGCTGAAAGTGATTAACGAGTTCGGTGGCGAAATTCCGGAAACCTACGGCGTGCCGGTTGAAGAAATTGTTGAAGGCATCAAATACGGTGTGCGTAAGGTCAATATTGATACTGACCTGCGTCTCGCCTCTACTGGTGCTGTGCGTCGCTTCCTGGCGCAAAAGCCCAGTGAGTTTGACCCTCGTAAGTTCTTGAAAGCCAGCACCGATGCCATGCGTGACATCTGTATTGCCCGTTATGAAGCTTTTGGTGCTGCAGGCCAAGCCAGCAAAATTAAAGCGATTTCCTTGGACGCCATGTCTGAGCGCTATATCAAAGGCGAGTTAGACCCGAAAGTGAACTAATGAGAAAAGGGTGGCCAAAGCCACCCTTTTTCACTTCTATTGATCCCCACCGCGACTTCCTCAGTACAAAATGTACACTTTGAGTGTGCGTTCCCCCGCAATCAGCATATTTTTTTGCTGTTCAGACCACTGCTTAAATCTATGGTTATCAACCGTGTTACGTTCAGGTAAAAGGTCAAATAAAGTCAAACATGCCTAACGGGCTGGCGCGGTTAACTGTTCGCAACAATAGTATCGCTATTCCAGCTTAATATTGTAAAACAAGGGGTTATGCCTGAAATTGGCCTTAATCTGCGTTCAGGAATCATTAATGTTAGGAAAATTAGGGCTGAAACGCCGAACAATAGCGGTTAGGTTCAAATCTATCTTATTGATAGCAGCGGCAAATAACAGTATTTCTGAATGTAAGCTCAGGTTTTGAGTTTTGGTGGGTGCTAAGGCACACTTTACCGGCTTTTTCCAAAGGAGAGGTTCTATGACGTTAAAGTACAGCTTGCCTTTATTGGCGATTCTCGTTGCAAATTCAGCGTATGCCGACGATGAGTTCGACTACAGTGCGGCGCCATCCGCGTCCGGCGCGGACAAACAGGACAAAACCTGGAAAGGGGAAGCTGAACTTGGGATTTTGGTGACAACCGGTAACAGTGAAGCCACTAACATTAATGGCAAGCTTAACATTGTTCATAATATGGACAAATGGCGAAACACCTATCTGTTGCAGTCTCTCTATACCAAGTCGGACGATGAAACCACGGCTGAACAATACAGTGGCGCAGCCCAGGGCGACTATAAATTCAACGACAAAGAGTTTTGGTATATCCGTGGTGCTTATGAAAAAGACCGCTTCTCCGGGTATAACTACAGCTCGAGTGTGACCTCCGGTTACGGTAGTCGTGTATGGCAAACAGAAGACGGCTCCTTTTTAGAACTCTCCGCGGGTCTTGGTTATCGTAGTAATGAAGTCGATAAAGACAGCGATGACTACGAGGAAGGCGATGAGTCTGACCGCGGTGTTATCACCCGTTTGGCGGGTAAGTTTGAATACGACATCAGCAAAACAGCCATCTTCCGCCAAGAGCTCAGCACTGAAGTTGGTTTAGAAGATGGTGGTTCTATCTCTAAATCCATTACCTCGTTGCAAGCGAATATCATTGGCAGCCTAGCCATGAAGCTCTCCTACACCATTCAGTACAGCTCACAAGTGCCCACTGACACTGAGAAGACCGATACAGAGACATCGGTCACATTATTGTACTCATTTTAGGCAATAGCGGCGAAAGCCGCTTTTTTTATGCCTACAAGTGTCAATTTTTTGACTATGCTTGTTGTTCAAGTGTTAATCATTTGAAAGTGACGACGAGCATAATTAATAACTTACTCATCACTCGCCGTCTCGCATTTGCAGCATGGAGACGCTCTACGGGCGTGCGAGGTGGGTTATGCAACACATCAATGTTCAGGTCGACGGCACTCTTACCAATGTAAAAGGCCAAATTTGGGTAGTTAACGCCGACGGCTCGATGGTGCAGCTTTTCGAAGGTGACAAGGTTGTTTCCGGCATGGAGCTGGTTAGCACCGACGGTACTGCTTTTAATATCCAGCAAAGTGACGGTGGCGTGACCCAATATGCCGCCTCACCTGATATCAATCTCGATGCGGCGCAGACGCCAACCGACTTTACAGCCGCAAATTCTGACAACGCCTCAGAGCAAGCTGCTTTACAACAGGCCATTTTACAAGGCCTGGATCCCACACAAGCTGCCCAGTTATTCCAAGCCTCGGCCGCGGGTGCCGCACCGGCTGCTGGCGCCGCTGGCGGTGGTGGTGATTCCGGTTACGTCAGCATTGATAGAACCGGCGGTGAAGCTATTGCCAGCGCTGGTTACACCTCTGAAAATAATCCCGGGGAGGGGGGGCCAGTACCAGCAGAATCTGACTTGTTGATACTGGATAATACTGCACCCAGTGCAGAACCTGATGAGGTCCTGTTACAAGAAGATCTTATTACCAATGTTTCAGGATCCCTGCTTGCCAATGACAGCGATGCCAACGGTGACGCCCTTAGTGTCACCGATGTAAATGGCTCAGCTGCCACTACTGTCAGCGGCCAGTACGGCGTGTTGAGTTGGTCTGCTGACGGTGACTTTTCTTATGCTTTAGACAACGATTTAGCGCAATCAATGGCAGAAGGTGACACTGTCACCGAGACCTTTACGTATCAAGTTAGCGACGGTAACGGCGGTACTGCTACCTCTACCCTAACCGTCGAGATCCAAGGGACTAATGATGCGCCAGTTGCGACAGCAAATACCAATGGCGTAACGGAAGACAGTGCCTTGACAGCACAAGGCAACATGCTGACCGATGATGACGGTGCCGGTGTTGATAGCGACGTTGATAACGGGGCGCAACTCAGTGTGTCGGCAGTGGACGGCAGCAGCGCGAATAATGTTATTGGTAGCTACGGAACCCTCACCTGGAACAGTGATGGCAGCTATAGCTACACCGTCAATAATAGCCTTGCCGAGGTACAAGCATTAAGCGGCGGTGAAAGTCTCACTGATACCTTTACCTATACCCTGACCGACGAATTTGGTGCCACTGATACCGCCACCTTAACCATCACCATTAACGGCAGCGATGACGGGGTGGTGATCAACGGCCTGGATGTGGACGGCGGCGAACAAAGCGTGTCTGAGGCCAACTTAAGTGATGGCTCAGCGCCGAGCAGCAGCGCCTTAACCCAAAGCGGCAGCTTTAGCTTTGAGAGTGTCGATGGCCTGCAAAGCGTCAGCATCGGCGGACAAAGCTTCACTCTGGCTGAGCTGCAAGCGCTGGCGACCAGCAACGCCACCGTGAGCACCGACTACGGCACCTTAACCCTGACCGGCTTTAGTGGCGATGCCAGTGGCGGCAGTATCAGCTACAGCTACACCCTCACTGACAACGTTGATAACGACAGCCAAGCCGGTGCCAATGACAGCGGTTACACCGACAGTGTGGCGGTGGTGGTGACCGACGACGACGGCTCGAGCAGCAACGCCAGCCTGGATATCAGCATTACCGATGACGTGCCGACGGCGTATGCTGACAGCAACAGCGTGACCGAAGATGGTCCGGTGACCGCCACCGGCAATGTGTTGACTAACGACACCCAAGGGGCCGATGGCATCAGCGCCGTGACCACGGTAGGCACCTTTGTTGGCAGCTACGGCACCTTAACCCTGTATAGCGACGGCAATTACAGCTATGCGCTGGATAACGACGCGGCGGCGGTACAAGGGTTAAGTGACGGCGAAAGCCTGAGCGACAGCTTTGACTACAGCATCATCGATAACGACGGCGACAGCAGCACCGCCACCTTAACCATCACCATTAACGGCAGCGATGACGGGGTGGTGATCAACGGCCTGGATGTGGACGGCGGCGAACAAAGCGTGTCTGAGGCCAACTTAAGTGATGGCTCAGCGCCGAGCAGCAGCGCCTTAACCCAAAG
This sequence comes from Gallaecimonas mangrovi, assembly GCF_003367375.1. Lineage (GTDB taxonomy): Bacteria > Pseudomonadota > Gammaproteobacteria > Enterobacterales > Gallaecimonadaceae > Gallaecimonas > Gallaecimonas mangrovi. Next base: position 470,467 of record NZ_CP031416.1, read on the forward strand.
CGGCAGCTTTAGCTTTGAGAGTGTCGATGGCCTGCAAAGCGTCAGCATCGGCGGACAAAGCTTCACCCTGGCCGAGCTGCAAGCGCTGGCGACCAGCAACGCCACCGTGAGCACCGACTACGGCACCTTAACCCTGACCGGCTTTAGTGGCGATGCCAGTGGCGGCAGTATCAGCTACAGCTACACCCTCACTGACAACGTTGATAACGACAGCCAAGCCGGTGCCAATGACAGCGGTTACACCGACAGTGTGGCGGTGGTGGTGACCGACGACGACGGCTCGAGCAGCAACGCGAGCCTGGATATCAGCATTACCGATGACGTGCCGACGGCGTATGCTGACAGCAACAGCGTGACCGAAGATGGTCCGGTGACCGCCACCGGCAATGTGTTGACTAACGACACCCAAGGGCCGATGGCATCAGCGCCGTGACCACGGTAGGCACCTTTGTTGGCAGCTACGGCACCTTAACCCTGTATAGCGACGGCAATTACAGCTATGCGCTGGATAACGACGCGGCGGCGGTACAAGGGTTAAGTGACGGCGAAAGCCTGAGCGACAGCTTTGACTACAGCATCATCGATAACGACGGCGACAGCAGCACCGCCACCTTAACCATCACCATTAACGGCAGCGATGACGGGGTGGTGATCAACGGCCTGGATGTGGACGGCGGCGAACAAAGCGTGTCTGAGGCCAACTTAAGTGATGGCTCAGCGCCCGACAGCAGCGCCCTAACCCAAAGCGGCAGCTTTAGCTTTGAGAGTGTCGATGGCCTGCAAAGCGTCAGCATCGGCGGACAAAGCTTCACCCTGGCCGAGCTGCAAGCGCTGGCGACCAGCAACGCCACCGTGAGCACCGACTACGGCACCTTAACCCTGACCGGCTTTAGTGGCGATGCCAGTGGCGGCAGTATCAGCTACAGCTACACCCTCACTGACAACGTTGATAACGACAGCCAAGCCGGTGCCAATGACAGCGGTTACACCGACAGTGTGGCGGTGGTGGTGACCGACGACGACGGCTCGAGCAGCAACGCGAGCCTGGATATCAGCATTACCGATGACGTGCCGACGGCGTATGCTGACAGCAACAGCGTGACCGAAGATGGTCCGGTGACCGCCACCGGCAATGTGTTGACTAACGACACCCAAGGGCCGATGGCATCAGCGCCGTGACCACGGTAGGCACCTTTGTTGGCAGCTACGGCACCTTAACCCTGTATAGCGACGGCAATTACAGCTATGCGCTGGATAACGACGCGGCGGCGGTACAAGGGTTAAGTGACGGCGAAAGCCTGAGCGACAGCTTTGACTACAGCATCATCGATAACGACGGCGACAGCAGCACCGCCACCTTAACCATCACCATTAACGGCAGCGATGACGGGGTGGTGATCAACGGCCTGGATGTGGACGGCGGCGAACAAAGCGTGTCTGAGGCCAACTTAAGTGATGGCTCAGCGCCGAGCAGCAGCGCCTTAACCCAAAGCGGCAGCTTTAGCTTTGAGAGTGTCGATGGCCTGCAAAGCGTCAGCATCGGCGGACAAAGCTTCACCCTGGCCGAGCTGCAAGCGCTGGCGACCAGCAACGCCACCGTGAGCACCGACTACGGCACCTTAACCCTGACCGGCTTTAGTGGCGATGCCAGTGGCGGCAGTATCAGCTACAGCTACACCCTCACTGACAACGTTGATAACGACAGCCAAGCCGGTGCCAATGACAGCGGTTACACCGACAGTGTGGCGGTGGTGGTGACCGACGACGACGGCTCGAGCAGCAACGCGAGCCTGGATATCAGCATTACCGATGACGTGCCGACGGCGTATGCTGACAGCAACAGCGTGACCGAAGATGGTCCGGTGACCGCCACCGGCAATGTGTTGACTAACGACACCCAAGGGGCCGATGGCATCAGCGCCGTGACCACGGTAGGCACCTTTGTTGGCAGCTACGGCACCTTAACCCTGTATAGCGACGGCAATTACAGCTATGCGCTGGATAACGACGCGGCGGCGGTACAAGGGTTAAGTGACGGCGAAAGCCTGAGCGACAGCTTTGACTACAGCATCATCGATAACGACGGCGACAGCAGCACCGCCACCTTAACCATCACCATTAACGGCAGCGATGACGGGGTGGTGATCAACGGCCTGGATGTGGACGGCGGCGAACAAAGCGTGTCTGAGGCCAACTTAAGTGATGGCTCAGCGCCCGACAGCAGCGCCCTAACCCAAAGCGGCAGCTTTAGCTTTGAGAGTGTCGATGGCCTGCAAAGCGTCAGCATCGGCGGACAAAGCTTCACCCTGGCCGAGCTGCAAGCGCTGGCGACCAGCAACGCCACGGTGAGCACCGACTACGGCACCTTAACCCTGACCGGCTTTAGTGGCGATGCCAGTGGCGGCAGTATCAGCTACAGCTACACCCTCACTGACAACGTTGATAACGACAGCCAAGCCGGTGCCAATGACACCGGTTACACCGACAGTGTGGCGGTGGTGGTGACCGACGACGACGGCTCGAGCAGCAATGCGAGCCTGGATATCCACATTACCGATGACGTGCCGACGGCGTATGCCGACACGGGTGATGTAGATGAGGGTGGCACCTTAACCGTGGATGCTGCCAGTGGCGTGTTAAGTAACGATCTCACCAGTGCCGACTCTGGCTTTACCTTGCAAGGTGTGGCTACTGGAAGTGATACCAGCACTGCTGTCAGTGGCAACATTGGGTCGGCGGTAGCAGGGCTTTACGGCACCCTGACGCTTAATGCTGATGGTAGCTATACCTATCAAGCGAATAGCAACGTGACATCAGCTGATGTGCAGGACGTGTTCGTTTACACCATTGTCGATGCTGATGGTGATACCTCAACCACCACCCTGACCATTAATGTTGCAGACGCTACCCTGGTTTGTGATCCGCAGAATGTGACCGTTTATGAAGCAGCATTAGCTGATGGTAGCAACCCTAGCAGTACAGCTGAAATTGCCAGCGGTACCTTAAGTGCCTCCGGTGGTGTTGGCACCCTGACCTATTCGGTTGTGGGAGATGGCCAGGGAACTTACGGCACCTTGGTTATTAATGCAGATGGTACTTACACCTATTCCTTAACTAACCCTGTCACTGTCGATAACGCTAATGACGGCACTAACCTCAAACTGGGTGTTGAAACCTTCACCTATCAAGTGACCGATGCCAATGGCAATACGGTTACCAATACCATCTCCGTGAATGTGCAAGACGATGTGCCGCAACTGACTATGGCGAGTTTTGTGGTCGACAACACTGCCGGGCTCTACACCGGGAATTGGATTGTAGAAAGCGGGGCCGATGGTTTCAGTAGCGATCTGAGTAACCTCAGCAATTCGTCACAAGGTATCAATGTCACCCTGCTTAGTGACTTGGGTGATGATGCCGATGTTAGCCGTGTTGATATTTACGACGGCAACACTTACGTCGGTGAAGAAATCACGGTGCAATACGATGGCCAAACCTTTTTTACGCTGTTAATGAAGGCTGATGGCACCTATGAATTTGATTTGGTTACCCCTAATCCCAGCACCACCGAGCAAGTCACCTTTGATGCCAATATTGGTTCTCATCGTACCGAGCTTTGGGCTGAAGAGATTCTGCTGAAAAATTCAGCCACGGCATCCCTTGATACCGACATTAAGTTCACCACGGATTCGGGTTATATCAATACCAGTACTGTAGGCCTTGGGGTTAACAGCAACTGGATTGACGCAGGGGAAAGCTTAACCGCTTCATTTTATGAAGGTGACGGCGACTCTGATGCTTCTACTCACTCTTCAACCCAACAAGCGGTTGATGAAGTCACGCTAACCTTTAATGGCAGCGGTACTGCCAATATGACTTTTGAGCTACTTGATGCCAGCGGCAACGTCATCGCCACTGTGTCCCATGTTGTGGTCAGCGGTGACGGAACAGTCACCATCAGTGCCGATGATGTTGGTATCGATGATTTCTACGGTATCAATATCATCCATGAAAGTGGTGACAAGGTTCGTTTGTCCGGTATGGAAACGTCTATTGATGTGCTGCCGAACGATCAAACCCTGGATTTTGATGTGCAGGTGATTGACGGCGATGGTGATAGCACTCACTCCAACTTCACTGTCACCATTAATGCCGAGCATGACGACAACCTCATCATTGTTGGTGACAACACCGACGATAAGGCCGGTTCCAGTACCGCCTATGTCATTGGTTCTGGGTCGGGTGAAATTGACGGGGGTACCGGTAACGACGTACTGGTGGGGGACACCGGCGGCACGTCCACCGAATTGGTAGCCGGGGAAAACTACAATATTGCCCTTATCATCGACACCTCCGGCAGTATGGACTCTGACGGCCGGATGGACTTGGCAAAAGCAGCCTTGGAAAACCTTGCCAAGCAACTAGCCACCCATACTGGCACCATCAATGTTGCTTTGATTTCATTCTCTAGCTCAGCAACAACCCAAACCTTTACTTTTGATGGCAGCCAGAACGATCAAGCCACCCTCACCAGTTTGATCAGTGCCATTAACTCATTAACCGCTAACGGTTCCACTAACTACGAAGATGCCATGGAAGAGACCTCTTCCTGGTTTAGCAGTGTCGATAGCAATGGCTATACCGACATGGCCTTCTTCCTGACCGACGGTAACCCAACTACCAATAACAGTGATCACAGCAATAGCTCTGGTGATACCTCATATGACGACCTTAATAGTGCCGTGCAGGCGGCGTCATCAATGATCAACGGGGATGTCATTTTCAATGCCATTGGTATTGGTAGTGGCGTGAATGAAGAGTATTTGCAGTTCTTCGATAATACCGACGTCACCGGCACTGGCTCGGCATCCTTCACCGGCAACCATAGTACACAAACAGTGACAGGTACTGTCGGTGACCCGCAAATCATATACACCGCTGATGAGCTTCAAGCCGCGCTTGATGAAGGCTTTAGTCAAGTGAATCCCGATTCGGTAGGGAATGACACCATTGTGGGGGATGACGGTAACGACGTTATCTTCGGCGACGTCATTAACACCGACCAGCTGGCCTGGACCGACAGCGATGGTACCCATGATGCCGGTAGCCACGATGGTGAAGGCTTACAAGCCTTAGTGGATTACCTGACTGCAGTGAATGGCCATGCTGCCACTGACGAAGAGATCTTCAACTACATCAAGTTCAACGCACAAACCCTGAGTGAAGACGGAGATACTCGCGGTGGCAACGACACGCTTTTGGGTGGCGTTGGCGACGACATGATCTTCGGTCAAGGTGGCAATGACACCATTACCGGTGGTGAAGGTGACGACTTGCTCTACGGCGGAACCGGTAATGACACCTTTGTTTGGCAGTTAGGCGAAACCGGTACTGACCACGTTGCCGACTTTACCGTGGGCGAAGATGTGCTTGATCTGTCCAGCCTGCTGGTTGGTGAGAACAGTACCAATCTCGATGACTACTTACAGATAAGCCAAGAAAGCGATGGTGCTCATATTGCCATTGATGCCGATGCCAATGGTTCAGTTGACCAAACCATTGTGCTTGATGGTGTAGACCTCAGCAGTTTAGGGAGCTCTCAACAGGCCATTGTGCAGCAACTGCTAAGTAGCGGTTCGCTGGTGGTGGACTCTGGATCAACAACAACAACTGCTGCCGCCGCACCAATGAGCGGAAGTTCAGTGAATGACGAACAGCTTCACATCGCTATTTAAGGGCTGACAATGAGTCTTCAAACTTCAGAATGGAAGGTGACTCAGGCCGAACAAGCTGATGCCCTTTTGGATGCGCTGCAATGGCTGCTTGCAAAAGAAGGTAGGGCTTTATCTGGCCAGTCCTTGGTGGCAGGGCTCCCTTTAGAAAATGGTTGTTTATCAACAGAAAGTTTCCCTCGGGCGGCGGCCCGGGGCGGCTTTGACGCAGTATTACGCCAGTTTTCTATAAAAGAGCTGTCTAACCAGTCGTTGCCGCTGTTGATACTGCTTAACAACAAAGAGTGCGCTTTATTAACCGAAGTTGGCCCTAACGAAGTTTCTTGGACAACGTTCCCGCAGCGGAACAACCACAGAGCCCCGCTTAGTGAGCTAGAAAGCCAGTATATGGGCTACTGCTTTACCCTGCATGCCTTGGGGGATTTGGGGCAAACGCAAAGCAGCGCCGATAGCGACCTTAAATTGTTTTGGCGAACACTTTGGCAGCGCCGCGGGCTCTATCGTGACGCCTTATTGGCTTCCATGCTGATTAACCTGTTTGCGCTGGTGATCCCGCTTTTCATTATGAATGTCTACGACAAGGTGGTGCCCAATCTCGCCTTTGACTCCTTGTGGGTTCTGGCCGGTGGTGCTTTGCTGGCGTTTATTTTTGACTCTACATTGCGGCTTATTCGTTCACGGCTACTGGATCTTGCAGGTCGCCAGGCCGAACAGACCTTGTCGCAGGTGCTGATGGAACGCAGCCTCGGCACGCCGCTAGTTAACCGTGCCAGTAGCCTTGGCCAGGCGATGCGGCGGTTCCAAGATTTTGAGTATCTTCGCGAATTTATTTCATCGTCGACTATAGCCTTGGTTGCTGACCTTCCCTTTGCGGTGCTGTTTTTAGTGGTTATCGGCATTATCAGTGGTCATTTGGTCATAGTGCCGCTCATTGCTGCACTGGTGCTGATAGTGGGTGCTTTATTGATGGCAAGGAGCCTCCATAAATCGGTAACACTTAACGCCCAAATCAGTGCTATTCGCCAAACGCAGTTAGCGGAAATGCTGGCGATGCCCGAGTACATTAAAGCCTGCGGTGCCGAGCATCGCTGCCAACACAGTTGGGAACAGCTGGTGGCCGCGCAATCGCAGGTGCAAAACCGCATGCGTGAATTACAACAACGGCTTTCTACCCTCTCTAATTTGATGGTGCAACTGACTATGGTTGGTGTTGTGGTGCTTGGCGTGGTGAGCCTAGCCGGTGGCTCCAGTAGCCTAGGCGCCATCATTGCCGCAGTGATGCTCGGTAGCCGCACCATAGGCCCCTTTGCGCAACTGGCGAATTTGATTGGACGCTATCAGCAGGCCAAAGTTGGGATGAATGCCCTTACCGAGGCGTTACAAGAAAAAGACGAGTTCTCCCAAACCTCTGAAGCGCTTCGCAGGCCCATTACCCGTGGCGCCTTCCAGCTGAATGGCGTTTCCTTCTCTTACCCTGGTAGTGCTATTGCAGCGGTAGACAATCTCAACCTATCGATTCGCGCTGGTGAGCGGGTTGGCATCATTGGCCGAACCGGCTGCGGCAAAACCACCTTAGCCAGATTAATGCTTGGCCTTTATCTGCCAGACAAAGGCCACCTGTTGGTTGATGGTGTGGACATTCACCAACGTCACCCGTTGGATATGCGCCGTGGTATTGGCTACTTGGCACAGGATGCCAGGCTGGTTGCCGGCACCATTCGAGACAACATCGTGTTTGGTCTGGGTGCCGTTCCCGAGGGGCAAATTTTAGATGCGGCCGAACAAGCTGGGCTTAGCGCATTTACGGATGTGGATGAAAGTGGCCTTTCGCGCAAAGTCGGTGAAGGTGGCATTGAGTTGTCCCTTGGCCAGCGCCATTTGGTTGCACTGGCAAGGGCTCTGGTACTGCGGCCGAAAGTGCTGTTGTTAGATGAACCAACGGCGAGCCTAGACCCGGCAACAGAACAAAAGGTGATGGAAAGGCTTGGGCAGATTGGTCGCGATTGCACTCTGGTGTTGGTGACTCACAAACACAGCATGCTGCAATTGGTTGACCGCCTCATTGTATTGGAGCACGGCCACTTAGTGGTTGATGGCCCTAAAGACAAAGTGCTGGCCTGGCTCAAAGAGCATGGGGGGCGCCATGAGTAGTGACAAGTGGTCATTGGATACCCAAAGCCAGTTGATGCAAACCCAGCTTCGCTACCACCGGGTGTTGCTGTGGATCTTGGGTCTGTTGATGTTGTGCTTTGTGCTTTGGGCGACGTTTTCCAAACTGGATGAAGTGGCCAGAGGTGATGGCAAAATCATCCCGTCACAACAGTTGCAGGTTGTACAAAGTGTCGACGGCGGGGTGGTTGAGGCCATCTATGTTCATGAAGGGCAGATGGTTGAAGCCGGGCAAGCGTTGCTAAGGATAAACGATGTGCGCTTTCAGTCTGATTACCGCCAAAAAGAGCGGGAGCTGGTTGGGCTAAAAAGTGCAGCGGTGCGTTTAGAAGCGGAACTTAGCAGTGTTGAGGTCAAGAACGATGAAACCTGGCCCAAACAGATTGCCATTACCGCCAGAACCCTCGATTTTCCCGAAAAATTGTCGGCCAACTACGGCGACCTGGTGCACCGGCAAACTTCTGAATATCACGACCGCCTGAACAACCTGCGTAACCAGATTGCTATGTTGTCTGAGCAAATTACCCAGCGTCAGCAAGAGCTTTCGGAACTAGACGCCAAAATTGCCCACCAACAGCAAAGCCTGAGCTTAGCGGTTAAAGAGTTAAGCCTGACCGAGCCTTTGGCTGCGCAAGGGGTGGTGTCAGAGGTGGAGATTTTAAAACTTCGCCGTCAAGTCAACGACATGCGGGGCGACTTAGCGGTAGCCAAAGCCAACCGTCCTAAAGTGATTGCCGCCAGAGAAGAGGCCATTTTCAAAAGACGCGATGCCGCGTTGGAGTTTCGCACCAAGGTTCAAGAAGATTTACGCCGCACTGAGTTGCAACTCAATTCCCAGCAAGAGTCAACGGCTGGCCTAGAAGACCGGGTTGCCCGCACGCAACTTGTCTCACCGGTAAAAGGCATTATCAAAACCCTGCATGTTAATACCGTTGGGGCGGTGGTACAGGCCGCCACGCCGGTTGTTGAAATTGTACCAATGGATGGCCAGTTGCTGGTGGAAGCGAAAGTCAGCCCGCGTGACATCGCCTTTTTACGCCCAGGACAACAGGCTGAGGTCAGGCTCAGTGCTTACGACTTCACTATTTATGGCGGCTTAAAAGGCACCTTGGATCATATCAGTGCCGATTCACTGGTCGACGATGATGGCAACGCCTATTACTTGATAAGAGTGCGTACCGACAAACCGTATTTAGAACGTAACAACAAAGAACTACCCATCATCCCTGGCATGTTGACACAAGTCGATGTGATCACCGGGGAGCACACCATACTCGATTACCTACTGAAACCAATCAAACGAGCGCAAAGCACTGCGCTACGAGAAAGATGAAGGGATACACAAATAAGAGGGGGTTGTATGAAAGGCACGTTAAGGTCGTTCACGCTTGCCATCCTAGTCAGCGGTATATCTGCACAAGGAATGGCAGCGTCGTTGGAACAAACTGTGGCGGACACTTTGCAGACGCATCCGGATCTGCGAGTGGTGTTTTCACGTTACAAAGCTTACGAAGAACAAATGAAACAAGCGCGGGGTGGCTACTACCCGCAAGTGGATTTTAACGCGGGTTACGGTTACGAAAATGCCGACAGTCCGACAACACGTTCTATTACCGGTGGCCACGATCAAGAGTTAAGAAGGGGCGAAGCATCTTTGTCTCTGCGCCAGCTGTTATTCGATGGTTTCAGGGTGTCATCCGAAGTGCACCGCCTGACCAACGAAATGCAAGCAGAGCAATATTCGTTGTTGTCGTCCGCTGAAAATACGGCGTTAGATGTATCTAAGGTTTATCTGGACGTGCTGCGTAAAAAATCCATTCTGGAACTGGCTCGACGCAACTTGGATGCTCACCAGAAAATTTTTGACAGTATTCGCCAACGTACCGAGTCCGGTGTGGGTTCCAGCTCCGACCTTTCGCAAATCAGCGGCCGTTTAGCCAGGGCGCAAGCGAATGTGATGGCGGCGGAAAATAACTATGAAGACTCGGTTGCCAGCTATATCCGCGAGGTCAATGTGCAGCCCGAAAACCTGGTTATTCCGGTTCCCGATGCTGACATGTTGCCGGTGTCATTGGATGCGGGTTTAGAGGAAGCGAAGAAAAATCACCCACTGCTTAAATCCAGCCACTTTGATGTGGAAGCAGCCATGGCTGAAAAAGAAGGTGCCAAGGCGGCTTACTATCCCAACTTTTATCTGGAAGTAGAGCAGACCGCCAACAATAACCTTGATGGTTATGAAGGGCATAACAACGATCTGACTGCCATGGTGCGGATGCGTTACAACCTCTTTGCCGGCGGCAGTACCTCTGCCCGAGTACGGGAAACCATCTACAAAATCGGTGAGGCCAAAGAAGTGCAACAGCGTGCTTGGCGAGAAGTCGCTGAGGGCCTGCGTTTATCTTGGAATGCCTTGCAAAGCCTGGGCAAACAAAAAACCTTTATTCGCCGCCATGTGGAGGCCAGTAAAGAAACCCAAGTGGCTTATCAAAAGCAATTTAACTTAGGTAAACGCACCTTGCTGGATTTGCTGGATACCGAAAATGAATTGTTTGAAGCGCGTCGCGATTACTTAAACGCCGAGTTTGATGAAACGTTGGCGCGATATCGCGTGCTCAATGCCGAAGGGTTGTTGTTGGACTCTCTGAGGGTAACTCGGCCCTCGATTTGGAACAGTGAAAAGTAAGGAGGCGCTATGAAAACCCTGATCCCGATACTGGCTGCCTTCGCTTTGGCTGCTTGTTCAATGCATGACACTGTCGATTATGACCAACCTACTGCTCAGGTTAATGACTTAACCGACCCCGATACTGATGGCGTTATCAACGCCCGCGATAAATGCGATAGCACTATCTTAGGGGCCGATATCGACAATGATGGTTGCGGCCGCAAAGCGCAAAATGTTCAACGCTTTGACCTCAAGGTGCTGTTTGCTAACGATTCAGACTACATCGACCCCCGTTATTACAGCGAAATAGGCAAAGTGGCCGAATTTATGAAGCAATACCCAGAGACCGAACTGACCTTGGAAGGGCATTGTTCCAAAACCGGTGGTGCAGCTTATAACGTAGCGCTTTCAAAAAGACGCGTTGATGCCGTAGCCAAGGTGCTGGAAAAAGAATTCAGCATTGCTCCTGGCCGCGTTACCACTGTCGGTTACGGCTTTAGTAAGCCGTTGGACACCTCTATGACGGAAGAAGCGCACCGCAAAAATCGCCGTGTCGTTGCTGAGTTATCCGGTGCTCAAAACCTGCCAGTGATGAAGTGGACTATCTATACCGTTGATCAGTGAGACGGCCACTTTGTCGTGGATGAAAAAGAGCTTTTGGCTGCTGGTGCTGCTACCCGGTCTGTTATGGGCCGGGTTGTCACAGCTCGACTTTACCCAGGCTCGCCAGTCGATAATGGATGTTTATGGTGAGAAGGCGGGTCAGCGTTTTGACCGTTGGCAGCAGCTTATAGAAAGCAATCAAAGCCGACCGGAAGCTATGCAGTTGCAGTTGGTTAACCAGTTTTTTAACCAGTTCTTTTTCATCGACGATATCAAGCTTTGGCGCCAAAACGACTATTGGGCAACGCCTTTGGAGTTTATTGGCGCCGATGGTGGCGATTGTGAAGACTTTGCTATTGCCAAGTTTTTCACCCTACTGGCGTTAGGTGTGCCGGAGCAAAAAATGCGTATTACCTATGTAAAGGCATTGTCGGTAAACCAATACCACATGGTTTTGGCGGTCTACCCCACACCGAACTCGGTGCCCTTTATCCTTGATAACCTGATCCCGGATATCCGCCGGGCTGACCAGCGTACCGACCTCTTACCTATCTACTCCTTTAACGGTAAACAACTGTGGCTTAGCAAAAGTAAAGGCAGTGGGCAGTTGGTCGGAGACAGCGGCCGCTTAAAGCGCTGGAAAGATTTGCAAGGGCGCTTTGGGGTTAACCACCTCAACAAGCCTTCTATTAAGTTGGACTAGGACTCGCCTATGACTTTGCAACGTCAGATCCTGTGGTTACTCAACATCAGCTTCCTGGTGGTCGTGCTGGTGGTGTTTTCTGTGCAGTTTAATACCTCTCGTGATTCGATTGACCGGCAGATGGAAACCGATGTGCAAAACGCTTCCACTGCCCTGGGGCTGACATTAACCGCATTTTTGGATAAACAGGACAGAGGTGCGGTAGATACCGTACTGCAAGCGGTATTTGATGCCGGCTTTTACAGTGAAATTCGTCTTGATTGGTACGCCAAGGGCGAAGTTATTGCCAAGAAGCAAGAGCCACGAGCCGTAGACGTACCCAATTGGTTTATGAATTTACCCCTGTTTGAGGCGGTATCACAGGAACAAGTGGTGACCTCTGGCTGGCTGCAAGTGGCCAATCTTACGGTGGTGGGGAACCCGGCGGTTGCCTATCAGGCGCTATGGCGCACCGGTGTACAACTGCTCGCCACATTAAGTCTGGTGTACTTCATTTTATTGCTGACGGTTTGGCGCGGGCTGCGGTTAGTGATGAAACCACTACACGCCATTGTGGTGCAGGCCCGGCGCATTACCAAAAGGCAGTTTGGTAACCCCATTTCTGAGCCAAGAACCCGGGAACTAAAAACGGTGGTGATGGCTATTAACGAAATGACCGACAGGGTCAAACTGATGTTTGAAGGCCAGGACGAACAGATTGGCCGATTGCGCCTGGCTACCCAGACCGACCCGGTGTCCGGACTTTCCAACCGCACCCATCTCCTATCGCACATCAGTGCCTGGCTTTCTGAGCCCGGCACCGGTGGCCTGATGCTGATGGACATTAAGTGGCTAGACGCCTTGCGTTTACAGCAAGGCTATAAAGCCAGAGATGACTTAATTAAAGCCTTAGCCGAGCGCTTTAAAAGCCTTTGTGTTAAAGGTAGCCGCTGCGTTTTCGCCAGGATCAGCCATACCGAATTTGCCGCCCTTTGTGCCAGTGCTGATGAACGGCAAATGCATGAATGGCTGGAGCAGGTTCACCAGGAACTGGTTGCGTTCTCTGTGCAACAAGGGCAAGGCGGTGGCGACTTTGCTTTGGCAGTGGTGCCAAGAGGCGAGCATCTCTCTGCATCAAGCATCCTCAGCAGTGCTGACGGGGCTCTGCACCAAGCTTGGCAGAACCATCCGCACCTCTTTATGGCTAAGGCCAAGGGTAGCGAAGCGCCCAGCCAGGAAAATTGGCGAGATGCGGTGAACGAAGCCATAGAGCACCAAAAATTTGGGGTGATGCGCCAGGAAGTGATGGCCTTGGAAGGTGGTAAAAAGTTGCAGCTGGAGTGGTTTGCGACCTTATCCCTCGCCGGCCGTCAGTATTCGGCCGGGGCTTTTTTGGCGTTTGTAGACCAATTTAACCTAGGGCAGGCGATGGATTTGGCGATTTTTAATAATCTCTTAAGCCGCGGCTTGTTCCATAACAACTTGCTTAATGTGGTTAACCTGACCCTGGCATCGGTACGGGACCCGGATCCATTGTTAGCATCATTGGATTCCTATACGCATGATTTTCCGCTGGCTTTCGAGATTAGCGAAGAAATAGCGCTCGCCGACCCCGCAGCAGTTAAAGCCTTTGTTGAGCAACTTAGAATACGCGGTTTAGGGTTAGGGGTTGACCATGTAGGGCGGCATATAGAGTCGCTCAGGTATCTTCACGATTTGGCGCCTGACCATATCAAGCTAGACCAAAGCCTGGCTTGCTATGGAGAAAATGAGGAAGTCGGTCGAGAGGTGATCCGTGCGTTGGCGAAGATTGGCCAAAGCCTTAAGATACAAGTGATTGCAACACGGGTGGAAAAGGGCGAGCAGCTTGCGATATTGCAAGAATTGGGCGTTCACGGCTATCAAGGTTACTTGATGCCCCCGACGGCAGTGTCTTAAGTCACGCTATTAACATCTAATCCTTTATAGGTGTTGATCTTTGGCCGCTTTCTCCTAAAGATCTCATTTCTCAGTCTTTAGTTGTAAATGTTATGTCCTGCGAAACTCAGTACAATGCGCGCTTTCATGTAAAGCTGCTACATCCTCGTTACCTAGGGCATTGGCTGGGTGCATTACTGTTATTTATTTTTGCATGGTTACCGGCTGGTGTTAAAAATTGGACCGGGGCAGTGCTTGCTTCTTGGTTGAGCAAACGGCGTTTTATTCGCAAAAGAAAAAAGGTCATTCTGCTTAACCTGCAGAGCTGCTTCCCAGAACTTACTGACGCCGAACGCGAACACATTTTCCAGCAAAATGTGACGGCGTTTTGCCGCACGGTATTGAGCATGGGCGAGCTGTTTTGGCGTTCTCGCGAATATCAAATGCGGCGTTTACGCATCGAAGACAACGGCTTGCTTGAGCAGCTGGTTGCCAACAAGGAAGCCATCATTTTCTTAACGCCTCACACCTTTGGCCTCGACTGGGCGGCCAGGGCTTTAGTGCTTTGCGGTTTTCCTTTGAGCAACATTTTCAAGCCCACCGGTAAACCGGTTATCGACTACCTGATGTTTAAAAGTCGTACCCGCTTGGGTGGCAAGCAGTTTAGCCGCGGGGAAGGGATGAATAACCTTATTCGTAGTATCCGCCAAGGCTATTCCTGCCTTTATGTTGCTGATCAGGACCACGGCATGGCTGCCTCTGTTTTTGCGCCCTTTTTTGCATCCAATAAATGTACCTTGCCAACCCTTGGCCGCCTGGCCAAGGTGTCCCGTGCCAAAGTGGTGCCCATTGTGATGGGGTATGACGCCAAGGCTGGGCAGTTCTGTTTGCATGTGGATGCAATATTAGAAAACTTAGACGCCGGTGATGACTTAGCCTGCGCCACCACCATGAATCAAGCCTATGAAAAGCTTATCAGTTGTTGCCGGGCCGACTTTATGTGGTCATTGAAGATTTTGCGAAACCAAGACGGTTCCAGGCCCTACGATTCTTCAGGCCCGATACCGCCCTCTTCGGTACATCATGCCGCATAAAAAAGGCCTCCAACTGGAGGCCTTTTTCGTTGTGTAGCGTCGCAACTCAGTGCAGTACTCGCGCTTTTAAGGTGCCAGGCACCGCTTTGAGCTTTTCTAACACATCGTCAGCGTAGGCGGCATCAACGTCCATTACCACATAGCCAATTTTTTGGGTGGTTTGCAGGTATTGAGCCGCAATGTTGACGCCGGTTTCGGCGAAAATTTTGTTGATGCTGTTGATAACGCCAGGCTGGTTCAAGTGAATGTGCAGCAGGCGTGAGCGGCCATCGTGCTGAGGCAGCGACGCTTCTGGGAAGTTAACTGCTGACAAGGTAGAACCGTTGTCAGAATACTTGGCCAGTTTGTTAGCGACTTCCACGCCGATGTTGGCTTGTGCTTCCATGGTGGAGCCGCCAATGTGGGGCGTCAGAATGACATTATCAAAAGCTTGCAATGGGCTGACAAAGGCTTCGTTATTGGATTTTGGCTCAACCGGGAATACGTCAATGGCGGTGCCCGCTAAGTGCTTACTTTCCATGGCGCTAGCCAAGGCATCGATATCAACCACAGTACCGCGAGAGGCGTTAATCAAAATAGCGCCTTGCTTCATCTGCCCAATTTCCTTGGCCCCAAACATGTTTTTGGTAGAAGGGGTTTCCGGTACATGCAGGCTGACTACGTCGGCTTCGGCCAGCAGTTCTTCCTGGCTGACCTGGCGGGCGTTACCCAGCGGCAGTTTACTTTCGATGTCATAAAAAATGACATGCATACCTAAGGTTTCAGCCAGCACCCCTAACTGAGTACCGATATGGCCGTAACCGATGATCCCTAAGGTTTTACCGCGGGCTTCAAAGCTGCCGTTAGCGCTTTTATCCCAACCACCAACCCGGGCGGCGGCGGCTTTTGCCGGAATATTACGCAGCAGCATAATGGCTTCAGCGATCACCAGCTCGGCAACCGAACGGGTGTTAGAGAAGGGGGCATTAAAAACCGGGATACCGAGGGATTCACACTCTTTAAGGTCAACCTGGTTGGTACCAATGCAGAAGCAGCCAATGGCACAAAGCTTTTCGGCATGGGCCAGTACTTCTTTGGTGAGCTGGGTGCGGGAACGCAGGCCAACAAAGTGGGCATCTTTGATTTTCTCGTGCAGCTCGTCACCAGCCAGCGAGGTTTTCACGTACTCGATGTTGGTGTAACCCTGGCTTTTCAGGGTATCTAAGGCGCTTTGATGAACACCTTCAAGCAGCAGGAAGCGTATCTTGTCTTTGTCGAGAGAATAGTGGGCCATGTTTCACCTGGGACTCTTACTAAAAAAAGGCTTTCTCCTGGTGGTGGCGCGATGAGGCGCAATGCTCGCCAGGGGTTATAGACGGCCAGATGGCCGAACTAAAGTCAACGAATTTTTACACCATCTTGAGTGCCAATCAGCACAACGTCAGCGCCGCGCGCGGCAAAAAGCCCATTGGTGACCACACCAACAATGCTATTTAGCTTGGCTTCAAGGGTAACGGCGTCGGTAATTTTAAGGTTATGGACATCCAGAATAATATTGCCGTTGTCGGTAACAACACCTTGGCGATAAACCGGGTCACCGCCTAACTTCACCAGCTCGCGAGCCACGTAAGAGCGCGCCATGGGGATCACTTCTACCGGCAGTGGAAAGTCGCCCAATACGTCTACGGTTTTGCTGCTATCGACAATACAAACAAACTGCGCCGCGACGGCAGCCACGATTTTCTCGCGGGTCAGGGCGGCACCACCACCTTTGATCATGTGGTTTTTGCTGTTGATTTCATCGGCGCCATCCACATAAACCGACAACTCCGAGACACTGTTTAAATCCAGTACCTCAATGCCCAAGGCTTTGAGTTTTTCTGTGGAGGCCTCAGAGGACGATACCGCGCCTTTTATGTGATCTTTCATCGAACCCAGCGCATCAATGAAATGATTAACCGTAGAGCCGGTGCCAACACCAACAATGCTGTCTTTGACCACATAGTCCAGTGCTTTCCAACCAACGGCTTTTTTCAGTTCATCTTGTGTCATTACCTGGGCTCCAAGGGAAAAGGGCAGGCATTATATCAGCAACGAAAACGTTTGATCGCTTTTGGTGTGACAATGATGCCCAGCGGTTTATCCCAGCTCTCGGCGGGTAACGCTGGGTGTTGCTGGCAGTCATGGGCAAGGCCGATGATAGGTCCTTGATAACGTTCTAAAGTGCGGTCGTAAAAGCCGCCGCCCATACCGAGCCGATGGCCGGCATCGTCAAAAGCAACCAGTGGCGTAAACACCACATCAACCGCATGGGTTGGCACCACCTGCTGCACATCAAGCACCGGCTCGGGGATCCCAAACCGGTTTGCACTCATGTCTTGGCCGGGGCGATAGCGTAAGAACAGCAATTGGCCTTGGTGAAAGGGGTGCAGTACCGGCAGCAGCACCGACTTTGCTTGTGCCAGCAAACTGTGCAGCAGCGGTTCTGGGTCCAGCTCGCCGTCATTGGCTAAATACAGTGCCAGCGTTTTTGCTTTAGCCACTTCGGGCAGTGTTAAAGCGTGTTTCGCTGTCGCTGTGGCGGCGTTTTGTTGTTGCTGGGGGGAGAGGGCGCGTCTTTGCTCGCGAGCCCAACGGCGGATCTGGTTGCGGTCGTTCATCTTAAAAAAAGGGCCCCGGAATGCCGCTGCGGATTTTAGCCCTTGAACCCAATGGTTCAAGGCGGGCACTTAGTTACCGCCGTAGGCGTCTCAGTACGGGCTGAGCTTGCTCAATAGCGGCAGAGAAAGCACCCTTCGGTGTAGATATCGGCTCAGGGACATAGATCCACTGGCAAACATCCCAGGGACTTATTCTTTTGCCTGGTGAACCAAGGCCTGCTCAATCGTTTGTTGCAGTGTCTTGATTTTTGAATCCATGGCATCAGCATACTCACGGCTGCGCGCCTCAGCAAGGCGAAGCTCGTGGGTTAAGTTGAGTGCGGCCATGGTTAGCAATTGTTCGCGGTTGCCTAGGTCGGAATTTGACCGTAAATATTTGAGGCGGTCATCAAGAGCCCGCGCGGCTTCTTCCAAGGAGGCTTCTTGTCCCTTGGGGCAGGCAACACGAAAGCGTCTGCCTAAAACCACGATTTCCAATGTCTCTTGCAACGAGTCTGCCATGCAGTGTCCTTAGGGTCTTGAGTCTGCATCCGATAGCGCCGCTCTAAGGTGGCGCACTATAGCGATGCCATTGCGTTGGATCAAGGGATGGGCTGGCTGATGAGCGCATCCTCTGTGTTAGGATAGCGTCCTATCCCCTTGCTGGAAGATGAATATGAGCCAGAACGGCCATACGCCTAATCAATATGAAAGCATCGCCCGCTTGTTGGCTAGTCACCAAATCACCGCTTCTCCTGCCGAAATGCACGGTATTTTATCGGGCCTTGTGGCCGGGGGCTTGGAAATGGATGGCAAAAGTTGGTTGCCTCCACTTTACGATTTAACCAATAACGGCTTGGCCTTTACCCAGGCTATTAAAGATGTGCTGGAACCGCTGTACCAGCGCCTTTGCCAGCAGCTGGTTGACAGCAACTTCGAGTTTGAAGTGTTTTTACCCGACGACGACGAGCAGCTGCCTGACCGCATTCAAGGTTTGGTGGACTGGACTCAGGGTTTTCTTGCCGGTTACGGCGTGCAAGTTGGGGCCGTTAAGGTTAACGACGACCTTACCGAAGCACTGCAAGACCTGGCTGAAATTGCCAACCTGTCCACTGAAGTGGATGACGATGACGACGCCGCTGAAGCCGCCTTCATTGAAGTAGAAGAATACCTGCGAATGGTCGCAATGTTGGTGTTTAACCACTTTGGCAAGCGCCCGGGCGGCGAGACGAAACCTACTGTGCATTGATGTGATGAAACTGGATATTCTCATTGTCGGCGGCGGCATGGTGGGGGCTACTCTCGCCTGGGGGCTGGCCCGCCGGTTTGACCACTGGCAAGTCGGCATTGTTGACCCGGCCAGCTTTGAACAAAGTGTGCAACCGAGCTTTGACGACCGGGTTATCGCCCTCTCTGCCGGTTCGGTGGCGGGGCTGGAGCAGCTCGAACTGTGGCCAGAAGTGGCTGAACACGGCCAAGCCATTGAGCATATTCATGTTGCCGAAAAGGGCGGTTTTGGCCGCGTACAGCTGCATACCGACGATTACGCTGTTAAGGCGTTGGGGCAGGTAATACCGGTGCGGGCGATAGGCAAGGTGCTGCGCGATAAATTAAATTGCCAGTGGTTTTGCCCAGACCGCATTGCCTCTTTGTCACGTCAGGCCGATGGCTATCAAGTCACCTTGGCGTCCGGGCAAACACTTCATACCAAACTGCTTGTCGTGGCCGACGGTGGCCAGTCACAAACGCGCCGTCTGCTTGGCATTGAGGCCAGTGACAAGCCGTATCGGCAAAGCGCCATTATCGCCAATATCAAAACCGAAAAACCGCACCAAGGCTGGGCTTTTGAGCGGTTTACCGATAGTGGCCCGTTAGCACTGCTGCCGATGACCCAAGGGCGCATGAACCTGGTGCTCTGCGTGCGTCCCGACGACGTTGATGCCACCTTGGCGATGCCAAAAGCGGATTTTGCCAAGCTGCTACAGCAGCGCTTTGGCTGGCGCTTAGGTGCCTTTACCGATATTGGCGAGCGTCACTGCTACCCGTTGCACCTGATTGAAAGCGCCAGCTTACGTGCCGACAGAGCGGTGGTGCTGGGTAACGCTGCTCACAGCTTGCATCCCATTGCTGGCCAAGGGTTTAACTTAGGGCTGCGTGATGTGCTGGCGCTGCTGGAAAACCTCGACAGCCAGGACCCGGGTGCCTGGGCCGGTTTGGCCCGCTGGGAGCAGCAACGCCGGGGCGACCTGGGCCGCACCATCGCCACCACCGATCTGTTGGCCCGGTTATTCACCTGGGACCTTAAATCGCTTTATCTTGGCCGCAATGCCGGCCTTGGCCTTTTGAATCACCTGCCGGTTGCCAAGCATAAGCTGGCCTGGCAAATGCTTGGATGGGAAAACTGATGGCCTTTATTGAAGCCCAGGTAACCGTGATTGGCGGTGGCATGGTAGGCGCTGCGCTGGCATTGATGCTGGGACGCGGCGGCGTCAAAGTGGTGTTGGTGGACGGCGTTGAGCCGACTGCTGATTTTGGCCCGGTGGCCGACACCCGCGTTAGCGCCATTTCCGAAGGCTCGCGCCGCATTTTAAGTGGCCTTGGTGCCTGGTCTCACATTGCCCGCAAAGGGCCTTATCAGGCGATGTCGGTATGGGAAAAGGACAGCTTTGGTAAGCTTGATTTTGCGGCCGATGATGTCAAAGCCGACGTCTTAGGCCATATCGTTGAAAACCGGCAAATTCAATGGGGGCTTTGGCAAGAGCTACGCCAATGTCCGGCCATTACCCTCAAAGCGCCAGCAAAGCTCACTACCATCAATGAAGGTGAGCAAAGCCTGATGTTAAGCCTGGATAACGGCGACATGGTCTCAAGCCGTTTATTGGTGGGCGCAGATGGCGCTAACTCGCAGGTGCGCAGCCAAATGGATATGCCCATCGTTTTTCACGACTATGGCCACCACGCCTTAGTGGCAACCGTGGAAACTGAACTGCCCCACCAAGGTTGTGCCCGGCAAATTTTCCGCCCACAGGGGCCGCTTGCCTTCCTGCCGTTATGGCAGCCCAAGCAGTCCTCCATTGTCTGGTCCACCGTGCCGGAAGAAGCCGAAGCGTTAATGGCCATGGACAAGGCGGATTTTGCCAATCAGTTGCGGCTGGCGTTTGATAACCGCCTAGGGGCGGTAAGTATCCTGAGTGACGTTCAGCGCCTGCCGCTCATGGCGCGTTACGCGCGCGACTTTGTAAAAGCGCGAGTGGCACTGGTAGGCGATGCGGCCCATACCATTCACCCCTTAGCAGGGCAGGGCGTTAATTTGGGGCTAGCTGATGCCTTGGCCCTGGCTGACAAGGTGTTAGACGCTGTAGCTAAAGAGCAAGACCCAGGCACGCTAAAAGTGCTGGCTCCTTATGGCCGGGCCCGCAAAGCGGCGGCAATAAAGATGCTGGGGGCCATGGGTGGGCTTAAAACCCTGTTCGGCAATGCCAACCCATTAGTCAAGCTAATGCGAAATGTGGGCTTGTCCGGGGTGGGTTCCCTGTCGCCAGCTAAGGGGCTTTTTATAGATGAGGCAAGAGGTATGGCGGTGCTTGAGCAGCTAGAAACTCTGCAAGAAAAGCATCAAATATTCTCACATTAAATTGTTGGAAGGGCGGCGTTATAATGCCCTGCCACCCATGGCAGGTAATCGTTTTCTTTATCTGTCAGCCTGGGCACCAGACTTGATTAGATAAAGGGAAACACGATGACCCAAAAAACCGTGCTTTTTGATGCCCACGTTGCCTGTGGTGCCAAGATGGTCGACTTCCACGGCTGGGATATGCCGCTGCATTACGGCTCCCAGATTGAGGAACACAAGGCAGTGCGCTCTGACGCCGGTATGTTCGATGTTTCCCACATGACAGTGGTTGACCTCAAAGGCCCGCAAACTCGTCAATTCCTGCGCCACCTGTTGGCAAATGACGTTGCCAAGCTCACCGTGCCTGGCAAAGCGCTTTACACCGGCATGCTCAATGAAAACGCCGGTGTGATTGACGACCTTATCGTTTATTTCCTGTCTGATGAATTCTTCCGCCTGGTGGTGAACTCCGCCACCCGCGAAAAAGATCTCGCTTGGATAGCCAAGCAGGCCAGCCCTTATGACGTTACCGTCACCGAGCGCCCCGAGCTGTCGATGATTGCCGTGCAAGGCCCCAATGCCAAAGCCAAGGCTGCCACCGTGTTTAACGCAGAGCAAAACGCCGCTGTGGAAGGCATGAAGCCCTTTTTTGGCGTGCAAGCCGGCGACCTTTTCATTGCCACCACCGGTTACACCGGTGAGGCTGGCTACGAAATTGTTGTGCCGCAAGAACAAGCCGTGGCCCTTTGGAATGCGCTACTGGAAGCGGGCGTAAAGCCAGCGGGCCTGGGCGCGCGTGACACCCTGCGTTTGGAAGCCGGTATGAACCTTTACGGCCAAGACATGGACGAAACCGTGTCGCCGCTGGCTGCCAACATGGGCTGGACCATTGCTTGGGAACCCCAAGACCGTGATTTTATCGGCCGCCAAGCCCTGGAAGCGCAAAAAGCCAATGGCACTGCGCAGCTGGTGGGCTTGGTAATGGAACAAAAAGGCGTGCTGCGTCACGGCCAAAAAGTAGTAACAGCGGCTGGTGAAGGTGAAATCACCTCCGGTACCTTTTCCCCAACCCTGGGTTTTGCCATTGCCATGGCCCGGGTACCTGCCGGTGACTTCACCGATGCCCAGGTAGAAATTCGTAATAAGTTGGTGGATGTGAAGGTGGTCAAACCCGCCTTCGTGCGAAACGGCAAGAAGGTTTGCTAACCTAAGTCAGTTCACCCGACTCAGGCCTTTTTTTAAGGAACGGAATACACAATGAGCAATATCCCTGCTGATCTGAAATTTACCGCCTCCCACGAATGGATCCGCAAAGAATCCGACGGGACTTACACCATCGGCATCACCGAGCATGCACAAGAGCTGCTGGGCGATATGGTGTTTGTTGAACTGCCAGAAGTGGGCAATACCGTGAACTCCGGTGACGACGTTGCCGTTGTTGAGTCCGTTAAAGCGGCCTCTGACGTTTACAGCCCACTGACCGGTGAAATCGTTGCTGTGAACGAAACCCTCGAAGACGCGCCTGAAACCGTAAACAACGAGCCTTACACCGACGGCTGGTTGTTCCGCGTTAAAGCCACCGACGAGGCCGAACTCAATGAACTGCTGGACGCCGAAGGCTACCAGAACGTCATTGACGAAGAATAAGCTACGTTATTGTTGTTCAAAGCCCCGGCGTCTGGCCGGGGCTTTGCTTACCATCAGAGGTGAACATGTCTGATACCCGCCGCTCCTTGACCGAACTTGAATACAAAGACGCTTTTATCGACCGTCACATTGGCCCGGATACTGCTGAAACTGCCGCCATGTTGGCAACCATCGGCGCGCCTTCCGTTGAAGCGCTGATCGCCGAAACCGTACCCGGCTCCATTCGTCTGGATAAAGGCTTGGCCATTGGTGCACCCAAAACAGAAGAAGAAGCACTGGCTGAACTCAAGGCGTTGGCCGACAAGAACAAAATGTTCAAGTCCTATATCGGCATGGGTTATCACCCCACTCTGACGCCTAACGTTATTTTACGTAACGTCTTGGAAAACCCAGGTTGGTACACCGCTTATACCCCGTACCAGCCGGAAATTGCCCAGGGCCGTTTGGAAGCCATTCTGAACTTCCAACAACTCTCTATGGATTTAACCGGCATGGACCTGGCATCAGCCTCCCTGCTGGACGAAGGTACCGCTGCTGCCGAAGCCATGGCGCTGGCTAAACGGGTATCTAAAAGCAAATCTAACACCTTCTTTGTTGACGCCGAATGCCACCCGCAAACCGTGGGTGTGGTGAAAACCCGCGCCAGCGCCTTTGGTTTTGAGGTGGTGGTAGCACCGGCAGCGCAAGCAGCCGGTATGGATATTTTCGGTGCGCTGCTGCAATACCCTGGCACCACCGGTGACGTGGTTGACCACAGCGACCTTATCGCTGCTATTCAGGCGCAAAAAGGCATTGTGGCCATAGCTGCCGACATTATGAGTCTGTTGCTGTTAAAAGCCCCTGGCCACTTCGGCGCCGATGTGGTGCTGGGTAGTGCCCAACGCTTTGGTGTGCCCATGGCTTACGGTGGCCCCCACGCTGCATTCTTTGCTACCCGCGATGCCTACAAGCGCTCCATGCCGGGCCGGATCATCGGTGTGTCGAAAGACAGCCGTGGCAAGCCTGCACTGCGTATGGCCATGCAGACACGCGAGCAGCATATCCGCCGCGAAAAAGCCAACTCCAACATCTGTACCGCCCAGGTACTGCTGGCCAACATGGCCTCCTTCTATGCCGTCTATCACGGTCCAGAAGGGTTGAAGCGTATCGCCCAGCGTATTCACCGCTTGACCGATATCCTGGCGCTGGGCCTTAAAGAAAAAGGCTTAAATCTTGCCAACAGCCATTGGTTCGACACCTTAACCGTGAAGGTTCAGGATAAAGCCGCCACCCTGGCTGCCGCCGAAGCTAAGGGCGTTAACCTGCGCCGTGACTTAGACGGTGCTGTCGGTGTGAGCTTGTCTGAAGCCACCACCCGCGAGGACATCGCCGAGCTTTTTGCCATTTTCCTGGGCGACAATCACGGCCTGAATATCGAAAGCCTGGATGGCCGCATCCAAGGCGGCGAGCTGGACTCCATTCCTGCTGCGCTCAAGCGAGAAGATGCCGTGCTGGCGCACCCGGTATTTAACCAGTATCACTCGGAAACCGAGATGCTGCGTTACATCAAACGTCTTGAAAACAAAGACTTGGCGCTTAATCACTCCATGATCAGCCTTGGCTCTTGCACCATGAAGCTAAACGCCACCGCTGAGATGATCCCGATCACTTGGCCCGAGTTTGCTTCTTTGCATCCCTTCTGCCCGAACAATCAGGCCGAGGGTTACCATGGCATGATTACGCTGTTGGCCGATTGGCTGGTGAACATCACTGGTTATGACCAAATTGCCATGCAGCCTAACTCCGGCGCCCAAGGCGAATATGCAGGCCTCTTGGCTATTCGTGGCTATCACGAGTCTCGCGGTGAAGGCCACCGTAATGTCTGCTTGATCCCAAGCTCTGCCCACGGTACCAACCCGGCTACCGCGCAGATGGTGTCTTACAAAGTGGTTGTGGTGGCCTGTGACAAGCAGGGCAACATTGACCTTAACGACCTTCGCAGCAAGGCCGAAGAAGTGGCGGATAACCTGGCCTGTATCATGGTTACCTATCCGTCTACTCACGGCGTGTACGAAGAAACCATCCGCGAAGTGTGTGACATCATTCACCAGCATGGTGGCCAGGTTTACATGGACGGCGCCAACATGAACGCCCAGGTGGGCCTGACCGCGCCGGGCTTTATTGGCTCTGACGTGTCGCACCTTAACCTGCATAAAACCTTCTGTATTCCTCATGGCGGCGGCGGCCCGGGTATGGGCCCTATTGGTGTCAAAAACCACCTGGCGCCTTTCGTGCCTAACCACAGCGTTATGGCGCTCGACGGCCCACATGCTGAAAGCGGCGCTGTAGCGGCTGCGCAGTATGGTTCTGCTGGTATCCTGCCGATCTCCTGGATGTACATCGCCATGATGGGGTCTGTGGGTCTGCAAAAAGCCACTGAATACGCCATTTTGAATGCCAACTACGTGGCGAAAAGCCTGGGCGACAAGTTCCCCGTGCTTTACAGCGGTCGTAACGGCCGGGTGGCTCACGAGTGCATCTTGGATCTGCGGCCTCTGAAAGAGGAAAGCGGCATTAGCGAAATGGATGTGGCCAAGCGCCTTATCGATTTTGGCTTCCACAGCCCAACCATGTCATTCCCGGTTGCCGGCACCTTGATGGTTGAGCCGACCGAATCTGAGTCCAAGGCTGAGCTGGACCGTTTTGTCAGCGCCATGACCGCCATTTATGAAGAAATTCAGAAGGTGGCTCGCGGTGAATGGCAGCTGCAAGATAACCCGCTGGTCAATGCGCCACATACCCAAGATGACGTGATGGACCCGAACTGGAACCGTGGCTACGAGCGCGCTTTGGCGGTATTCCCCAACGAAGATGTGCGCCTCAACAAGTTCTGGCCCACCGTTAACCGCATCGATGATGTCTACGGCGACCGTAACTTGTTCTGTGCCTGTGTACCAACCGAGGCCTACGCCGAGTAAGGTCACAACGGATAAAAAGCCCGCCAAAATGGCGGGCTTTTTTGATCTAGAAGGTTTTTTCTCCAGGCGCCTTGCCGCAAAATTAGCCGTCAGCCAAAAAGGAGTTGCTTGACAGTGACTGATACAACTGAAGCCTTTCATGCCGAGCGAATAAAAGCCATTAGAGCCAGTACTGGACTGACTCAAAAGGCTTTTTCTGAAATGATTGATGTCAATATGGGCACGTTGCGCCATTGGGAACAAGGGCGCCGGGTTCCAACAGGCCCGGCTTGTGCCATTTTGCGGGCCTTGGAAAACGACGTTGGCCACGTCATGGCGGCGCTCAATAAGGCCTAATCTTCTAGGTGGCCTTGTGCCAGTCGCAGGGCCGGTAATAAAGAGGCATTGAATAACGGACCATGGCTAAGGGCCGGATATTCGCGATAATGGCTGGTTACCTTTTGCTTAGCGGCCAACATTCTTGCTGCCGCAAGTGCTGCCTCATCCATTCCCTTGTTCTGTGTTGCCCCTGCTGGCCGTGATGGGCCTTTGGCGCTGGCGTGCATCACTAAGACTTGTGCCTGCTTATTCGCCCCCTTAAAAGCGCGAAGTCTTGCCATCATCTCGCCCTGCTGCCACCACAATGCCGGATCGGCAGCGGCATAAGCCTGGAAGCTGTCTGGTGCCTGCGTCAGGACATAGAGCACAAATAGGCCACCAAAGGAGTGGCCCCAGAGCGTTTGCTGTTTAGGGTTAACGGCGACATTTTTCACTACCAGCCTTTTAATAGGGCCATTTAGCAGCGCTAAAAAGGCATCGGCGCCACCACCATGGTAGCGGCCCTTTACCACTTTGCCGTCCAGGCGCGGCGGGGTGTAGTCAACAGTGCGGGCCTTAACATCAAAACGAAGCGGCGTTTGATAACCGACGGCGACAATCACTGGTGGCTTGGGTAGTTGCCCTAAAATGTGGTCATTAAGGCCAGCAAGGGCGGCATTTCCGTCCAGCAGGTAAAGTACCGGGTAGCCGCCTTTGGGCGGCTTTTTATTGGGGATAGCAATCACAACTTGATAATGGCGCTGGCCATCTTTTGATGCCAAGGCGTGTTTACTGAAGTGGTAATAGTGCGAGCCGGTGTCGGCAATGGTGGGGCCCAATGGTTTGCTCAGATCGGGCACGGCAAATA
Source organism: Gallaecimonas mangrovi (assembly GCF_003367375.1). Classification (GTDB taxonomy): domain Bacteria; phylum Pseudomonadota; class Gammaproteobacteria; order Enterobacterales; family Gallaecimonadaceae; genus Gallaecimonas; species Gallaecimonas mangrovi. The sequence goes on from NZ_CP031416.1 coordinate 497,329, forward strand.
CGTACAATGGCAGCCAAATTAGCCAACTCAGTACCAGTAACGGTTTCATTTTTACTCCTAAAAAAGCCCGCCATGTGGCGGGCTTTTCGGTTAGAAGGCGTAAGTTGCCTTGGCGTAAAAGGCTCGGCCCGGTTCGTTGTAACTGTTGGCGCCCTGACTGCCGTCGGTTGCCTCGCGGTACAGGCGTTTGTCACCGAGGTTGGTGACACCAAACCCAAAGCGCAGTGCCTCGCTAAAGCGGTAATTGCCACCGACATTAAAGAGGTTGTATGGCTCGCGTACTCGCAGGTAGTCGCCAGTGGCTTCGGCCCCGGTAAAGGTGGTGGTTTTTGGCTTTTGCTTACCGTAACGGGTGGCGGTGAGGTTAAAGGCCAGGTCATCAGTTGCTTGCCAGTTCAGCATTGAGTTGATGGTGTAACGGGGAATAATTGATAGCGGCTGGTCGGTATCGAGGTTTTTATTGTCGCTCATGTAAGTGACATTGGTATTCCAGTTAAGCACCTTGCCAGCTTCACCGAGCAGCGGCACCTTCAGATTACCTTCTACCCCTTTAACCAGCGCTTTGGAGGCGTTATCCCACTGCATTACCCAGGCACCGCTACTGAGCTGGCCGGTGGGTACGTCGCCGGCGACGATTTTGTTTTTATAGTCATTACGGAAATAGGCAACGCTGGCAGCCCAGCCTTGGTGGTGATACTCAATGCCCAGCTCTTTGTTGATGCTGGTTTCCTGTTTGAGATTGTCATTACCCAGGATGTAGCAGCCACCCCCGGTGCTGGGGTAGTCAGACGGGCAGCCGTTACCTTTGGTGTAGTAAAGGTAATTAGGGTTGCTTTGGTAAAGGTTCGGGGCTTTAAAGGCCTTGGCGATACCGGCGTGAATGCTTAAATCATCGGTCAGGTTATAAGAGGTGCTGATATAGGGGCTAACGTTGCCACCAAAGTCATCGTAGTGGTCAAAGCGCACACCCGGAGTCAGCATCCAGTTAAGGCTCAGCTCAATATTGTCTTCGGCATAAAGGGCGTAGTAATCGGTACTGATTTTACCGCTACGATCACTGGTACTGATGCCGAGCTCGGCAGCATTGGCAGCAGACAGCGACTGCGATGTGGCGTAGGGGTCGTCTAACTTATCTTGGCCCAATTCAAAGCCGAGGGTTGCCGTTTGGTCCATGCCCCAAAAGCGCAGTGGAATGTCACTGCTGCCGGTTACCATATAGGTTTTATAAGTGGACGTAGACCAGGCATTTTCGTCGGTAATGGTGCCTTCACCACCCCCTGCCAAGCCTTCATCAAGACGGTGGTTACGCGTCTGTTCGTAGGAAAAAATCAGGTTGGTATTCCCCCAATCCCAAGTGCCGCGGTGAGCAACAGAAGCGGTAGCGCGATACAAAATATTGGTTTCTGCGCCTTCCTGGCCAAGCTCTTGGGTGGTGGTGCCGGTTTTGGTGGTCGCAATCTCTTGCTCACCGGTATAGATGTTGCCTTGACGGCTAAAGGCGGTTTCAAATTCCAGCACTTGGCTTGGGGTTAAATCCCAGCGCAGCAGGCCGTTAATGTCTTTGTTACGCACCCCTTCACGGCCCGCCGGGGAAATACCGCCACTGGTGTAAGCGGCGTTAATGTCGTGGCTGTCAGCATTGGTGCGGTTGATGTTGCCATAGAGGCGGAAGCTCAGATCTTTGGTTAAGCCACCTGCCAGGTTGAAGTCGGCGCGGCGGGTGCTGCCTTCTTTATCTGATTGTGGCTCATTGGCATACAAACTAACTGAACCGGTCAGTTTTTTCGTTGGGCGCTTGGTGATGATATTAACCACGCCACCGGCGGCGCCGGAGCCATAACGCGCCGCAGCTGGGCCACGTAATACTTCAATGCGCTCCACTGCTTCAACTGGCACCCAGTTGCTGTCGCCACGGGAGTTCCGCTCGCCAGATTTACCCATCCTTACCGATTGGCGGGAACTGACCGGTTTGCCGTCAATCAGAATTAAGGTGTTTTCCGGGCCCATGCCGCGAATGTCAATTTGGCGGTTGTTCCCGTATTGGCCAGATGCACTATTACCGGTGAGGTTAACGCCGGGCATGCGGCGAATAAGGTCGGCCAGGTCGTTGGCCGGGGGGTAACGGGCAATGTCTTCAGCGGTAATAACAGACACCCCAAGCGATTGCTTCATCTGGTCTTCAGCGGTGCCGACCACAGTGATTTTTTCATCTACCTTGACGGCTTTTTTCGTCGTAGAGGGGCTATTAGCGGCGCCGTTATTGGCGGCAGCAGTGTCAGCTGGTGTGGCATGGGCGAAAACAGAACATAAAGCCAAAGTTAAAGCGCTAGCAACAGATACAGAGGCCGGTATGGGGCGAGCCATCTTCATCTCTCCTTGAGTTAATGCAATTGAGTTTTTAAATGATATTTATTATCAATTGCGCGCAAGGTACGCCGATGTTGACGCTATGTAAAGTCTGAAGTGGGCAAATTTAACGAATGTGATTAAGGGTAAATAACAATAGGTGTGCCCGGACGCACCGACTGCCACAGTTGGTCCATATCGGCATTGAGCAGGGCAATGCAGCCGTTGGTCCAGTTAGAAGGTTGTACGCGGGGGTTAAAACCGTTGCGCTGGCCATGGATCATGATGCGCCCGCCAGGGTTAGCAATGCCTTTGGCTTTGGCGCGGGCCATGTCAGCGGCGCTGGGGTAGCTGATATGAATGGCTTTATAAAAGGCGGAATCGGGCTTTTTATAATCCAAATAGTAACGCCCCTCAGGGGTTCTTTGGTCGCCTTCTTCGAGCTTGGGGCCGTAAGGTGCGGGGCCAAGGGCAATCCAAAAGCGTTTCAGTACTTTACCGTTTTTGAGCAATGACAGGCTGTAGGTGGATTTGTGCACCACCACCATGTCGGCCACCGGCATGGCTTGGCTTAAGCAAGGGACAAGCAGTACGAGATAAAGCAAAAATCGCATCGGTCATCGGTAAAGGTTGTTTATATTTTATTCATCATAACGGGCTTTTTACGGAATGAAATCCCCAAGGGCACATTTTTAAAAGGTTTGATGGAAAGTGAATGTTCACCTTTAGCTTAAGGCCAGGGCTAAAAAGGCTAACGGCTATGGCAATACCGTCATTTTTCGCCGCTAGGCTTAGGGCAAATGCTCGGCGCTTTACCGTAAATTAGGCATCGGTCAAAGAATTTAACTAAAGCGTGAATTCTCTGGCGCCGAGAGTGTCTATCAAGGGCCTTGTGTGAATAAAAAAGGCGGCGCCAGGAGAAAACATGTACCAAACGCAACATAAGCAACGACTGTGGCTAGCGGCAGCAATACTGGGCGTGTTGTTGCTGATAACGGGATGCAACAGTACCGCCGAAACCGCAAATGGGAATTTGTCTTTTTCCGAAGACAATAACACCTATTTGTTGGTGACCGATGCCAACGAGGGGCGTTGTAAACCCCTGCTGTTTGACGGTTCCCCTTGGGTGCATGGTTTTGGAGAGCGGGTTGCCATTACACCGGGTAAGCATGTACTTTCTTGCGGCACAACGGTTACTTTTAATGTGCCAAAAGGCACCGTATTTCACTTTAAGCACTGGCAGCCGTCCCTCGGCTGAGTGAAGGTTTTTGATGAAAAAATTCGCTTTGGCGCTGGGCGTCATGACGTTGGCGACCCTGACATCCCTATTGTCTTTACCCGTAATGGCTTCTTCCGCGGCCTGTCAGGTCAATACCAAGAAAGAATTGTCTTTGGACGAAAAGCATTTTGACCAGAGTCTTCAAGCAGGTTGGCGGGTGTTGGCGCGCCAACCCAAGTGCCGGGAAGCGGCCGCTGATCTTATCGAGGCTTACCGTAAGGCGCACCATTCCAAGTCAATTACCCTGGCTTGGCACGAAGCCCAAATGCGTGCCATGGTTGGCCAAAATGACAAGGCCGTGGCCCTGTTCAAGCAAGCCAAGCACCCCAAAGCCGACCCTTTCGGCTGGAATCTCTATGTCGATGCCACAGTGGCTTTTTTGCAAAACAACAAGCCGCAGCTACTTAAAGACCGTAAGGAAATGATGGCCCTGCCAAGGCCTAAAGGTTACTTGCCAGCCGGCAAGGTGGCCAAAGACAGTGACTTAAAATGGCCCCTTTATATCGACAAGGTCGATGCCTTCGTCAGCTGTTTTGGTAGTTCCTACCAGCATGCTTACAGTGAGTGCAGCGCACCTAAAAGCTAAAAAACGGGCCTTTAGGCCCGTTTTTACTACCAAAAGATCAACACCACCGTCGCGGCCGTTAACCCGCCCATACCGCGAGCAAACCACTGTTGGCGACGGGCGCTGTGAAGCAGTTTGCTAATACTGACGCCAAAGGCTATCCACATCATGTTCATCAGCGAGCCGGTGAGATTCCAGGCTAATACCAGCAACAGGATTGACGGCCAGTAACTGTCCCCAGGCAAGCTAAAGGCACTCACCGAGGCCAGACTGGTAGCCCAAATCTTCGGGTTTAAAAACTGAAACAAAGTGGCACCAATGACGCCAAGGGGCTGCTGTTGTGCTGTTGTCTTGCCTAGGGTGGCCTTGCTTATTTTCCAGGCCAAATACAAAAGGTATATGGCAGCAACCACCTGCAACACCAGGTGCACGTTCGGGTAGCGGTTTAATAGCTCACCGAGGCCCGCCGCCACGCCCAGTAACATGGCACTGGTGCCAATACGAATGCCAAGCCAAAAGGGCAGACTTTTTTTCAGGCCAAACTGGGCGCCGCTGGCGGTTAGCAGCATGTTGTTGGGGCCAGGGGTGCCGGTGGCCGCTAAGGTAAACACCAAAGCGGCCCCAAAGCTGGCGATAAGTTCATGGGTCATGGTGCTTCCTTTATTGTATGGGTGCAATTTTGGTAAATGTTGAGCCGATGCACCTCCAGCAGGTTTTGCGGCGAGGTTGGCGCCTTAAAGCCCAACTGCTGGTACAAGCTGTGCGCATCGCGTGTGGCCAGTAAAATGCGCCTCAGCTCCAGTGCCCAAGGCTGCGCAAAAACCTCGGCTAGCATCCATTTGGCGAGGCCTTTTTTACGCTGACTGGGCAAAACGAATACGTCGGCAAGGTAGGCAAAGGTCGCGTAGTCAGTTATTAAGCGGCCAAAGGCAATTTGCTCTGCTCCTTTAAAGAGCCCAAAGCAGTATGAACCGGCCATGGCGCTGGCAACCTGTTGGCGAGAGATCCCTGCCGACCAATAGCACTGGCTGAGAAAACCGTGGATCACATCCAACTGCATCATGGCGTTGTCGTCACTGAGTAATACGTCACCCTTATGTGTCCACATCTTCCCTCCGGCTGGCATTTACGGTTTGGCTCTGTCAAAATCATGCAATTGTTCTGTTTTGTATGGCAACAATTTTATTGTTATGGTGACAATCTGGACGCCCGACCTCAGCCCTTTTAACGGCCCCAAATACCTGGCCTTAGCCGACGCTATTGCTGCTGCCATTGCCAGCGGCGAACTCGTGGTGGGGGCAAAGCTGCCACCGCAGCGGCAGTTAGCAGACAGACTCAAGGTAACGGTGGGCACCGTTACCCGCGCCTATGACGAGGGGCGTCGCCGTGGCCAGTTAGAAGCCAGAGTGGGCAGTGGCACCTATGTGAAAGGCCCCGACCAGCCGGTGCCGATTGTTCCTGCGGGCGGGCCTTTGGCTCTGGATGGCGCCATGGCTCCTTTGGGACCGCAGGCACAGATGATGAGCGAAGCCATGCAATCTTTGGCCAAAGACAGTCATTGCCTTTACCAATGTTTGCCCTACCCACAAGACAATGGCCTTGGCCATCAGCGCCAAGCCTTTTTGCGTTGGCTAAACGATGCGCAGGGATTGCCAGTGAGTGATGAACAGCTGCTGCTGACCTGCGGTGGCCAACACGGCATCTCGGTGACTCTCGAAGCCTTATGCGAAGTGGGCGACACCGTGCTTTGCGAGGGAATGTCGTTTCCCGGTATTCGTATGGCTTGCGAGCGCCAGGGGCTCAAGGCGGTTGGGCTGGCCATGGACAGTGAAGGTCTTGTACCTGAAGCACTAGAAGCAGCCTGCCGCCAATACCGGCCACGGGTGCTGTATCTGACGGCCAATCTGCAAAATCCCAGTTGCGTGACCATGCCCAAAGCGCGGCGCCAAGCCATTGTTGCCCTTTGCCGCCGCTTTGACGTGTGGGTGGTAGAAGACGATGTGCAGTTTGTTGATCCCGCTAACAAGCCACCGGCATTTTTCAGTTTGGCACCGGATATAACCGTTTTTATTTCCAGTTTTTCAAAGCGTTATAGCGGTAGCCTGCGGGTTGGTTTTTTACTGTTTGACGCTAAACTTCGCCAGCGCTTGCTGTTTTGCCTGCGCGCCTCGGTGTGGACGGTGTCATCCTGGCAGCTTGAATTGGTGAGCCGTTGGCTTAGCGACGGCCAAATGCAGCGTTTAGAAACCTGGCTAAGCGAAGAAATGCGGGCGCGTCGCCGCCTTTGCGAGCGCATTTTAGGGCCGGGTTTGCTGCAAGGTGATGCCAGCAGTTTTAATTGCTGGCTGGCACTGCCGGAGCCCTGGCGGGCTAATGACTTTGCCCGGGCGGCGCTAGAAATGGGGGTTAAGCTTCGTACCGGTGAAGACTATGCCATTGGCCGCTTTGCGCCACCCCAAGGGGTACGACTTTCCATCAGCCAGCCGGCAAGTCATGCTTTGCTGGAAGAAGCGCTAACGGCGGTGAAAAAGCTCTTGGATGACGGGCCCGGTTTAAGCCAGGCCATTCTCTAAGTATTGGGCAGACTGCATTTCGGTTAGCCGGCTTAGGGTGCGGCGATACTCAAAATTAAGGGTATCGCCTTGGTAGAGTTCGGCTGGCGGTAGTTGCGTTTCCAAATACAGCGCTACGCCTTGGTCATACAGCTCGTCGACCAAGCTGATAAAACGCCGCGCCGGGTCGTCCCCTTCGGCATAAATAATGTGCCGCTCGCCGGTTTCGGTGGCAACAACGCCATCTTCGGTGCCGCGGGCCTTGATCCATTCATGGGCGCGGCCGCCGAGTAAGGGCACGCCAGTGACTAATACCTGGCGAAACTGGCTGGCCAAATCGATGTAATCAAGGGCTGAACGCGGGCCATTGCACAGTACCTGAAAGTCCATCCACACCGTTTGTTCACCGCACTTAATCGCGTCTAAGGTACGGCCGCAAAGCTGCACATGCTGGCGCTGCTGAGGCCTTGGCTCAAGGCGAGAAAATAGCTCCGTAAAATCCTCTTCGCCCGGGCGAAAACAGGTTTTTATTACCGACAGGTGGCGCAAGCGATGGTCGGCACCGCCCTCTAAATGCAGCGCTTGGCAATGGTGTTTCAGTAAGGCAATACCCGGTAAAAAGCGTTCTCGCTGCAGGGCCTGCTGGAACAGGTTATCGATAGCCACATTAGAGGTAGCCACCAGCACCAGGCCCTTAGCAAAAAGGCTCTCAAACAGGCGGCGAATGAGCATGGCATCGCCGATGTCTGAAACAAAAAACTCATCAAAGCACAATACCTTACAGCTGCGGCTAAGCTCGCTGGCAATGGCTGCCAGCGGCTCTTGCTGGCCACTGTGCAGGTTAAGCTGCTGATGCAGCCACTTCATAAAGTGGTGAAAGTGCTGGCGGCGAGTTTGCGCTGGGGGCAGGGCGTCATAAAACCAGTCCATCAACATGGTTTTGCCGCGGCCCACATCACCCCAAAGATAAAGCCCCTTGCTAGCGCTGCCCTCTTTTAGCTGCTGGTAGAGTGTTTCGAGCGCCTTTGCTGCCGCCGCTTGCGCCGCATCGGCAGCAAAACCGGGGGTGTTGAGTTGGGCCTGATAGCGCTGAAGGGGTGATAAGGTCATGGCATTTGGTAATAAAGAGACCCTGGGATCATACCTTGGTTACGTCTTTATTGCCGCAGATACTGCGCCGACTGCATTTCGGTAAGCCGGCTTAGGGTGCGCTGGTATTCAAAGGCCAGTACGCCTCCCCGGTAGAGCTCGTTTAGCGGCGCCAGGGTTTCCAAATACAGCGTCAGGCGCCGGTCGTAGCATTCATCCACCAAGTTTAATAACCGCCTGGCCGGGTCATCGCCCAAGGCATGGTGGGGCCAGGCGGGAAACGGCTCAGTAAAAGCTGGCCCTTGGCTTTTCAGCCAGTCGCGGGCACTACCACCCAAGTAAGGCACCTGGCTTATCAGCAGCACCTCAAAGCGATTGGCAAGTTCAATGTAGTCTTGCGCTGAAAAGGGCTGGTTGCATAGCGCCTCAAAGGAAAACCAACCGATTTTAGCGCCATGGCCCAGGCTTGCGAGGGGCTGCCCACCCAATGTTAGGGCCTCCATGCTTGGCGCCGGTGCTAACTTGGCAAAGAGCGCCGCGAAGTCTTGTTCACCGTGACAAAAACAGGTTTGCACACTGTCGAGCGGGCGCTGGCGATGGTCTTGCTGGCCATCAAGGTGCAGCACTTGGCAATGCTGCTTGATAAGGGCAATACCCGGGGCGAAACGGTCGCGCTGAAAGTGATTTTGGAACAATTCCCCTGGGGCTTTGTTGGATGTGATAACGAGCACCACGCCTTCGGCAAACAAAAAGTGCAGTAAGCGCTGAATGAGCATGGCATCACCTATATCGGTGATAAAAAACTCATCGAAACACAGCACCCTACAGCGCTGTCTTAGGCTTTTTGCAATATAGGCCAGGGCATCGGGGCGGTTTGCCTCGGCCTTCATTTCGCCATAAAGCCATTTCATAAAGTGATTGAAATGCAGCCGCCGTTTACGTGGCTCTGGCAAGATTTGAAAAAACAAATCCATCAACATGGTTTTGCCGCGGCCCACGTCTCCCCACAGGTATAAGCCGTTAGCTGTTGCCTTTTTCTTGTCCAGTTTCTTTAGCAACGCGTCGAAAGCATCAATGGCGGCTAGCTGTGCGGGGTCGGCAACAAAGTCCTGACGCTGGCAAAAATCAAAATACGGCTTTTTTAACGACAACTTCATGATCTGGATAAGGGTATGGCGCCTGCGAGTTTGCCATTATCGTCGCAGATGTTTTTTTGATAAAGCAAAGCCTGGCTCTGCGCCCGGATGGAGATGAAAATGCAAACAGATGCTACCTACAAACCACTGTGGTTCGTTGTTTTTGCCTGGGTCATGGTGATGTGGAACCTCTTGGTAGCAACCACCTTTATCATGCATTTTATTGCCCAGCCCAGCACCGCCAAATTGGCCTCAGGGCAAGAGGCGCTTTATCAAAACGAGCCTTGGTGGTCATTGCTGGCCTTTGGGGTGGCAGGCTTTGCCGGTTTATTAGGGGCCGGTGCGATGATGCTGGGTAAACGCTGGGCGATGCGCTGTTATATGGTGTCGCTTATTGGGGTGTTGGTGCAGCAGTTCTACACCTTTTATCTAACCGATGGCCTGACCGAAATGGGCAAAGCGGCCCTTGCCATGCCGGCTTTTGTGCTGGTGCTGACGCTGCTGCAAATTGGTGTTGCCAGCTTTGGCAATATCAAGCGCTGGCTTGTGTAATTTCGCCATAAAAAAGCCGCCTTAATGGCGGCTTTTTTAACGGCGAGCGAAGGCTTATTCGCTACGAATGAGGTAATCAAAGGCACTCAGGGCAGCAGTGGCGCCAGCACCCATGGAGATAATGATCTGCTTGTAAGGCACGGTAGTTGCGTCGCCCGCGGCAAAAACGCCGGGCAGCGAGGTAGCCCCTTTAGCGTCAATGATCACTTCACCAAAACGGGTCAGCTCAATCTCGCTTTCCTTCAGGAACTCGGTGTTGGGCACCAAGCCTATCTGTACAAAGACACCGGCCAAGTCCAGTTTTTTGCTGTCACCGCTGACACGGTCGGTGTACGTCAGGCCATTAACCTTGCTGCCATCGCCCAAGACTTCGGTGGTTTGGGCATTGACGATAATGTCGACATTGCTCAGGGAATTGGCTTTTTTCACCAGCACTTCGTCGGCGCGCAGTTTGTCGGCAAATTCCAGCACGGTAACGTGCTCAACGATACCGGCCAAATCGATAGCCGCTTCAATGCCGGAGTTACCGCCACCTATAACAGCCACTTTTTTGCCTTTAAAGAAGGGGCCGTCGCAGTGCGGGCAGTAGGCCACACCTTTGGTTTTGTACTGCTCTTCACCGGGTACGCCCAGTGGACGCCAGCGCGCACCGGTGGCCAGCACTACACTGCGGCCTTTAAGGATGGCCCCGCTTTCCAGCGCGACTTGTACTTCGTTGTCACGGCTGACATTAGCCACCCGCTGGCCGGAAATAATATCAACGCCGTATTCTTTAACGTGCGCTTCCAGGCTGGCGGCCAATTTTGGACCTTCGGTATAAGGCACGGAAATAAAGTTTTCAATGCCCATGGTGTCCATCACTTGGCCACCGAAACGCTCCGCTACCAAGCCGGTGCGAATGCCTTTACGGGCAGCATAAATGGCAGCGGCTGCGCCAGCTGGGCCACCACCGACAACCAGCACGTCGTAGGTTGCTTTTTCACTCAGGGCTGCGGCTTTTTCTTCCGCGGCGCCGGTATCAATTTTGGCGACAATTTCTTCCAAGGTCATGCGGCCTTGGCCAAAGTGCTCACCGTTTAAATAAACAGATGGCACTGCCATAACTTGGCGTTCGTCGACTTCATCTTGGAACAGGGCACCGTCAATCATCACGTGGGTGATGTTGGGGTTGAGGTTCGCCATCAAGTTCAGTGCCTGCACCACATCCGGGCAGTTGTGGCAAGACAGGGAAATATAGGTTTCGAAATGAAACTCGCCCTTGATGTTTTTGATTTGCTCCAGCAGGGCCGGGTCAGCTTTAGACGGGTGGCCACCGGCTTGCAACAGTGCCAGCACCAGCGACGTAAATTCGTGGCCCATGGGAATGCCGGCAAAATGTACCCGCGGTGTTTGGCCTTTCGGCGCCACACTCATGCTGGGGGTACGTTTAGCCTCGGCTTCAATCAGCGCAATTTGGCTGGACATGTCCGCAATTTCGCTGACCAGCTCTTTGAGTTCTTGACCCTTGGGGCTGTTGTCTGCGGACACGCTAACGTCGATTGGCTGCTTGATGTTCTGCAGGTAGGTGTCCAATTGTTTCTTCAAATTAACGTCTAACATGATGCGTGTCCTATGCAGTAAAGGTGAATTTTGGGCGTAAAAAACCCGGCCCGCCAACCGGGTGTGCGTTAAAACACCTCAGCGGGCCGGGTTTCATAAAGGGACTTAGATCTTACCGACCAGGTCCAGAGAAGGAGCCAGAGTAGCTTCACCTTCTTTCCATTTAGCAGGGCAAACTTCGCCTGGGTGCGAGGCTACGTATTGAGCCGCTTTGATTTTGCGCAGCAGGTCAGAAGCGTCACGGCCGATGCCTTCAGCAGTGATCTCAGCGGCTTGGATAATGCCTTCTGGATCGATGATGAAAGTGGCACGGTCAGCCAGGCCTTGGCCTTCACGCAGCACACCAAAGTTGCTGGTGATGGTGGCAGTTTGGTCGCCTACCATGTAGTAGTTGATTTTGCTGATGGTGTCAGAGCTGTCGTGCCAAGCTTTGTGGGTGAAGTGGGTGTCGGTGGACACAGAGAATACTTCAACGCCCAGTTTTTGCAGCTCTTCGTAGTGGTCAGCCACGTCGCCAAGCTCGGTTGGGCAAACGAAAGTGAAGTCGGCAGGGTAGAAGAAGAATACAGCCCATTTGCCTTTAACGTCGGCTTCAGTGATGTCTACAAATTTACCGTCTTTAAAAGCAGTTGCTTTAAAAGGCTTGATTTCAGTGTTGATAGATACTGACATGTCGACTCCTCGATAAAATGTCGTGAATGAAAGATTCCCTAAAACAGCCTCTATCCTACCGCGAAACAATAATCGATTTAAATTCTTAAATTAAATCGTTGTGTTCGGGTAATTCGATTAAACGTTTTAGGCAATTCCTTGTGAATGAATCAGTTGCCACGCATTCTGACACAGCCCAATAGCCATGTCGTGGCAAGGGTTTCTATCATCGCAATCGATTAATGACAACCTTATGACCAGAGCTCCGTATTCACCAGACTTTGCGGCTTTTCGCCAGCCATGGCTTGGTGGAAGTTATCCATTGCCAGCCGCGCCATAGCGTTACGGGTTTGGGCGGTGGCAGAACCAATATGCGGCAGTGTTACCACGTTAGGCAGTGCAAATAACGGTGACTCGGCTAAGGGCTCACGTTCATAAACGTCCAAGCCTGCGGCGCGGATTTGCTGGGTTTGGAGGGATTCAATCAAGGCCGCTTCGTCAACCACAGCGCCACGCGCCACATTGATCAGAATAGCGTCGGCTTTCATCTGCGCCAGTTGGGCTTTGCCAATCAGTTGGCGAGTTTGTGGCCCAAGCGGAACCACGAGCACCACGAAATCGGCTTGCGCCAACAAAGTGTCAAGCAGGCAGTAGCGGGCATTCAGTTCGGCTTCCAGTTCGGGTTTTGGGCTGTTGGCGGTATAGAGTACCGGCATGTTAAAGCCAAAGTGCCCGCGCCGAGCAATGGCGGCGCCTATGCGGCCCATACCGACAATACCCAGGGTTTTATGGTGAATATCAACGCCGAAAAGGTCAGGGCTTAGGGTGCGCTGCCAGTTACCGTTTTTGGTCCAGGCATCCAGTTCTGGTACCCGCCGCGCCGCGCTCATCAGTAGCGTAAAGCCCAAATCAGCGGTGGTTTCGGTCAACACATCGGGGGTGTTGGTGAGCATAATGCCGCGCTTGGTGAGGTAGGGCAGGTCGTAGTTGTCATACCCTACTGATATCGAGCTAATTACCTTAAGGTTCTTCGCCTGCGCGAGTTGGGTTGGCCCAAGCTTGCGGCCAACACCAATCATGCCTTTGGCGGTGGGTAAGGCTTTGGCGTACTGCGCTTCAATGTCGCCTTTTGGGTCCAGCACAGTGACGTTGTAGCGGGCTTTGAGTTCAGCAAGGTGCTCGTCGCTTAGGCGACTAAACACAAACACATCGGGTTTCATGGCGGTTACCTCCTCAGCCAGATTGACCCAGACTACGCTCCCTTAACCGGTGGGTACACAGTTGTTTGCTAAGCGGTTTTATCTTTAATTGCTGTGGTAACCAATGCGAAAACCGCCCCAGTGGCGGCCACGCACGTAAATTGGCACTGAAATGTCGTGCATCACTTCACCGGTATCCCGCTTGTAGGTTTGCAGTAAGAAAGGTTCGGTATGGCTGCCGCAGCGCTTGCCGGTTCTGTCGTCAAAGATGCGCTTGGTTCTGTTACCGGCCACGTCCTTTTTCGGATCGCCGGTCAGCGGCTGGCTAAATTTTTTGTTGTGGGTTGGAAAGTAGCCATTAATGTCCACCGCACCGGCAAAAATGGCGCCCTCCAGCTTGGCCAACAGCGGTTCTTGAATGCTTGGAAAAAGCTGGTCGGTGAGTTTGTCGAAGGAGCTTGAGTACTTTTGTGGCTGCGTGTTGGCAATCGGCTGGTATTTAAAGCTAAAGAGTTGCTGCTCGGTGATCTTACCCTCGCCAATGGCCTTGTCTAAGGTGTCGGCAATGGCTTGGGCACCTTGTTCGGCGGCGCTGACCATAGTGCTGTGCCTGTCATTGACTAGGCCGTGGCGAAGGGCAACGAAAATACCTTCGGTGTGCCCACTGAGCTCCAGAATACGTAATGAGGCTTCACCAATGGCGTGCTCTATTGCCCCCATCGACTGGTGCAGATCTTCCACATTGCCACTAATGCCGCTATTGGCATGTTGAAAGTCGTTTTGCAGTTGCGCCATGTGCTGAGAACTTTGCCGGGCGTTATCCATCAGGGCATTGACCTGCTGTAACTGACCATTAGCGTCGGCAATGAGTTCGGTCATGGTGGCGTCAACATCCATCAACGCATCCATGGCCTGGGTTACGCCCAGGGTTTGCTCGACCATGGCCCCCAGCAGTTTGTCGATATTTTGCGTCGATTCCCGGGTTTGTTGTGCCAGGCGGCGCACTTCATCTGCCACAACGGCGAAGCCGCGCCCTTGCTCGCCAGCCCGGGCCGCTTCAATGGCTGCATTGAGCGCCAGCATGTTGGTTTGTTCTGCAACTTGTTCTATCGCCTGGGTAATGCCCTTAATGGAATCCGATTGCTGCCTGAGTTGGTCAACTTGTTGCTGAGCCACCGACAGCTTTTGGTATTGCTGCTTGCGGGCGTCATTCAAGCGCTGCATTTGTTGCTGGCCAAGGGTTGAAGCGTGGGCGGCATTATCTACCTGCTTTAAGGTGTCGCTGGCACCTTGTTCCATGGCCGTTGCCGAGGTTTCAAGGCTCTCAACCCGGTTTAAAATTTCAGACACTTGGCTGTTTTGTTGGCCAAGGTGACTTTTTATGCCGTCAACAAAATGCGAGGCATTGGCCGACTCAATGGCAATTTGCGTAGTGGCCTTAGTGATTTTTACCGGGTCAATGCTGGGTAAAGGCGTTACAGCATCGGTGGCAGCCTTTTTTGGCCAACTAAAGGCCGCCACTAACACCGCGCCTAATAATGCGGTAACCCATGGCTGCGCTAACCACCAATGACAGCCACCCAGTAAAAGTGCCGCTGCTGTGACTTTGCCTAGCAACTGCCCCATAGCTTCCCCCATTTTTTGGCGTTTTTATCTTTAGACATTAGCCAAAAATGACTCAGGCGGCTGGCTTTGGCAGGGAAATATTCTCTTAGTTACTAAGTGCTTGGCGAAGGTAAAACTGACAGCGTTCTGGCCAGGCTGATAGGGTGTTCGCTGTTTCTTTAAGGGTAACTTCCTGCTGTTGGCTGCTGATAAAAAGCTGGCGGCTAAAGGTAAAGCGGATGGTTTTATCATCGTAGAAAAGGGTAAGAGCCTCGCCCTGTTGCTGCCAGTCGCCCCGGATAGGAGCGGGAAATTGGCCACTAAGCTGCCAATGGCCGTTATTGGCTAAGGTCAGTACATACTGGCCGCTGCAATCACGGCTGTGATAGCGATAGCCGGTTAAGGCTGGCGCACTTTTGGTGGTGCTGTCAGGCTCAAACAAGTAAAGGCCGATGTGTTTTGGCGAGTAGAAATGGTTGCCAAGGTGGCGGTGATAGACCAACACCAAGGGTTGGCCAAGTTTGGCAAGTACTTGGCGCAGCGGCGCAATGTCGTGCTCGGCGTCTTTACCGGGGCCAGCCACCAGCACGGTTTGGCTCGTGGCGGTGGGTACAGAGCCGTGCAACACTGTGGTTTTAAAGCCCTTTTTATGAAGCGCATTCAGCGTTTGGCTGAGATAGGGCGCAGAGGTTGCCACGGGGTAGATAAGCACCTCGCTTTTCACTGCGCAGCCGCAGAAAAACGGCAGCCAAAGCATGGCCAGCAGGCTTTTTTCATCCTGACATCTCTTCATTGTGAACAAAAAAGAAGGCAGCGCTTAGCGCTGCCTTTGTGGTTAGCGGCTAGCAACCATTTGCTAGGGACGGGCGTTGGCGGACGTGGTTTTGGCGTCCTTATCCATGGCAAATTCCAGTTTCACCTGCACGTTTTTTTGGCCTGTAGCACTGGGTTTGTAGTGCCATTTAGCAATGGCTCTGAGGGCGGACTTATCGAAAACGCCATTCGGCTCTGATTGCACAACTCTAGGGTTTGCCACCAGGCCCTCTGGGGTGATGTCCATGTTGATCACCACAAAACCGGTGGTGCCGTTTTTCGCTGCTTTCACCGGGTAGCGAGGTTGTTCCTTTTGGATGGGCTCGGAGCTATTGTCTTGTGCCGCCAGGGCGACGCCGCCGCTGAGCACCAGGCCAAACAAGGCAACCACAGCCTTATGCCAACGGGGGGCGAAGGTGATTTTTTGAAGCTGTATCAGTCGTTCCATCATGCTGTCCTTATCGATGTAGTTGAGTAAAGTGGGGCCCTGATAGTGGCGGCCCTCGAGGCTTTTCAGTAAGGCTTTGCCATAAGCCAGACGTGTTGCTTTCCCTGAGTTGGCCAATACCGCTTGGTCGCAGGCCAGTTCTTGGTCTCGCCGGTAGCGCCGGTAGGCAAGCCAGCAAAGCGGGTTAAACCAAAACAGCAGTAATACGGCGAGCGCTAGCAGGTTCCACCACAGGTCGCCGCGCTGCCAGTGACAGAGCTCGTGGCTGAGTATTAAACGCTGTTCGGCTGGGCTGTAGCGCTTTTGAAAATCAGCAGGCAATAGCAAACGGGTAGGGAAAGGCCCGCTAAGCAGTGGGCTGCTTAACCCTTCACAGCTCAGAACGCTTAAGCTTTTGGGAAGAGGTATTTCGGTGGTAACAAAGCTGACAAGGTGGCTTTTTGCAAAGCGCCAATGACTTACAAGACCAACGGCGGCCAGCAGCGTAAAGCCCAAGCCCCAGAGTGCTAGCCAGGGAAAGTGGAACGGTGTGGGAAAAGCCTCTCCCAAGTGCTGGCTGCCTTGTATCCAATAGTGCTGAAGATGCGCCGTGGGCAGTGTTGTAAACAAAGAAGCTAACTGGCACACCCCCAAAGTGGCCGGGGCAACCAGCCATAGCCGGTAACGGCTGACCGCACCGCTAAAGCGCTGTAGTACCGGCCCGGCCAGCAGTAGTGCTGCCAGTACCAGACTAAGCGGCAGACTTTGTGTGAGCAGCCAATTAGTCATGGTCTTGCTCCCATTTCTCAATCAGTTGCTTGAGCGAATTGATATCGTCGCGGCTCAGCTCTTTGGTTTTGGCAAAGCCAGCAACCAGGGGGCTAAGGCGACCATCGAACAACTTATCCAGTAGCCCCTTACTTTGCTGCTGCACATAATGCTGGCGGTCAATGAGGGGGTAATAAAGATAGCGGCGCTGCTCTTTATCAAAACCCACACATTGCTTTTTAACCAGGCGGTTTAGCAGGGTTTTTACCGTTTTTTCGTGCCAGCTTTTCGCTTGGTTTAATCGCTCAACCACCTCATTGGCAGAGGCCGGTGACGCTTCCCAAAGCGCTTCTAACACTTCAAATTCGGTGTCGGTGATCTTGTCCATTTGCACCTCGATTACATTTGTAATTTATTTATTGATTACACTTGTAATTGAATGATGCAAGTCTTTTTTCAAGAAGGCTACACGTCTTGGTGGCTTCGTTAGCTTGGCGACTGCGCAGATAATCTTGGCTAAATCCAGAAAACACGGTGTGTCTGGGCTGGTGCTGCCTGGCTGTGCCATGAGAGAAAAGCCATGAAATTTAAAACCCTGAGTGTCCATGCTGGCCAGCAACCTGACCCCCATACCGGTGCCTTGACCACAGCGGTAGTGCAGAGCAGTACCTTCAGTTACTTTAGCGCCGAGGAAGGTCGTGCCCGTTTTGCTGGCCAAAATCCCGGTTTTATTTACAGCCGCTTTGCCAACCCGACAACCGCTGAGTTAGAAGCAAAACTTGCGGTGTTGGAAGGGGCGCAAAGCGCCATGGTGCTGGCCTCAGGTATGGCGGCGGTGTCATCCATTCTTTATGCCTTGCTCGACAGTGGTGACGAGGTGGCTTTTGTTGACCCGCTCTACGGTGGTACCGATGCCTTTTTACAGCAAACCCTGGTGCGCGCCGGTATTAAGGTCCGCCGCTATAGCTCCGATGAGGCGCTGCTGAACAACATCAGTGCCAATACCAAATTGGTGCTGTTTGAAACGCTAACCAACCCCAACCTCAAAGTCACCGATCCGCGTAAGGTGGTGCAGGCCGCCAAAAAGGTTGGCGCCATTAGCGTTTGCGATAACACCTTTTTGACCCCGTACTTACTGCAGCCGTTAGCGCTGGGCATTGATTTGGTGATGCACAGCGCCACCAAATATCTTGGTGGCCACGGCGATATCATTGCCGGTGTGGTGGCGGGGGGCGAAGCGTTAATGGCTAAGGTGCGCACCGTTGCCCTTAAACACATTGGTTCACCTATTGGGCCGCAGGAAGCCTACCTGTTACAGCGGGGCGTGAAGACGCTGGCGCTTCGCATGCAAGCGCATTTGAGTAATGCCGAGCAAGTGGCGATGTTTTTAAGCAGCCACCCGGCTGTCAGTAAGGTGATTTACCCAGGGCTTGCCAGCGATCCTGGCCATGCCGTTCTTACGCAAATTAGCCGCGGTTTTGGCGGCATGATAAGCCTTGAACTGGCAGGCGGCTTCGAGCGTTGTGCTGACTTTCTTGATAAATTACAACTCTTTACGCAAGCGGTGAGCCTTGGCGATTTAGAAAGTTTGGCTTGCCATCCGGCCAGTACCACCCATGCAGCAATGAGCGAGCAGGCCAGACAAGATGCCGGCGTTAATGACAACTTGGTGCGCCTGAGTATCGGTGTTGAAGACGCCGACGACCTGATAGCCGATTTAGCCCAGGCCTTGGCCTAAAAAAAGCCCGCCAAATGGCGGGCTTTTTTTATTTGCCGTCCCAGGCTTTTAGGTTTTGCTGGCGCAGCTTTTCCTTACCGGCATCATCAAGTTGGTAGTAACCCTTGCCAAGGCCGGGCTCCCAGTCACCGTAAGACGGATTTGGCAGCAGGATAAACTGGCTACCAAAGGCGTTTTTATTGCTATTAACGGCCTTGTTACGCTGGGCGTTCAGTTCATGGTAGGTGCCCAGCACGGGGAAGTCGTTGAGGTTGTCTCCCATCAGCAGCACCACGTGGTAACCGTCTTTTTGAATCGATTCAAGGCGCGGCGCTTTGTCGGAAGTGGTGCTTTTTAAGCGCAGGGTATTTTTACTGACGTTGGGAAAGCCGTCTTTTTTAAGGTTACTAGCGGTTGCCTCGAAGGTGCGGTCTGAACGGTTAGAAACATAGAACATGGTGCCGCCGTGCTCGGTAACGTAATTGGCAAATTCAACAGCGCCAGGCAGGGCGGCGGTTTGAATGCTGTTGACCCACTTATCCCAGCTTTTGGCACCGTAATTTTGCTGGTGCTTGATTTGCCAGCCAGCATAAGGGCTGTTGTTGAGCACGGTTTCATCCAGGTCAACCATCACCGCCAGTTTGCCCGGTTGGGTTTTGCTGGCATTGTCAAAGGCGAGCTTAGCCATGTTGAAGGCTTGGTAGCAAAGCGCACGGTATTCGCCGGAATGTTGCATCCACAGCACCGCTTGGGTGTTTTCTGCGTGCAGATTTACTGGCGCGGTTTTCGCGTAAACCGCAGTGGTGGCCAAGAGTAAGGGCAAGGCCAGAAGGCGCAATTTCATAAATCCTCGTTGTGCTTGTTTTTTATCAATCGAGGGTCATTTTACGAAAGAGTGGCCGTTTTAACAGGCCTTGCCTTACAACAATAAAAAACCCCGCCTGGTGGCGGGGTTTAGCAATGCGGCGACGGCTTACACTGCAACGTGCAGGCGCACCTCAATGTTGCCACGGGTGGCGTTAGAGTAGGGGCAAACTTGGTGCGCTTTGGCAACTAAGTCTTCAGCGGTGTCTTGGTCCATGCCGGGCAGGGACACGTAGAGGTCAACTTCTAGACCGAAACCACCGTCAACAGGGCCAATGCCGACTTCGGCGCGGATGTTGAAATCAGCAGGAACCGCAATTTTTTGTTTGCTAGCAACCAGTTTGGTGGCGCCAATAAAGCAAGCTGAATAGCCAGCTGCGAATAATTGTTCAGGGTTAGTACCGTTGCCACCAGCGCCACCCAGTTCTTTCGGGGTGGTTAATTTTACGTCTAAAACGCCGTCAGAGCTTTTTGAGCTGCCATCACGGCCGCCAGTGGAAGTTGCAACTGCTGTGTAAAGTGCTTTCATGATGAATTCCTCGTTAGTGTGTTTGGCTTGCAAATTAATTTATCGCAATAAATATAATCGCGATACATATATTTGTCGATAGCGGCTAACGATTTTTTCGATGTGTCTGTTAGGGGTAGCAAAATAGAATCAAAAAAGCCCTCACAGTGAGGGCTTTTTTCATAAAGAGCTCAGTTAGGTTACAGCTGCTGTTGAATGGCGCCGCGAAGCTCTTCTAATTGGCCTTTCAGGGTGCCTAAATGTTCTACGTCCATGCCTGAGGCGCACAAGATACGTTCCGGTAATGTCTCTGCTTTTTGCTGCAGGTTTTTACCCTGCTCTGTTAAAAAGAGTTCAACCTTACGCTCGTCCTGGCTGCTACGGCGGCGTTCTAAAAGCCCTTGTGCTTCCAGGCGTTTTATAACCGGGCTGAGGGCGCCCAAGTCCTGCATCAGCTTTTTGCCTAAGGCGGTAGAGGTAATACCGTCGGTTTCCCACAACACCAACATAATCAAATACTGTGGGTAGGTCAGATCAAGTTCCTGCAGCATTGGCTTATAGAGCTTGCTCATGGTCAGTGAAGCCGAATAAAGGGCAAAGCAAAGCTGGTTTTCCAACTTCAACTGTTCGCAAACCTGTTTTTCCTTCATTGGGACCTCTGAGCATGACAATGGGGGCAAGTCTACCCCAATTGTCCAATATATGCTGTTTGCTATTCACAATAGCGGTAATCGAAGAATCCTTAGGCGGTCAATTTCGCCAATGGTTGGCGAAATTGATAACGCCAGACCGTGCCTCTAATCAGTATTTCTATATTTAACAGCCAGTTACATTTATGGCAAAGGCTTTGCATTTGTAACGACAACTTTCAGTAATACGGATATCACAACATGAAACTGCGTACTTTCCGCCCGCTGATTGCGGCGGTGATGCTGTTGCCGCTGGCGGGCTGTTTGGTCATCTCTGATCGCGATCACGACTATGATAAACAGGATCATCAAAGCATTGAGCACCGCAATCGTGACGCCATTGCTGGCCTTGCAACAGGTGTCAGCTCAACAATGGTGATTGAAAAGTTGGGCACTCCTGACTTTGATGACCAGCTCACCGACGGCCACCGCGTTTTGTTTTATCGTACTCAGCGTAAGCATTCTGACGGCATGACCACTCGCGATGAATGTACGCCGCTGATCTTTAGTGACGGTAAGCTGGTGGGGTGGGGCCAGTTGGCCTTGGACAAACTGTAAAAGGAGTGAGTGATGGAAAGCCAACGTTGGGTTTTTCTGTTCATATTGGGCTTGGTCGCCTTGGGTATTGCCCGGCGCTATTTTTGTGGGCGGCTACGATTACAAGAACAAAAGGTGGCGGCTTCTCTTAGCCAAAACGGCGCTGATACCCAGGCGATGAAGGCGCAAATTGCCCAAATGGAAGAGCGTATTCGGGCTTTGGAGGCCATCGTTACCGACGAGGGCTATCAGCTGTCGCAAAAAATCAGCGCCTTGGATAGTCAGTCTAAAGCCTCATAAAAAAGGCACCTAAAGGTGCCTTTTTTATCTTGGGCTACCGAGCAGTTTGGCGATGTTGTCCATGGCGTAGCTAACGCCTGCCAACGACCAGCCACCATCGACCGGTAGCACCACGCCGCTAATATAACTTGCCAGTGGCGATGCTAAAAACAGCGCCGCATTGGCTAAATCTTCCGGGCTACCGTTGCGTTTCAATGGCACTGAACCTTCCACCATCGACATTAATTCCGGTGTCGGTGCCAGGCGAGCCATGCCTTCGGTACCGGCGATAGGGCCGGGTACCAATGAGTTAACACGAATGCCCTCTGGACCCCATTCCATGGCAAGGGTGCGCGTTATCATGTCAACGCCGGCTTTAGCGGCGCAAACATGGGCCTGCAATGCCATGGGCACATAGGCTTGAGGTGCGGAAATATTGATGATGCATCCGGGCCTGGCTAAATGCGGGTAGGCCCCTTTCATGACGTTATAGGTGCCTTGCAAGTCGATATCCACCACGGCTTTAAAACCATTGGCCGATAAGTCTTTAGCCGCCGCCGGAAAGTTACCGGCAGCGCCGCTGATAAGCACATCGATGGGTTGG
Organism: Gallaecimonas mangrovi; assembly: GCF_003367375.1. Lineage (GTDB taxonomy): Bacteria > Pseudomonadota > Gammaproteobacteria > Enterobacterales > Gallaecimonadaceae > Gallaecimonas > Gallaecimonas mangrovi. The sequence goes on from NZ_CP031416.1 coordinate 519,108, forward strand.
TCAAAAGCCGCTTTGGCCTTGGCTAAAACATCCGCAACGGCATCGGCGTCACGAACATCAACACTGAACCCCAAGGCGTTTGGGCCAAGACTGGCAACGGCAGCATCTACCTTGTCCTGGCTTCTACTGGCAACCGCTACCCGGGCACCGGCACTGGCAAAACCTTGGGCAATGCCAAGGTTGATTCCACTGGTGCCGCCCATCACAAAAACGGCTTTGGTGGTGAAATCGAATGACATGGAATAATCCTCACTCCAACAAGTCATACCAGTTTAACGGCCAGTACGAGTTCTAACCAGTTACTCTTTCAGGTCTTTTTTTGTGGCTAAAAATCCCTATAATCAAGCTCCACTGCGGGTGTAGTTCAATGGTAGAACGGCAGCTTCCCAAGCTGCATACGAGGGTTCGATTCCCTTCACCCGCTCCATTCTTGCCACACTGGCAAATGTTTTCTGGTGCCAATCAGCCCTGCAATCGTTTTACAGAACGCCAATAGCTTGGTGTTACTGCTCGCTTGATATTTTTCGCAGCATGCTGTGGCATGAGGCTCAGCCACCAATCAGCACCGTCGGGTTTCCCACTACAATAGCGCCGCCATGGTCAGTGCTGTCGCCCATTCGCGCCGCTTTCTTGCCATTGATGAGCACCGTTCCCGAGCCACTTTTTACTTTGTCGGGGGGGCCGACACATACCAAAGTGTCGCCAACACGAGCTGCTGGCAGAGAACCAATAAGAACATTACCCGAACCGGTTACGATGGGGCCGCCAACGTGCGGAACCGTACCAGTGGTTTTCGGGCAAACATGCATGTGTGTGATGGTTGCGGCTGGTTTTCCCATTTTCGATGTCCTTTTCTCGCGGGCTAAAAGCTGATTGTCCTCATCAGCGGATAAATTTGTCACCTTTTGTTCGATTTGACTTGTTAAAGAGTCTGTTAGTCTCTTTTTAAAAGCGTATCTTAGGCAAAGCTTGGATGTGCGAAAAATGCACTAACGGAATGAGTAAACATGGATATGCCTCATGCAGGCAGTAACGCGAGGTAAAACGATGAAGATCGGTGAGCTGGCACAGGCAACAGGGGTAACGGTAGATACCTTACGTTTTTGGGAGAAGCAGGGGCTGTTAGAAGCCAAACGTGGTGAAAATAGCTATCGCTATTACGATGACAGCTCCGTCAACACCCTGCATTTTATTCTATCGATGAAGTCGCTGGGCTTTTCGCTTGAAGATATTCGTGAGTTATTGGATATCCGGGTCGACATCGACAGCCACACTTGCGGCGAAGTAAAAGCAGTGGTGGATGCCCATTTAGAGCAGGTTCAGACCCGTCTTGTTGAGTTACAGCGTATTCAAAGCGCCCTCTTTTCACTAAGCAATGCGTGTTGTGGCGGGCCAGAAGGGGCCACACATTGCAGTATTTTGGACGCATTAGACAGTCAGCTACCGGTGCCTTCCCGCTAAATTGCTAAAGATTCTCTGGCGTTAGCGACTTTTCTGTAGTGCATGTGACTTATGTAGCGATAATGTGGGTTATCGCCTTGGCTCTGTAATTGTAGGGCGTTATTATCCGGGGTAAGGAAGCGGTACGTTGGCTGGCCAGTCTGCGTATGACGGACTTGTATTTATGCCATATTGGCGCAGGGTCTTGCTCAGGAACGGCATTTTATCAAACTTGAGTCGTTAAAATGCCTTTTGCATTTGCTGCGGCAAAGATTAGGGTCATGCGGTTAACCAATAAAGCAGGACGAGCCTGCCCTTTAATTGAAGTACCGGCTCATTGATGCGTATTGCCGCTATGGGAGACCCAAGGGAGTTGGAGCCTGAATGTCAAAAAAATCCTTAGAACAGTTTTTCTCACGTCCCCAGAATTTGCCCCAGATCCCACAAGTGGTGAAGGATCTTATTGCCACTTTTAATGATCCCGACACCGACGTGCGTACTGTTGCTGGCAAGATTGGCAAAGATGCCGTGATCACCGCAAAAACCTTGCGTCTTGCCAACTCTGCCCGTTATGGGCGGTCTCGTCAGATAGCAACGGTGAACGAAGCCTCTGTCCGGTTAGGGCTGGATGTACTGCGGAACATGGTGTTGGCAGCCGGACTTGTGGATATGTACCCAACGGTGCCGCATTTTGATCTTAAAGGTTTCTGGCAACAGTCCTTTCATGTGGGTGAGTTGTGCCGGGTTTTGGCATCAAAATCAGATTGCGACAGTGAGCTGAGCTTTACCTGCGGCATGCTGCACAACATTGGTGAGCTTATCATTCATGCGGCCGAACCAGATTTGGCTGCAGAACTTGATGAACGGGTGTCAGCCGGTGAAGCCAGGGCCTACGCCGAACATGCGGTGCTGGGTTTTACCTACGCTGAAGTGGGCGCTGAGCTGTCCAGCCGCTGGTTGTTCCCGGATGTGATTCAACTGGCCATTCGTAACCAACGGGTGCCGTTGCTGGCCGAGCCGTTCAGTCAGTATGCCGCGCTGGTGTATATGGCGGCCTATCTGGAACGTTTGGATGTTGCCGGTGAAGACACGCCGGTAGATTGGCCATTGCAGCTGGCGATTAAGCTCAATATCGATTGGAGCTTTGCTTTGGAAGCCAAGCAAAAGGTCAAAGCCGAAGGTTCTGCTTACTCAATGTTGCTTGATTAAGTGACATTGAAAGAAAAAGCCGCCCGCAGGCGGCTTTTTTTATGGCTGTAATTGGTCAAGCGTTTTTAAAAACTGGGCCGGTTTTTGAAAGCCGGTGACCCTTAGCGATTTTATCTCATTGCCATTTTTGTCAAAAAACAGCAGCGTAGGCAGACCCAGTATTTGAAAGTGATCAAGCATCGCCACCTGCTCGCTGGTGCTTTCGGTAACATCGGTTTGCAATAGCTGCATCTTGGCAAATCGCGCCTTAACCGCCGCGTCTGAGAAGGTGTATTTCTCAAACTCCTTACAGGCAACACACCAGTCGGCATAGAAATCGACCATTACCGGTTTGCCGGTGGCTGCGGCAGCGGCGATGGCGGTTTTCATTTCTGCCAAGTTTCTTACCTTCTTAAACTGGCCGGCAGCACTGCTTTTAGCAACTGCAGCGCTGCTGCTTTGGCTGGGGAATAAGGTTTGATAACCCAGCATGGCGCCACTAAAGAGCCCTAAGAAAATCACCAACGTACGCAGGCCTTTAAAGAAGCCGTTGCCGGTGCTGCTATTGGCTTGTGCCAGAAAAGCAAAAGTGGCCAGCAGCCACAGGGCCCAAGCCAGCATGGCCCAGTTGTCAGGGACTAATCTTCCCAGCAGCAATACCGGTACCGCCAACAAAATAAAGCCAAATAAATGCTTGATGGTCTCCATCCAGGCGCCCGCTTTTGGCAGCCATTTGCTGCCGGTGGAGCCAATGATCATCAAAGGCAGCCCCATCCCTAACGACAAGGCATAGAGTGCCAGCGCGCCCACTAATAAGTGGCCATTTTGTGCCACATAAAGTAGGGCGCCGGTGAGCGGCGCTGTGGTACATGGGCTGGCCACTAAGCCGGAGATCACCCCCATCAGCAGCACGCCAAGCACAGAACCGGCTTTTTGCTTGTTGGATAGGGCGTTGAGCTTTTCCTGAAAACGGGGGGGCAGTTGCAGGTTGATGCCGGTGAACATTACCACCGCCAGCGCGATAAACAGTATCGACAGGCCAATCAATACTGCCGGCTGCTGAAAGGCCGCTTGGGCTTGGGCGCCAAGACTGGCCACCACCAACCCCAGGGCGGTATAGGTAACGGCCATGCCTTGCACATAGATAAAAGACAGCCAGACTGCCCGGCCGGTGGTAAGGCTTTTACCGGCACCGGCAATCAAACTGGTCAAGATGGGGTACATCGGAAAAACACAGGGCGTGAAGGCGATTAAAATGCCGGCCCCAAAAAAGGCTAACAGCGTTAACGCCAAGTTTGAGCCAGCCAGCATACTGGCTAACTTATCTTGTTCGCTGACAAAACCTTTGCCGCCAGTGGTGTTGGCCTTTGGCGGGTCTATCGGCACGGTTTTTCGGGTTGGCGGATAACACAGGCCAGCTTCGGCGCAGCCTTGGTATCTAACCACCACACTGGCACCGGAGTTAATGGCACTCAAGGGCACCTTAAATTGCACGCTGTGATGATAAACTTCTGATTTTCCGAAAAATTCGTCGTGGTGCTCCTGGCCCTTCGGAAAGGTGATTTTGCCAAGGGTTACGCCTTTGGCACTGACATCGAAGCGATGTTTATAAAGGTAATAGCCATCAGCAATTTGCCAGCTCACCAGCAGTTGGTTGTTTTGTTGCTGGAAGTTAAAAGAAAAGGCCTGGTCTTCGGGTAAAAACTGCGGCTTTTGTGCTTGGCCCAGGCTCTGTTGGCTGCTGGGTAATGGAATGCCTCCTGCCTGCGCAAGTAACGGCAAAGCTACCAATAGCAGTAGCCAGAAACGCTTAATCATGGGTCACCTCGGCCAACCAGTTTAAATAGTCTGCTGACCCTTTTTCCACCGCCAGGGCAATGATTTCCGGCGTATCGTAAGGATGATGCTTTAAGATGGCGGCTTCCAGCGCGGCATAGCGCTCCGCGGTGGTCTTAATTACCAGCTGCAACTCGCTGTCTTCACAAAGTGCTCCTTGCCATAAGTAAAGTGAACGCACCGCTGGTATGACATTGATACACCCGGCCAAATGTTCGGTAAGCAGGTGCTTACTTAAGGTTGTGGCTGTGTCGTTATCGGGGCAGGTGCAAAGCACCACCAGCGCCTTTGGCATTCAGTTCTCCTTGTAGTTAGCCGCGTTACCTTAACCTGTTGCCGTTGGCGGCAAAAGCCAACAATTATTGATAATGGCTTGAAAATGGACCAAGGCGTCCCCAATTTTCTTTCAAGCCCTTTTAAGGAGGCCTCATGTTCGGCCGACTCTTTCTGCTTTTTCTGATAGTGCCTTTTATCGAGATCACCTTATTGATCAAGCTAGGCGGCATTATCGGTGTGGTACCCACCGTCGCTCTGATGATCATTACCGCCGTGGTGGGGGCCAAGTTGGTACGCCAGGCCGGTTTTGCCACCTGGACCCAAGCCCAGCAGCGCATGGCCAATGGCGAAATGCCCGGCCAGCAAATTTGTGAAGGTTTGGTGTTATTGATTGCCGGCGTCTTGTTGATGACCCCGGGCCTACTGACTGATATCGCCGGTATCGTGCTGCTGCTGCCTAATGTGCGGCGAAAGTTGGCGGCGCAATTAGGCAAACGCATGGTGGTGCAAACCGTGGGTGGCGCCCAGGGCCCATTTAATGGTGGCGGCCAAGAGCCGCCACATTACCGCCAGAACCACACCATTGATGGTGAGTTTGAGCGTAAAGACTAAAAAATTTTCATCGCCCTCTTGGAAAGCCTGTAAAGGCGCCCCATATAGGGAGCAACAACGATTTGGGCCATGACGGCCCCTTTATATAAAACGTTCAGACTTAAACGTTTAGGAGACTTTCAGATGAAACTGCGTCCGTTACATGACCGCGTCATCGTCAAGCGCATTGAAGTTGAAGCCAAATCCGCTGGCGGTATCGTACTGACTGGCTCTGCTGCTGAAAAATCTACTCGCGGCGAAGTGCTGGCAGTAGGTCAGGGCCGAGTACTGGATAACGGGGAAGTAAAACCCCTGGATGTGAAAGTAGGCGACAAGGTTATTTTCAACGATGGCTACGGTGTTAAAGCCGAGAAGCTCGACGGCGAAGAAGTGCTGATCATGAGCGAAGCCGACATCCTGGCGATTGTCGAAGGTTAATCAACCGGTTCAACCCGTTTTTTAGAGGATTTAGAAAATGGCAGCAAAAGACGTCAAATTTGGTAATGACGCCCGCACCAAAATGCTCAAGGGTGTAAACATCCTGGCTGACGCGGTAAAAGTTACACTCGGCCCTAAAGGCCGCAACGTGGTTCTGGACAAGTCGTTCGGTGCCCCTCTTATCACCAAAGACGGTGTGTCTGTCGCCAAAGAAATCGAGCTTGAAGACAAGTTCGAAAACATGGGCGCGCAAATGGTTAAGGAAGTTGCTTCCAAAGCCAATGACGAAGCCGGTGACGGTACCACCACTGCCACCGTACTGGCGCAAGCCATTGTTAACGAAGGCCTCAAAGCCGTTGCCGCTGGCATGAACCCTATGGACTTGAAACGCGGTATCGACAAAGCCGTTATCAAAGCCGTAGAAGAACTCAAAGCCCTGTCTGTGCCTTGCTCTGACTCCAAAGCCATTGCCCAGGTAGGTACTATCTCTGCTAACGCCGATGAAACCATCGGTAACATCCTGGCCGAAGCCATGGATAAAGTGGGCAAAGAAGGCGTTATCACCGTTGAAGAAGGCCAAGGCCTGCAAGACGAGCTGGACGTTGTTGAAGGCATGCAGTTTGACCGCGGTTACCTGTCTCCTTACTTCATCAACAACCCTGACAACGGCAGCGTAGAGCTGGACAGTCCCTTCATTCTGTTGGTTGACAAAAAAATCTCCAACATCCGTGAAATGCTGCCAACCCTCGAAGGCGTTGCCAAGTCTGGCAAACCGCTGCTGGTTATCGCCGAAGACGTAGAAGGCGAAGCCCTGGCTACCTTGGTTGTTAACACCATGCGCGGCATCGTTAAAGTTGCTGCGGTTAAAGCCCCAGGCTTTGGCGACCGTCGTAAAGCCATGCTGCAAGACATCGCTATTTTGACCGGTGGTACCGTTATCTCTGAAGAGATTGGTATGGAACTGGAAAAAGCCGGCCTTGAAGAGCTGGGCCAAGCCAAGCGTGTGGTTATCACCAAAGACGAAACTACTATCATCGACGGTATTGGTGAAGCGGCTGCTATCGACGCTCGCGTTAAGCAAATCCGTGCCCAAATCGAAGAATCTTCTTCTGATTACGACAAAGAAAAACTGCAAGAGCGCGTAGCCAAACTGGCTGGCGGTGTTGCCGTTATCAAAGTCGGTGCCGCTACCGAAGTGGAAATGAAAGAGAAGAAAGCCCGCGTTGAAGATGCCCTGCACGCTACCCGCGCTGCTGTGGAAGAAGGCGTAGTACCTGGTGGTGGTGTTGCCCTGGTGCGTGTTGCTTCTAAAGTAACCGACCTGACCGGTGACAACGAAGACCAAAACCACGGTATTAAAATCGCCCTGCGTGCGATGGAAGCGCCGCTGCGCCAAATCGTCTCTAACGCGGGTGGTGAAGCCTCTGTTATCGCTGCCAAAATCAAAGAAGGCACCGCCAACTTTGGTTACAACGCCGGTAACGATACCTACGGCGACATGCTGGAAATGGGCATCCTTGACCCAACCAAAGTTACCCGTAGCGCCCTGCAGTTTGCCTCTTCTGTGGCCGGTCTGATGATCACCACCGAAGCCATGGTTACTGACAAGCCAGCGAAAAATGACGCCCCTGCCGCAGCCCCAGATATGGGCGGCATGGGTGGTATGGGCGGCATGATGTAAATCACCCCCGTGCAAAAAACCCCGCTTCGGCGGGGTTTTTTATTGTTTATTAGTCGAGGCGCTAATCTGCTACAGGCTTATACCCCTTATATTTTTTGCTATAAAAAGCCTTTAAGGTCAAAAAAATGGCAAAAAATATAAAGGCAAATTAGTAAGTGTGTTAATTTTCACTGCCTTCTGTAGTTAAAGGAATGATGTAGTGAAAAGGGAAGTATTTCTGTTGGCTTTAACGCTTTTTCTTAGTGCTTGTGGTGGTGGTGGTGATTCGGCTACTTCTGGCTCAGCTGACACCGGTGCCTCAGGTGATTCATCCAGTGATACCGGTGACTCGGGGGATACAACTACAACCGGTAAGCCACTTATTCTCGATACCCTTATTCAAGGTGCCTGCTATAACAGAACTGCTTTTAGCGGCGCGACTGTCGTTGCGCAAGACAGCACCGGCGCCGTGATAGAGCAGTATCAAACCGACAGTGATGGCCACCTTGATGTTACTGTTCCTGATGAAACAAGCAGCGTTTCGGTTGTTATGTCCACTGAGTCCGACGGAAACACCTCACTTAATATCAAAACCTATCTGGACTTTCCCGGTGGCGATCTAGGTAATTTTATTGTCTCTGAATATGACCCTGGTGCTGACTGCGGTTGTAGTAGTTATGGTTTTGATATTCAGAGCTTATTGACCAACGATGCAGGGGCTACCTTAAAGCTCGGCGCAACCGCTATTGCCTTGGTTTCAGGTCAAAGCAGTACTGTTACTGTGGAGCATTGTGCCGACGAAGGTGATGACTTTGATATGCAACTCATTGCTGCTGATGGTACTAGCGCCAAGGCGGCGGTCATAGATATCAGTAAGGTAAATTCAGTCACAACCCTAACTGACAGTAGCTTTGACGCGACAGGTTTGGCAGTCGACATTGATAATAGCGATGAGAATGTGACTTACGAAGCTAAAGCATGGCTATCGGATGGTTGGCAATTGAGAAATAGTGGTGCCAACACCCCGCTCTTTATTTATCCGGATGCCGCCGATAATAGTGCCGTATTGGCTTATTACGATTGGAATGGCTCGCTCAATAATTATCAATACCAAGGTGAAGTTGGTTATAAGGATAATGTTGAGAATGACGATCCTACTGTTTCCTCGACTCTGCCTGGGACTGATAACCAAGCACTATTGGATACCGCCTCTGCATTTATCGATGCTTTAGATAACGGCCGTATTAATAATAGTAGTTACGATTTGTCAGATGTTGATATGCGTATGAACAACATGAGTATCTTCATGGTAGGAATGGCTACCAATGTTTCTGTAAGTTGGGATATTGAAGGGCCCGTTTCAGGTACTATTCCTACGTTGCAGTTTCCGGATGATATAGAAAGTCAATTATCGACAGTGAACTATAAGGGCTATGAGTTTGAGTTGACATTATTTGGCTTTGATGAATCTCTTAGCTGGGCCGACTATCTTAGCGAACGTATTGAGCAAACGCGGACACCGAGCCTTATTGCAACGGATAGCCGTTTTGCGCATTATCGATTTATGGGGCTTTATGGAACTCCCCAGTAATAAAAAAACCCTGCTTCGGCGGGGTTTTTTATTGTTTGCACCATTCTCATAACGCCTATTATGGGAACTGCTTTTTCCCTTTCTAAAGAGCCTTTTATCTGTGGTCAGGGGCGCGGACCGCTACAGATGTTGCTAGCCATGGCCGTTTGCAATTAACACCGGTCATTAAACCCTTAACCTGTCTTTAGATAGTCATTATTTGTGCATAAGCTGAGCGTAGATAAGGCTAAAAGCGTGGGGCAGCGTGGGGGAGAAGGTGCAACTGATGTTGGTCGCAGAGTTTGAATCGGCTTTAGACAATGGTTTTAAACCGCCCTTAGAAATCGTCGCAACGGAGATGGTGATTTTTCTGGTGCGCGTGCGCATTGGCGAGCAACTGCTGTGGCTAAAGGAGAACGATGGCAGCCTGCTGCGTTTTACCTCCTCCCAGCAGGCGTGCCGCTGGCTGTGGGACCGCGGGGTGCGCGAAGCCACCTTGGTCACGCAAGGCTATTGGGATGCCGAAGTCGGTGGTGGCTCTGATCCTGGCATTCGCCACCCTCTGCTTTTTAAAGAGCGGCCATAAAACCGCCATTTTCGCCAGCCTCTTGATAAGGTAGGGTGAGCTAAAAAGCCGCATTGGGGTTTTATGATTGATTTTACTAATAAACTCTCCACAACCCGCTTTTATGACGTCGACAGCGATCAAGTGAATCACGGCCGTAAGCCGGCCTTGTCGCAATACGAAAGTGACCGTGGCCGCATCATCAATTCGGCAGCGGTGCGCCGCTTGCAACAAAAGACCCAGGTCTTTCCCCTTGAGCGCAACTCGGCGGTACGCAGCCGTTTAACCCACTCCTTGGAAGTGCAGCAAGTTGGCCGCTTTATCGTCCAAACCATTTTTAAAAAGCTTGGTAAAGATGCCACTGCCAATTACGGCCTGCAGGGCTTAGAGCGCCACTTGGAAAGCTTGGTAGAAATGGCCTGCTTGATGCACGACATCGGTAATCCGCCCTTTGGGCATTTCGGTGAACAGGCTATCAACGACTGGTTTAAAAAGAACCTTGATAGCAGTTTGCCGACGACCGATGGCAAACCACTGCTGTTAAGCGGCGCTCTGGTTCGCGACCTTTGCGGCTTTGAAGGTAATGCCCAGGGCATTCGCTTGGTGCATAGCCTTTTGAATTTGAACCTTACCTTCACCCAAATCGCCGGCATCCTTAAATACACCCGCTGCGGTACCGAGCCTAAGCCCGAGGCGAATTATCTTCAGAAAAAAGTAGGCTTTTATTTCAGCGAAGCCGCCTTTGTCGGCCAGCTTTGCCAGCATTTGCAAATGGGGGCAGGCTGTCGTCACCCGGTGTCTTACATCATGGAAGCGGCGGACGACATTTCCTACTGCATTGCAGATTTAGAAGACGCGGTGGAAAAGGGGATTTTAGATCTCGACAAGTTAATTGCCGCCTTTACCGAGGAGTTTCAAAGCCTTTGCGCTGAATACCGTTTATCGATGGATTGGCCAGAGGCCTATCAGCTGCCCAGCAAATTAGTAAAGGCGCAGAATAAGGCTCAGCGTTTTGATGCCATTGGTACCGGCCAGTTCTTTATCGACTTTCGGCTGATGGTGCTGCACCCCTTGGTGGACTATGCGGCTGAGCGTTTTATTGAGCATATCGACGCTGTCTATCACGGCCAATTCAACCAAGCCCTCTTGGAAGACAGCAGCTATGCCCATGCTGTGGCGCAGAGTCTAAAGAATGTCGCTTTTAAATATGCCTTCTGCGACAAGGAAGTGGAGGCCAGAGAGCTGCAAGGCTACCGGGTTATTGCTGGGCTTTTGGATATTTACCAGCCGTTATTAAGCAAATCTCGCCAGCAATTTGACCGGATCATGACCCAGCACAAAGACGCGCCGCTGCTGGAGAAGCGATTATTTAAAAAGTTGTCCGGGAAGCATATCCACGCCTACAACAAAGCGGTTGTTGGCCAAGATGATGCTACCGAGTTTTATTATCGCTGCCGGCTTTTACAAGATTACATCAGTGGCATGACCGACCAATTCGCATATGACGAATACCGGGCCTTGATGGTCAGTGATAAATAGCCGCCGCTACTGCTGGAGCTTACCTCATGTTTATTTTATCGCTGACATACCAAAAACCGCTGGCAGAGGTAGACCAGTTTGTTGATGCCCATCGCGCTTGGCTAAAAGCGGGTTATAAAAGAGGCTTTGTGCTGGCTTCTGGCCCGAAAAAGCCGCGCGATGGTGGGGTGATCCTCTGCCGGTTAGTAGATAGAGAGGCGGTTGAGGCGTTCTACCACAACGACCCTTTTTTTAAAGAAGGTATCGCCCAATATGAGGTGATGGAATTTAGTGCCAATATGGCCGGCCTTGGCCTGAATGCCTTATTGGACTAAGGGCTAACCTTCGGCTTTGGCCCGCGAAAACAGGCGCTTTATGCCGCCCTTTTTACAAAGAAGCCCTGATTGCCACGCTCAGGGCTTTTTCGTTCTCAAGGGGCCAAAATGCTTTACAACACTAGACAGCACCACGCCATTACCGGACACTGCGCCTTTTCACGGTTGGGAAAGCGGTTATGGCGTTAGGTGCCACCATCTATAAAGCACAGGTCAATATCAGTGACCTAGAGCGTCATTACTACGGCGACCATGCCTTAACCCTGGCCTGCCATCCCTCAGAAACCGAGCTGCGGCTGATGGTGCGGTTACTGACTTTTATTGCCTATGCTGATGAAAACCTCTCTTTTACCAAAGGGCTTTCGACCGACGACGAGCCCGACCTTTGGTTAAAAGCCGCTGATGGCCGTATTTTGCTATGGATTGAGCTGGGTGAGCCCAGCGTAAAACGCATTAAACAGGGCCTGTCTCGCAGCGAAAGGGTATTGGTATGCAGCTATGGTGCCCGCAGCGCCGAGCAATGGTGGAAGCAGTTTGGCGATGAAATCAAAGGCTTGAAGCGGCTTGAGGTGTTGAATCTGGGCTTTGAACAGCTGCCACGCCTAGAAGCGTTTGCCCAGCGTAATATGACCCTGAGCGCGACGTTTATGGAAGGTGCTTGGTTACTGACTGACGGTGAGCGTTCCGACGAGTTTCATTTTGAACGCTGGCTGTAATGATAAAAAAGCCCGCCGTAAGGCGGGCTTTTTTATCGCTCAAAACAGTTAAAAGCTGAGCTTAAAATTCACCCTAACGTTGCGGCCGGGTTGGCTATAACGGTCAAGGTTGGTACTGCTGTCGCTGAGGGTGCGAATTTGGTTCCAAAGCCAGTATTTTTTGTCCAACAGGTTAAAGACACCCACTGACAACTTCAGGTTAGCCATCGGTTTGTAGTAAGCCGTGGTATCGAGCACCGTAAAGCTGGGGGTGGCCAGCCACTGGCTGCTGCTGGTGATGTCGCTTTGGCGTTTAGCGGCGGTCCAGGTGGCGTGTAGGCTGCTACCCCAATCACTGCCGGGAGCGTCGTATTGTACGCCCGCCACTATGGTCATCGGTGAGATACTGTCTAGCGGCATGTTCTTGGTAACGTTGCCACTGGCATCTTCATAACTGCTGTAGCTGCCATCGGCGTAGGCAGCCGATGCACTTAGCACAATGCCACGGGTTAACTGACTGCTCAGCACCGATGCCAATTCCAGCTCGCCACTGAGCTCCACCCCTTTAATTTCCACACCGTTGAGGTTCACAGTTGTAAATTCCCCAGTGGGATATTCAGTGCTGGCACCCAATGAATATTGCTGCTGGATGAAATTGCGGTATTTATTGTCGTAGACCGCCAGTTGCGCATAGCCGTAGCGCCCAGCCATGCGCAGCCCTAGCTCGGCGAAGGTGCTTTCTTCCGGTTTGAGATTAGGGTTGGGTTTGATGAGGTAGCCATAGCTATAGCTGCCAAAACTGCCGGAATGCTCGTAGTAGTAGTAGAGGTTTTCAAAGCTCGGTGCCCGAAAGCCGCTGCCATAACGGGCGTACAGCGAATAGACATCGGTCAGCGCCCAGTTCATGCCAAGCTGCGCTGTTAACTTATTGCTTTTATTGGTGCCCCAGTCGGTGGTGACATACTGATCGGCGTCGGCATTGTAGCGGTAGTTGTCGTAACGCAACGCCGGTAGCAGGGTGAAGCTGTCCGTTAGCTGCCAGCTGTCAGACAGATACAAGCCGTAATTATCGCCGGTGGCGTTGGGTGAAAAACGGCTGGTGGTGGTAGTGCCCGAGGCGGTTTCGTGCACCAGATTTTGGTATTTTTGGTAGCGGTAGTTAAGGCCGTAACTCAGCAGATGGTTGCCAAGCTGTTTGCTTAAATCGACTTTCCCTTGCCAGCCTTTTTGCGCATACAAGCGGTTGTATTGGTTGCTGCTAGACGGATTAAGGGTATAGCTCTTGGTGCGGGTCTTTTGGTAATCAACTTGCCATTGCAGTTGGTCGTAAAAGGCGGTTGCCGAGGTACTGACCTGGTAAAGGCCTAAATGGTTGCGGGTAACATCATCTTGCTGAATTTCTGGTTCGTCTGAGCTGCTTTCGGAATAAAGGTCGAAGTCTGACTGGTACTCATAGTGTTCGGCGGTTACACCGAACGCATTTTGGCTGTTGGCATACCAGATAAGTTTGCCTAGCACGTTGTCAGACTGGGTATCACCGGGGTCAACGGCGCCGCGGCTTGAGCCACTGATATCACTGCCGCCACCGTGATTTTCTGTTTCTTGGCCATCGCGGTGGGTATAAATAAGCAACGACTCCACCGCGCCAGTGCGGTTGGCTAGGGTGCCACTTTCGGTGTATTGCTCCGAGTCGCTGCGATAACCGCCTTCCAGGCCGAGGTAGCTGTCGTTACCGTTGCTATCAAGAAAGTCCGCCGGATCTTTGGTTTTAAATGCCACCACACCCCCTAATGCACCGGAGCCCGCGCTAACATCGCCGCCTTTGACAATTTGCATTTGCGATAGCGCGTCAACATCCAAGGTGTTGCGGCCGGCATTTAAGTAGGTGCTTGAGGTTGGGGTATAGGTGTCGGCCATTTCCACGCCGTCTACCAGCACTTTGACCCTATCTCCATCCAAGCCACGAATATTGATGGTGCCAATACCACCGCCACCGCGACTGTTGGGGGTAACGGTTACGCCTGGCTCATAACGCAATACATCACTTAAGTCGGTACTTAGGGTGCGGCTTATTTGCTGGGCGTTGATGGTGGTAACGGCAGTGTCGGGCTTGGCAAGCTGTGCCTTTTGTCCTTGCACCAAAATGTGTTCCAGACCATCGCTTGTCTGGGGGGCTTGGTTGCTGGCCTGTTCGGTAGCCAAGGCTTGGCTGACGGCTAAACTCAGCGCGAAGAGTGCAAACCGTGGGGGGACTTTCATTGCGTGCATTTCCCTGTATTTGGCAAAGTGCAGGCAAGATTACCAATTATTAAATGAGAATCAATATCATTTAATAATTATTCTCATTTGTTATCCCAGTATGGGCTGTTTGTCTTCTTCTGGTCACAAAAAAGCCCTGCTTTTGACAGGGCTCTTGGGATGCATGCTAAACAGCCGCTTATTGCTGGGCCAGCAACGACTCGGCCAAGTCGCCAGGTTCGACTTCCAGGCCTTCAAGGTCGTCGTTCCAGTCGGGGCCAACCAAAATGTCGTCTTCAGCAAGGTTTGGCAGCCACAGTTCAACAAAGTCTGCCAAGCTGACACGTTCTGCTTGGTAGTCATCCCATTGCTCCACACAATGGCGCTGGGCTTCGGCCTTGGAAGACCAGAACGGCATAACTTCGGTGTCTTCAAATTCCGCAGAGTCGCAGATCACCCAGCCTTCTTCGCAGCTCAGGCTCCACAGTTCGCCTGTTTCCTGAATGCGGGCAAGGAAGGTGTCGTAGCTTTTTTGCCATTGGGTCATGGGAGCTGATCCTTTAATGGTGGGACCGCGACATTATCACCTTTATTTGCCGGCCGCGCCCGATTATTTTACGGCCACTCTCTGGCAGCAAGGCTCTGCGCCACCCAAAAAGATAAAGAACAGCTGCAAAAAAACCGGAACAGGGTTCCGGTTTTTGATGCATAAAGCCAGGTTTAAGGGTGAACCAAGTGCCATTTACCACCCTTGCCGTCACCACTGACATCACCAGGCTTTTTGTCTTTTACCCAGTAATAAAGTGGCCAACCTTTATAAGCCCACTGCATAGAGCCGTCTTGGCGTTTGATAACGCTGTAATCACCCTCAGCCATAGCGCCCGCTTTGGCCATTAACGGTGGCCATTTTTCGGCGCACTTACCGTTACAGTTGCTGATGCCTTTTTTATCTTTATCAAAGGTATAGAGTGTCATTCCCTTGGCGTCAGTCAACACTTTACCTTTGGCTGAGTCATGGGTCATAACCGGCACGGCGGCCATGGCCAGCATCGGGGATAAGACCAGGGTTGCGGCCAGTGTGGTTAGCAGTTTCATACCATCTCCTTGTGGTGGACGACATAGTCCAACGCGATTGCATTGTGCTGTCGGCAAGCTATACGGCAAGGTTGCAGAAAATGGATGACAACCAGCCCTACCAGGGGCATTTAAGTGCGCTTTTTGATGAAAATAAGCGGCGATAATCGCCTATTAAAAGCGATATTTTTCAAATAACTAGTTTCTTCCTGTCTGATTTTTAAACACATTGACTGTTGCGCTGCCATTTTATCTTTCCCTGTTGGCGATGATTACGGCACTGGCAATTTAGTCTTGTAATTGGCGAAATAATAATTGCTGTAGGCTGGTCGCGTTGATGAAAAACCTCACACACGCGGAGATAAAAATGATTGATTATCAACTCAGTAATAAAAAAGCCATGGTGACCGGCGGCGCTTCGGGTATTGGTCTGGCTTGTGCTGAGGCGCTGGCGGCCAGCGGCGCCGCTATTGCCCTTTGGGACCTCTCTCAAGACGCCCTTGATACTGCTAAAGCGAAATTGGCTCAATACGATGTGCCCTGTATTACCGTCATTGCTGATGTCAGCGATCCGGCGTCTGTGGATGCTGCCATGCAAGCGACTGTTGCGGGGCTGGGTGGCCTCGACATCGCCGTGAACAATGCCGGTATTGGTGGCGCTGCTGCCAAGTCTGGTGATTACCCCATCGACAGCTGGGATAAGGTGATCGCCGTTAACCTCAGTGGGGTTTTCTATTGCCAGCGCGCAGCCCTGCAAGTGATGACCAAGCAAAAATCCGGCAGCATCATCAATATGGCGTCGGTGTTGGGGCAAGTAGGTATTGCCTTGTCGTCGGCTTACGTTGCCGCAAAACACGGCGTGGTAGGGATGACCAAGTCCGCCGCATTAGAACATGCCGAAGATGGCGTGCGCATTAACTCGGTGGGGCCGGCATTTATTCATACGCCACTGGTGGATAAAACCCTGTCGCCAGAGGCGCAAGACTTTTTGGCGAGCAAGCATGCCATGGGCCGGCTTGGCCAACCGCAAGAAATTGGCCAGTTGGTGGCTTGGTTGGCCAGTGACGCCGCCTCGTTTGCAACCGGTACTTATTACGCTGTTGATGGCGGCTATCTCGCCAGCTAAATAACCACCTCCGACGCTTGCAACAGTGCCGCTAACCAATCCACAAAGTGCTTTACCCTGCTACTGTGATGGCGTTTTTGCGGGTACAAGATGGCTAGCGGCATGGCGTTGGGGGGAAAGTCGGCCAGCACTTCGGTGAGCTGGCCGTTTTGGATCTGCGCTTTCACGTCGTAAAGGGGCGCTTGCACTAAACCAAACCCTGCCAAGGCTGCCGCCATGTAGGCGTCAGCGCCGTTAGTCACTAACGGATGCGCCAGCATCACCTCTTCATATTTGCCATTTACCTTAAATTCCAAGGCTTCAATACGGCCGCTTGAGGGCAGGGCATAACCCACCATTTGCTGCCCAGCCAAGGCTTTGGGGTGCTGTGGCGTGCCAAATTGGGCTAAATAGGCGGGGCTTGCCAGGGTAACCAGCGGCATTTTCCCGAGCCGTTTGGCAATCAGGCTGCTGTCTTGCAGCTCGCCCGCCCGCAGCACTGCATCAACGCCTTCTTTAACAAGGTCGATGGGTTTATCGGAAATGCTCAAATGCAATTGGATGTCGGGATAGCGCTGATGAAAGTCACTGAGGGCTGGCACCACCACTAGCCTTGCCAGGCGGCTGGGTAAATCAATACGCAATAAGCCCCCCACGCTTTCTTGAGGCCCGAACAGGTTTTCCAGTTCATCCCACTCTGCCAGCAGTTGCCGCGCCTTGGCCAAAAACAACTCGCCTTCGTTAGTCAGGCTGACCTGCCGGGTGGTACGCAGCAGTAGCTGGGTTTGAATTTGCCCTTCCAGGCGCTGAATAGCTTGTGTCACCGTCGAGCGCGGCAAGTTTAAGCTGGCGGCCGCCTGGGTAAAACTGCGGCTTTCACTGACCCGCTGAAAAATGGCTAAGGTACGCAGTCTGTCCATATTGTTCGTAAATCCCAAACAGTAAAACTGTATTGAGTGTATTTATCGTGAAGCCAAAAACAAAGATGCTGTGGTTAATCAGCAGTGGAGGTTGAGATGAAAACACGTCAATTAGGGCAAAATGGCCCACAGGTGAGCGCTCTGGCACTGGGCTGCATGGGAATGAGTGAGTTTTATGGAAGCCGCGATGATGGCGAGTCACTGGCAACCTTGGATCTTGCCTTGGAAAAAGGCCTGAATTTTTGGGACACCGCCGATATTTACGGCCCACACAACAACGAAAAGTTACTGGCGACCGCCCTAAAAGGCCGCCGTGACCAGGTTTTTTTAGCCAGCAAATTTGGCATTGTGCGTGACGCCAATGACGCTAAAAAAAGAGGCGTTAACGGTCGTCCTGAGTACGTTAAAAGCGCCATTGAAGGCAGCCTTAAACGCCTGGGCACTGAGCATCTGGACCTTTACTATCAGCACCGCATGGACCCAGATGTCCCGGTAGAAGAAACTGTCGGCGCCATGGCGGACTTGGTCAAAGAAGGCAAGGTGCGCTTTTTGGGGTTAAGCGAAGTGGATGCCCAAACCCTGGCCCGAGCCCACAAGGAGCACCCCATTAGCGCCGTGCAAAGTGAATATTCTTTGTGGACCCGCGACCCGGAAAAATCGGTATTGGCGAGCTGCCAACAGCTTGGGGTGGCCTTTGTGGCATACAGCCCCTTGGGCCGCGGCTTCTTAAGTGGCGCCATTCGTAGTATTGACGATTTTGAAGCCGACGATTTTCGCCGTTTTAACCCGCGTTTTCAGGGCGAGAATTTTCAGCGTAACCTCGCGTTGGTGGATGCGGTCAATGATTTGGCTAAAGACAAAGGGGTTACCCCGAGTCAGCTGGCTTTAGCGTGGCTACTGGCTAAGGCCGAACACGTTATTCCGCTGTTCGGTACCAAAAAACGCCGTTATTTGTTGGATAACATTCAAGCGCTTGATGTCAGCCTCAGCCCGCAGGAGTTAGCAGCCATTGATGAGGTGTTTCCTGCTTCCGCCGTTGCTGGCAGCCGCTACAGTGCAGAGGTAATGAAGTTACTGCCACAATAACGGTAAGCCCAAAAGGCCAGCGGGTTATGAGCTGGCCTTTTTGTCGCTCTTGTGCTGGTACATGCTGGCATCCGCCTTGGCTAATGCCTCTTCTAAGTTATCTTCTGCATGCAAGTAGTAGGCGCCAACACTGCCGCTGACGGTAAATGTTTGGCCTGCTACCTTCAGCTGCTTTAAGCGGTGTTCCAAGGTTTCCACTTTGGCCTTGGCAATGCCGATACTGGCATCGCTGATAAAGGCCACAAACTCATCCCCGGCGTAGCGACCAATAATGGCGTTTTTGCCCAGGGTGCTGGTCAGCATTTTGGCCACTGCCTTCAGGGCGTCGTCACCGGCTTGGTGGCCGAAGCTGTCGTTAATGTCTTTGAATTTATCCAAATCAATAAACAATAAACTGTGCTGCTCTGGCTCGGTTTGTTGCAGGCTTGCGGCGGCCTGCCAGCCGGCCCGGTTAAGAAGCCCGGTTAAGGGGTCGGTGTTGGCCTGGGTTACGGCATGCTGGTGCTCTTCGCGCAAGATGGCTAAACGTTGGCTAACGAGGGCCGCCAGCATTAATGCTTCAACGGTCGCGGCAATGATCATCACGTAATAAGAGATATAAGACGTGGTATTAAAATGGCTTTGCCGCAGCAGCATGCCTATCAGCAAAATACCTAACGCCAGGGTTACCCATACGGCATCGCGGTCTTTGTGTTTAAGGCGCAGCGCCGTCATCACCAGCAACGACAAAATAACGACAATGGCTAAATAGTTCAGCAGGCTATTGGCTGTGCTTTGGAAGATATGGCTGGTGCCGGTGGTCAGTGCCAACGCCAGCATCGTAAAACCGGGCAACAGTACCGTGAGTTTAAGGGCTTTGGGGTAATGGCGATGAAGCTGCATCATCCTTGAGAAAAAAGCACTGCCGGACAGCACCGCCAGTGACGACCAAAAAATAGCCGGAATGAGGTTTTCATTGTTGCCGGTGATCAGCAGTGGTATGCCTTCTTGCAGTGATAAAAAAACCGCCAAACTCAAGGTATAGAGGCTGTATAGGGAGAAAAGGCTGCTTTTGAGGCGAATGCCCAGCAGCAGGTTGTAAAGCACCAAGGTCAGCGCCAACCCAAGATACAAAAACATCACGCAGCTGTGCCAGATATTGCTGAGGTTGAACTGTTTGGCGTCGGCCAACCAAAAGGTCAGCGGCCGGGCAATATTCGAGCGCAGCGTCAGCACACCATGGCTATCGCCTCTGGGAAGCAGGTAGGTCAAACGTTGATTGCGCACCGGTTCTAGCAACTGGCCGTTGAGTTGCAACTGGTAATGCGATAACTCCAAGGCGCGGATCTGTAAAAAACTGCTATCGGTGATGTTCTTGCAATCGACAGCAATATGGCTGTTACCGGCATCAATAAAGAGCGCCGACATTAAGCTGCTCTTTGTTGCAGCCTTACTGCTGTGCTGGCCGTTACTGAGGGTACATTGGCCAGCCCAAACCGAGGTGGTTAGCAACAGGCTGGTAAGCAGTAGAGTCAGGTTAAACAACAGCCGCTGAGACATAACGATGTTCTTGTTCTCGGTTTTAGGTGTTATGGGCCGCTGGCCTCTTAGCCCAACTGCTTGGCAAAAAAGGCCAGGGTTCTTGACCAGGCAAGCTCGGCAGCTTCAGGGGTGTAGCGGGCCGTAGAATCATTATGAAAGCCATGGTTGGTGTTTTCATAAAAAAAGGCCTGGTACTGGGCACCGTTTTGTTTGAGCGCTTGCTCATAGGCGGGCCAAGTGGCATCAACGCGTTTATCAAGGCCGGCAAAATGTAGCATTAAAGGTCCTTTAACGTTATGGCGTAACGGCTCTGCCGCTGGGGTGCCGTAAAAGGGCACCGCTGCTGCTAATGGTGGCGCCAGGCTCGCAGCAAGCATGTTGACGATGTAACCGCCAAAACAAAAGCCAACCGCCCCTAACTTGCCGTTGCTGCGGGGGTGCGATTTTAACATTAGCGCCGCGGCAATGAAGTCTTCTTCCATCTTTCCTTTATCCATGCTGGCTTGCATGGCCCTGCCGTCATCGTCATTGCCTGGGTAACCGCCCAGCGGATAGAGCGCATCGGGGGCAAAAGCCAGGTAACCGGCTTTTGCCAAGCGCCTTGCCACATCTTTAATGTAGGGATTAAGGCCGCGGTTCTCGTGCACCACTAACACCGCTGGCAGTGGCTTTTCATCCGTTTGTACGGGCGCTGCCAAATAGCCTTGGCCTTCGCCATAGCCCTTTGGAGAATCAAATTTTAGGTAGTTCGCTTTAATGGCGGGGTCGTTAAAAGACACTTGCTCGGCATTGGCATAGTTGGGGAGCAGTGCCGAGGTTAAGGTTGCCAGGGAAAACCCCAGCGCCGCTAAGCCTGTCAAACGCTGTATAAAGGTGCGTCTGTCTATGAGGCCGTGGGCGTATTCGTCGTACCAGTCAAAGGCTTCTTGCGGGATGGGGCGCTGTTCCATGTCGCTCTCCGGAAAGGTGTCCATTTGTATATAAAAGACACTATGACCAATGGCGACAAAAGCAACAAGCTATCAGTTTGTTATTCGCGGCAAGGTGCGCCTTTTGAGGCACCTTGCCGCAGCCAGGGCTTAATCGGCTTGCTTACTGACTGTTTTAAAGCGGGCCAGGGTTTGCAGCAGCAAAGCCAGTTTACGGGTAAGGTTTTGCACGGCCTGATTAAAATCAGCACTTGCTTCCAGGGCGATTAGGTCTTGGCCAAGCTCTTCTACATAAGGCTTAAAGCGCACCGCTTCAGTATTAAAGCCGGAACCGGGTTTAAGCACCGACTCAAACTGCGCCAGGTTTTCGCTGGCCAGGCCGTTTAATACCGTGTCGGCGTCCAGCGCCTGTTGGTAGGCGGTTTTAATGCTGTCACGCAGGTGGCCAATAACGGCCTGCTGTTGTGGGGTGCTCATAGCTGTAAATCCAACAAAGTTTTACCGGGTTTTCCTGGCTCTTCACGGGCCAGGCGGGGAATAAGGTAGCCCGAGAGCCGGGCATTAAGTTGGCGCATGATAACGCGCGCGCGCTCATCGGCCACCAGAAAATGCGCCGCGCCTTGTACCTTGTCGAGCTGGTGCAGGTAATAGGGCAAGATGCCGGCGGCGAATAAACGGTGGGAAAGCGTGACCAGGGTGTCAGCATCATCATTGACCCCTTTTAGTAGCACGCTTTGGTTGAGCAAAGTGACATTGGCGGCGCGAAGGGCAGCGCAAGCTTTGGCTAAATCGCTGCTGACTTCATTGCCGTGGTTAATATGCAGCACTAGGGTGACCGGCAAACGGCTACAGGCCAGGGTATCTAAAAAAGACTGGTCAATTCGGCTGGGGATCACCACCGGCAAGCGGCTATGTATGCGCAACAGCTTTAAATGCGTAATGGCATTAAGGCGTTCAAAAAGCCAGGCCAGTTCTTCGTCTTTCGCCATTAACGGATCGCCGCCGGAGAGGATCACTTCTTCTATTTCTGGCCGCGAGGCGATGTAGTCAATGGCACCTTGCCAGCTGGCTTTGTTGCCGGGGTTGTCGCTGTAGGGAAAATGGCGGCGAAAACAATAGCGGCAATTGACCGCGCAGCCACCTTTTAAGATAAAAAGCACCCGGCTTTGATACTTGTGTAAAAGTCCGGGCACAGCCGCGTCTTGCTCATCTAACGGATCGGTTGAAAAACCGGGTGTTTCGATAAATTCGCGGCTATCGGTCATGACTTGGCGCAGCAGTGGGTCGTCAATATTGCCCCTTTCCATTAGCGCCAAGAAAGGGCGCGGCACGCGCAGGGCAAACAGGCGGCGAGCGCCAGCACCTTCAGACCAGTTTTTCGGGTCTAAAGCCAGGTTTTCGGCCAATGTTTTGGGGTCAGAAATGGCGGCTTTGAGTTCATCTCGCCAGCAAAGCTCCCACATCGGCGCTTTTGCGGTTATTATTTGCGGCATTAAAGTAAGCGACAACAGATTGTATAGAGGCAAAAATGGCGTCCTATAGTACCAACGAATTCAAAGCCGGTCTCAAAATCATGCAAGACGGCGAGCCCTGCAACATCATCGATAACGAACTGGTTAAACCCGGCAAGGGCCAGGCTTTTAACCGCGTTCGTATCAAGAAGCTTATCTCCGGTAAGACCTTGGAAAAGACCTTCAAATCCGGTGAAACCGTTGAAGGCGCTGACGTAATGGACATGGAACTGGCCTATCTGTACAACGACGGCGAGTTCTGGCACTTCATGAACAACGAAACCTTTGAGCAGCTGGCTGCCGACGAAAAAGCGGTAGGTGACAGTGCTAAATGGCTGGTTGAGCAAGACATCTGCACCCTGACCCTGTGGAACGGTGCCCCAATTGCTGTAACGCCGCCGAACTTCGTTGAGTTGGAAATTACCGAAACTGACCCAGGCCTTAAAGGTGACACCGCTGGTACCGGTGGTAAGCCTGCTACCCTGACCACTGGCGCCGTGGTTAAGGTGCCGCTGTTTATTCAAATTGGCGAAGTGGTGAAGGTTGATACCCGCTCTGGCGAATACGTTTCGCGCGTAAAATAAGCCGCTACTTCGTAAAAAGGCCGGCAATTGCCGGCTTTTTTTATGGCGTAACCTTAGGCGGCGCGGCTTTGCTGGGTAAGTGCTACCAAGGCCTTGCGCACTGCCATGGCATCCATGGCGTTATCATCAAAAGCCAGCAAACGGGCGCGCTCTTCACCTTCAAGGCGCATCAAGCAGCCTTCTGGGTGAATAGACAGCAGCTCTGCCGCCCGGCTTTTACCGAAAAAGTGCTTGGCCATGGCTTTAATGGCGTCGTGATGGTCCTGGTGCATGTGCGCAATCATGTCTTGCTCTGCACTTTTATCCCACTGGCCAACGGCGTCTTGCCATTCCTGGCGTTCCAGCCAGAAAATCTTGCCGAAGCCGCCAATATAGCGAATACGTTTGGGAACGAGGCGCCAGACGGCGAAGTCGTGCGCATCGCGGTAACCGGCAGATTCGGGAAAGTGCGTGCAGTAAAGGTCAAAAGCATTGCTGCCTTCGGCATCGGCCAACTGCACGGCGTCGCCCAGTACTGTGACCCGGCCCTGGGTGTTTTGGTCGGCATCAAGGGTTTGCTCGAATACCGTTACCGAGCATTTCGGGTCCATATTGAGGTTACGGCTGTGCTGGGCAATATCAGAAATAAAAATCAGTAAACTGCCGTCGCGGTCCAGCACAAAGGGCGTAACCGAACCAAAGGGATAACCGGGCAGGGCTTTGGAATGGGTGGCGAGCACGCCGGACTGAATTTTTAACAGCAGTTCGCGGGCTTGGTGCACAGCGCTATGACGCATGGTGTGAAACTCCAACTTGGGCTTGCCACAGCAAGGTCTCTGTCCCTTGCAGGCGGTGGCTAGACATGGGGTGATTATAAAGTCGGCTGGCAAGGCTATCGCTAAGCTCAACAGGCGGCACATCGGCCAGCAGTCGGCCCGCTTTGAGCAACAACAGTCGACTGGCATATTGGCAGGCCAGATTAAGGTCGTGTACCACCCAAAACACTAAGGTTCCTTGGGTACTACACAGTGCCTTAACCTGAGCTAACAATTGGTGTTGGGCCGCCAAATCTAAGGCGGCGGTGGGTTCATCTAACAGCAACACCGGCCGTTCGACCTGATGCAGCTGGCAGAGTACTCGGGCCAGATGTAACCGCGCTTTTTGGCCACCGGATAATTCCGTTAAGGGCCGCTTGGCCAGTGACTGGCATTGGCAGCGGCTAAGCCAATGCTCCCTCGCCGCAAGGCTGCGGCGGCTTGATTCCATAAAAGGGGCCCGGCCAAGGGCAACCAGCTCGGCGCCGGTCATGGCGGCTGGACACTGGGGAGCTTGTCCCAGAAAAGCCCGGCGCTGAGCCAACTGTGCCAAAGACCAGTGCGTTAATGGGCAACCATCTAAGTAAATTGTATTTTGCTGTGCATCGGCTAACTGCTGCAGCAAGGTCGATTTTCCGGCGCCGTTTTCGCCTAACACGGCAATCAGCTCGCCGGGGTTGGCGCGAAAGTTAATATCCCTAAGCAGCCATTGACCCGAAGGAAGACGATATTGCAGGCCGCGAGCTTCAAGCATGTTGCCTCCTTAATAGGTATAAGAACACCGGTGTGCCAATTAGTGCGGTAACAATGCCTACCGGCAGTTCCTGAGGGGCAACGAGGGTTCTGGCTAACCAGTCGGATAACACCATCAGCATTGCCCCGCCCACTAAACTGGCTGGCAGCAATACCCGGTTATCGGTGCCCAGCAGCATCCGGCATAGATGTGGCACCACCAAACCCACAAAGCCGATAACGCCGGTAAAAGCCGTTGCGACCGCCACCAATACCGACACCATCAGCAGTAGACGCCGCTGCATTTTTCTGACGTCCACCCCAAGGGTGGTGGCGTCGCGTTCGCCCAGTAGCCAAAGGGTTAACCCCAGCCGCCAAGGCCAAAGCAGCGCCAGCGCCAGCAGCATCAAGGGGCTAGCAATGATGAGCTGTGGCCAACTGGCGCCAGCCACACTGCCTAAGGTCCAGTAGGTCATTAATTTCAGACTGGACTCATCGGCAATGTGGCTCAAAAGACCCATTAGCGCGCCGGTTAGGGCATTGACGCCAACACCGGCCAAAATCAAATGGGTAATGGAAAGCTCACTGCCGCGATAGGCAAAACGGATCACCACAAAGCCGGTGATAAGGGCACCAACAAATGCCGCCAGTGGTAGCCGCCACAACGGCGAGAGTCCCCAGTCCAAATGCAAGGTAATGGAAGCCAGCGCCGCCAGCGCTGCACCCGAAGACAGGCCAAGCAGGCCCGGATCGGCCAGAGGGTTACGGCAAAGCCCTTGCAGTACGGCGCCGCTTACAGCCAGCGCGCCACCGACCAATATCGCCAGTAACAGTCTTGGTAGCCGGATTTGCTCCAAGGCTAGGGCCGCCGGGGTTAAACCGTCGCTATGCCGGGCCGTGAGGTAGTGCCACAGCAGCAGGGGATCGGAGCCAGCAGGCCCGGTTGATAAGCTCAGCCACGTCAGTAGCACCGCCACCAGCAACCAAGGCCAGCGACGCTGACGTCTAATCCAGTGCATGGCGAAGCGCCTCAACAGCGGCAACAACATGCGGCCCCTGGGACATCACTAAGGTGGCGGGTAGCGCCCGAACCCGGCAGCGAGACCCCATCAGGCTCAAAGGTTGTTGCTGACAAAGTTGCTCTGGGTGGGCGCTGAGGTAATTGGGGATCAATACCAAGTCGACCTTGGCCAGCAACATTTCTTTTGAAAAAGGCTTATAGCCTTGTTGGCTGGCGGCCACATTGGTTAGCCCTGCCAGTTTCATCAAGGTGTCGGGCCAGGTTTTTTGGCCGGCGGCAATCAGCCCACGGTCGCCAACACTTAATAGGAACAGTACACGAGGATGACGATTTAACGGCGCCAAAGAGTCAAGCTGGGCCTGGATTTGGCTAACTAAAGCTGCGGCCTCTTGGCTTTTGCCAAGCCACTGCCCCAGTAGCTCGATGTGTTGATAAAGGCCCGTCAGATCAGGTGCTTGTGGCAGCTGCCGTACTTTCACGCCGCTCTCGCGCAATTGTTTGAGTACTGCCGCCGGGCCCGTGCCGGGGGCGGCCCACAATTCGGTGGGCTTGAGGCTCAGTACCCCTTCCGCGCTTAACTGGCGGAAGTAGCCAAGCTTGGGGTAGTTCCCTTTACTGGTGGAGTCGGTGCCAACAATGAGCCCTTGGCCACCCAGGGTTTCAACAATTTGGGTGACGCTGGCACCGGTGGTCACAATCCGGGGAGCGGCTAAGGCGCTAAGTGGCAGTAGCAGTAACCATAACAAGGCCTTCATGGCAGATCCTTTGATAACCTCTCAAATAAGAATTATTATCATTTAAGCGTTATCTGTCTACCATTTAAGAGATTGTCCACAGATTTTGCAGAAATAGCCGCTTCATATAGATGAATATTTTCGGTTAAATTCTTAGCCGTTCACCGTGAACGGACTTGCTTGTTAATGAAAAAAGGATGTTGTAATGGATAACTATCTTGCTGCGTTTCGTAAATATGCTGACTTTTCCGGCCGTGCTCGCCGCCAGGAATATTGGATGTTTGGCCTGTTTAACTTGCTGATCATTGTGGCGATAATGGTATTAATACAGGTGACTCAAGAACCGCGGTTAGCCATTATCGAATTGGTCTATGCGCTAGTGGTTCTGATCCCAAGTTTGTCTTTAACGGTGCGCCGTTTACATGATACCGGCCGCAGTGGTTGGTGGATTTTGATTCAAATGATCCCGCTGGCCGGTGGCATTATTTTCTTGGTGTTCATGTGCTCTGATAGCCATCCTGGCACCAACCTGTATGGCCCTAACCCTAAGGGCATCAGTAACGGTTTAAGCGCTAACGCGGCTTAAAAAAAGCCCCCTGCTTGGGGGCTTTTTTATGTCTTGGGCGTTGATAACGATAACGCCGCCCGCATCGCCGTGGTGCAATAAAAAAGCCGGCCCTTAGGCCGGCTTTTTCGAGGGTCACATTTAGAAGCTGTAACGCACACCCAAGGTGAGGTTACGGCCCGGTAACGGTACCGCATCTTTCAAGAAAGAGGTGGCAGGACGGGCTTCTTTATCCAGCAAGTTGTCGCCTTTTAAGTAAACGAACAAGTCGCCTTGGCTTTGATACACGTGGTAGCCCACAGAGGCGTTAACCAGGGTGTAGCCGGCGGTGTCGGTTTCGTTTTCGGCGGTTTTGCTTTGTTTGCTGTAACCGGTGGCACCCATGTCAGCATGCCAGTCCTGGTAGTCGAAGTTCAGGGTGGCACCAACACGCAGTGGTGAGATGCGTGGCAAGTTGCCGCCATCGTCCAGTTTGCCGCGGGTGTAGTCGCTCATGGCATCAACCGACCAGTAATCGCCGAACGGCACATTTACTTTGGCCTCAAAGCCGTACAGGGTGGCATCACCTTGGCTGAACTGATAAACCGGCAGACTAGGATCTTCATCGTTACCCATATCGGCAGCGGTTAGGCCGGTGTCGTGCTCATAGTAGTAGTTGCTGACCTTGTTGTAATACAGGCTCAGGGTACCGGACCAATCGCCGTCAAACTTGCGCAGGCTCCAGTCGATGTTATTGGCGGTTTCTTTTTTCGGGTTACCGGAATCGGCAACAACGTCACCGCCGTTGATGTTATACAGCGAACCCACTTCGAAGGTACGCGTCGCATCGTGCGGGCCGTAGCTGTATAGCTCTTCAGCTGTTGGGCTACGTTCGGCGCGGCTTAAAGACACGCTCATGTTGTAACCCGGAGTAAAGTCCCAAACGGTACCGGCAGACAGGCTTAAATCGTTGTCGTTGATATCGGCAGGGGTGTACTCGTTATCACCGGCAGCACTTTCCAGGTTCATTGAGCTGGACTTGAGCTTGTAGTTTTCCAAACGGCCACCCAGTTGGTAACGGAAGTTACCCACTTGGCGCTCTTGCACGATAAAGGCAGCGGCAGTATCGGTTTTGGTGTTCGGGGTCAGTGCTTCTTCACCGTCGATTTGGTAATCGCGGTGCGTCAGGTGCGCGCCGACAACGCCTTGCCATTCACCCCATGGGTTGTTGGCCAGGGTGATACGGCCTTCGCTGAACTTGTTGGTAAAGACGGTATCAGGGTCACCGTTTTCCAGTTCGGCGTGTTCGTAGTGGGTGTAGCCACCGTCGAATTTCACGCTGGAGAAACCAGCAAAAGGATTGTTGAGGCCGGCGTGTAATTGATAAGCGGTTTTACGCATATCAATGCTGACCGTTGGGTCGTCGGCATCTGTGGTGGTTGGCGGAATACCGTATTTGTTGACGGTGCGGCTACCGGTTACACCTACATAACCGTTGTCACCGGTGTAACCACCGCCAAAGCCATATTCTTCGAGGCTAAGCTGGCTGTTGCTGAGCTTGCCTGACGGGTTAGGTTCGCCTTCGATAGCGTCGCCAGGAATGTCTTCGTCCTGGGCGTGACGGGAAGTACCGTCAACATGCCAGTAGTATTTACCGTTACCGGTGTTGAGGTTAGCAACCGCGGTTTTGCCGTTATCAACGGTGCTATAGCGGGCGGCTAAGCTGCCAGTCATGCCGTCGATAGGGGTTTCGCTGTAGCGATAGTCTACGACGTTAACCACGCCACCAATGGCACCGTTGCCGTACAGCAAGGTGGCTGGGCCGCGCAGAATTTCGATTTGTTTGGCGGTGGTCGCTTCGGTGGTTACCGCATGGTCAGCAGACACGGTGGAAGCATCACCTACCGCCAGGCCATCTTGCAGCACTTGCACCCGTGGGCCGTCCATACCGCGAATGATCGGGCGGCTGGCGGCAGGGCCGAAGTGTGAGGCTTGTACGCCGGGCTCGTTTTGCAGGGTGTCACCCAAAGACGGCGCGGTGGATTTTCGCAGGGCATCTGCAGACAGCACCGATACCGGAATAGCGCTTTCCAGTTCCGTACGGCCCAGTGGGGTGCCGGTTACAACGATGTTTTCAACGTTAACCGCAGACAGGGTGAAGTCTTTAGTCAGGCTGCCGGTGGTGGTGTCAATTTCTGACTCTTGGTGAGCGTACTGGTCAGCGCCGGCATGCAGGTGCAGGTGGCTATTGTCGGCTACTTCCAGGCTGTAATGGCCTTTGGCATCGGTAATGGCTTTGGTGGCAGAACCGTCGGTAGATACGGCTGCGCCTTTAATGGGGTTACCGGAGGCATCAACAACGGTACCGGTAACGGTAGCCGCAAACGCAGGTGTCACAACGCCAGCAGCAGCCAGCGCCAAATATAATGGGGCAAATTTCATGTCGTCTGTCCTTAAAAACAGCAAATCTCTAAGACGAATATTTTTTAAAGGTTGTTATTGTTCAGGACAGAGCAGGCGGTCCCCGCACCGGCATACGGCGGCTCGGGTTTAATTGTGGTTTGGTGTAAGGCAGTTGCCGGGCAGCAACCAAAATGGGTGCCGGTGGGCGAACGGTAAGGCTAAAGCTAAAGCCAATATCGTTGTGGCCGGCGAAATTACATAGCTGGCAGTTATTTTGGTCGCGGGTCAGGCTGTGCTTGTCTGCATGTTCCAACGCAAAACCTTGCACTGCCACTAGCCATACGGCGAGCAGCAGCCATAACCAAGGGCGGCGCTGGGGACGGAGCAGAGTCATAGCGTATGTTATTACCTAACAGGGTTGATAACGATACCGACTTGCAACTTAACCGTCTACCCTAAGACGTTACTAATTATTTCCATCAAGCCATTTAGGTGACGTGGCTATGCAGCCATTGGCGGCTGCGGGCGGGGAAGTTACTAAAAATGCCATCAACGCCAAGCCGGGCTAAGCGGTGAATATCTTCAGGTTCGTCAACGGTATAGACATAAACCTTAAGGCCCATGGCTTGGGCTTCAAAAACCAGATGCTTGTCTACAAAGCTGCAATCGAGGTGCAAAGAAAACACCTTCAGTGGCCCCATCATGCTGGCCAACTCCAAGGGAATATGGCTAATCAAAAGGCCAATGGGCCAGTCGGGTTTGATGGCTTGAAAAGCGGCAAGTTGGCGGTGGTGAAAGGAGGAAATCAATAAGTCTTCGGGTTTCCAGCCGAGCTCGTTAACTGCCTTTTCAAGTAATGGCACCAGCACCGGCAGTAAATCGTGGGCTTTGAGTTCCAGGTTCAGCTGGCAGCGCCCGGCGCAAAGTACTAATACCTGCCAGAGGGTCGGAATGGGGTTGCCATCTCCGGCATCCACCGCGGCCAGGCTCTCAGGTGTTTGATTTTCCAAAAGGCCTTGGCCGTTTAGGGTGCAGTGATGCAACCAGCGGTCGTGGAGGATGTAAATCTCATCCTGGTAGCGCTGCAAATCCAGCTCTATCGCTTCGGCGCCTTGTTCCAGGGCCAGTTTAAAGGCGGTCAGGGTGTTATCACTGGCCTCACCGGAAGCGCCGCGATGGGCGAATATTTTCATCATCTTGTGGCGCTCATCAGGGCTTTAAAGGCGCGGGCATCGGTTGTTGCATTGCCACGTCCATTTTTGGCCAAGCCAAATCGATACCTCGGGCTTTGAACTGGCGATGGATGTCGCTGTAAAGCGCATGGCAGGTGCGCAAGCGGTTGTCGGTATCGCCAACATAGGCCCGCAGTTCGAAGTCCAAAGAAGAAAGCCCAATACCCAGCAAATAGGCGGAGGGTTCCGGATCGTCCAGCACCATATGACATCGCTGCGCTGCCTCCAGCAACAACTGTTGTACCAAATCGGTATCCGAGCCGTGATTAACACTGACCCGGATAATAAGCCGGGTGGTGGGATCGGAAAGCGACCAGTTCACCAGCTGCTCGGTGATAAAGGCCTTATTCGGCACAATGATCTCTTTGTGATCCCAATCCACGATGGTGGTGGCACGGGTGTTAATGCGGGTTACGGTGCCCGAAAGATCGCGAATGGTCACGGTGTCGCCAATACGAATGGGCTTTTCAAACAAGATGATAAGCCCCGAAACAAAGTTGGCGAAGATCTCTTGCAAACCAAAACCCAAACCTACCGTTAGCGCCGCCACCAGCCACTGCGCCTTGGACCATTCAATACCCAACAGGCCAAAGGTTGTGGTCACGCCCACCACAATAACCAGGTAACGTGACACCGTCGTGACGGCAAAGCCGGTACCGGGGCTCAGTTTCATGCGCTGCAGTACCGCCAGTTCCAAAAGGCCAGGCAAGTTGCGGCTGCCAATCACAGTGAGCATTACCGTTAACAATGCCCAAATCACCGCCATCAACGTGACCGGCACTTGCTGCTCTTCACCATCAATAGTGGTGGTGACATCCCAAAGATTAATGCGCTCAAAGTACGACAGGGAGTCGTACATCGAGGACCACAGCACCACTAAACCAATGACACAAGCCAGTTTGAACAGGGTGCGCATCAGGGCGATGGACTGGCTGGAAATGGTATCGATATCAATCAGCGACTCTTCCGACGGTACTTCCGGGCCAGGCTCGCTTTCCTCGTCGAGTTCTTTGTTGCGCTGTGCCAGCAATTCAGCTCTTTTTAACTTGGCCTGGGCAAAGGCGATTTTGCGCCGTTCAATCAGCAGCGCCCGTTTTGACAGGTAATAGGCAAAACCAAAACCGCACAACATCAGCAACGAGACTTGTTCTAACCACAACAATTGCTGGGCGGTGTAGTAATAGCCGGTGATGGCCAGTACCAGAGCCGTTGGTGGCAGGGCAATAGAGACCCACCAAAGCAGGTGGTGCCATGGCCGCGGTTTCAGCCCTTTTTCAAGGTTATAAACCAGCAAGGTGCGGTGTTTATACAGCTGCTGATAAAACACCGTCATACCAGCGGCCAGCGCCAAAAAGGCCAAACGGCCAAGACCTTGGCGAATGGCTTCGTCGTTTTGCAGCTGGCAAAACACCATCAGCATTAACAGCGGCGTGGCTATCAAGGCCAGGCGGCGTACTAACAGCCGTAAGCGATGAATGCTGGCCGCCCGCCAGCGAAAGTGCGCCTGTAGAATGCCTTCATCGTCGGTGAGGTTACGCATGGTCAGCCAAATGGCGGTACCCAGTGCCCCACTTAACAGCGCTGCCGACAATGCCGGTTGATTGTCTTTGGCCATCAGGCCCAGCACCAAAAATAACAGCGGCAGCGGTGTCGCGTAACCGAGGGTAAGGCCAAGGGCTTTAAAGGTGGTTCTGATGCTGTCGCGAGTCACGTTACCCACCGGCTTGGCCAGTTCGGCTAAGCGCCGGCGCAAGCGGTGGTTTTCAAGCCAGCGAATCACCGCTGCCAACACCAGCAGCCCCACCACTAATGCCACCAGTAGCGGGTGGTGAGTGACTTTAAATTCGTTACCGGCTTCCAGCTTTTGTTTGGCAAATTGGGCGCTATCGCCCACCAAGGAGGTTAACCAGTCCCAGCTTAATGGCCTGGCGTTGGGTATCCAAAACAGATGCCCCTCAATCAGGGTTTTTAGCTCGCCAACGGTTTTTTCGAGGTCGCCGGTCGCTATTTCGAGCTGAGTCAGGTGGTTTAGGTATTCAAAGGTGCGTTCAGACAGCTTTTTCAGCAATTTTTTGCGGGTGGAAAGCAGCTTTTTGGCTTGGGTGGCCTGTTTGTCAGACAGCTTGCTTAACGCATTGTCGGGGCTGGCTGCTTTTAGCTTTTGGTCGTACTCGTATTTGTCGATACGGGCCTGATTAATGGCGTTAATGAGTTGTTTGTGCTGAAAATTATGCGGCAGCTGGTCGTAGCGAATACGTAAGGTTTCACCAAAGGCGGCGCTGACTTTTAGCCATTCAATTTGCTTTTGTACCGAGGACTGATATTCCCGCCATTCCAGGTTTTGCTGCTTAACCTTACGTAACTTGGACAGCGCATCGACAATTTCATCGTTCAGCTCCGTCAGCTTGTCGGCATAACCGACACTTTGCTGGGCTAGCTGGTCAAGATAAGGGTTCTGATAATCCTTATCCAAACTTTCCATCAAGGTGCGTTGAATGCGGGCTTGGCGCTTGGCATTCAGGGCCGATTGAATGGCCGACTGCTGCGCCACTTTATCGGCAATTTTCAGGCTCAACAGTTCTTGCTGCACTTCCTTTAGCCGCAGGCGCTGGCTGGATGACGCATCTTCCAGTTCCAGCCGGTGGATCCAGGCATTGAGCATGGCGATTTTGGCTTGCAGCATCGCCATGCGCGCCTGATCTTGGGCGTCGGTGCCGGAGATGTTGTCCAGGGCGTCTTGTTGCTGGTTGAGTTCGTTGCGAAGGTTAGCCGCCTGCGCACTGCCTTGGCCAAGGCGGCTACTGATGCGGCTTTGCTCGCTGATGACTCTGTCTAGCTGGTCGTTAAGGCTTTGCTGGTCGGTGATGACTTCCGGCAAGGTTTGGTCGAGGCGGTCTTCGCTCCAATGCTGGTAGTCAGGCAAGGTTTGAGATTGGTACTGGGCTACCTCAGCTTCTTCTTTGGCGAGGGTTTTGGGGAAGTTGTCGATAACATCTTGGTACTGCTTGGCAACCTTTAGATGCTCGTCACGCTGTTCAAGCAACTGGGCCGCTTCGTTATATAACGCCGCTAACTGCTCGCTCTGGGCATCGCCAGCCTTCTTGGCTGCTTGTGCCTTGGTTTGCATCTGCACTTTGAGCAGTTTTTGAATGGAGGTGTTGGCCTGAGCCTGAGTGCCTAATAGCAGGAGCCCAATAAGGCAGATGCGCAGCAGTGCGGGCATGAAAACTTCCCTGAACTAATTCTTTCTCATCCTAGGGCTTTTTACCCTGACTCGCCAGCAATGGCGCGGAGTCAGGGCTTTTGAGAACGAGCCGCCAGGGTTTCAAATACAGCGGCGCTGACCACCAGCGCGCCGCCGACGAGCGTACGCCAATTTGGTATTTCATGCAGCACCAATGCCGCTAAAACGCTGGCGTAGATAGGTTGCAGACAGGAAATAAGCGCCACACTTTTTACCTTTAAGTTACCCAGCGCCTGGGCCAGCAAGGCATGGGGGGCGGCGGTAAAGCCGATGCCCAAAATCACCAGCAGGCCCCAGCCCCAAGCTGGCATGCTAAGCGCCGCCTGGCTTTGAAAGGGAGCCAGCACAATCATTGCCACCAAACACTGGTAAAACATCGCCTTAGGGCCAGAATGATGGCTGAACTGATGCTTGTGTAACAGGTTTCTGATGGTAAACAGCAGCGCCGAGAAAATGCCGAGCGCCACGCCCTTGGTGGTGCTGTTACCAAGGTTGGTGTCAGGCACAATCATCACGATACCGATTAGCACCATGACTGCGGCTGCCAAATCGCGGCGCTGCGGCAACTGGCGTTTGATAAGCGGTTCTAGCAGTACCGCCATCACCGGGTAGGTGAAAAAGGCAATCATCCCCACCGCCACCGTTGATACCTGCATGGATGCGAAATAGGTCACCCAGTGCAAGCTCACCACCGCGCCAAGTAACAGCGCCACGGCGTATTCGCGCAGGCTGCCTAATCGCAGCCGCCCTTTACTGGCCTTGACGACAACGGCCAAGGTAACGGCCGCTATCAGGCAGCGCAGCACTGTCATGTCTAGCGCGCTAAGGGGAATCAGCTTGGCAAAAAGCGCGGTGCCGCCAAACAGCAGCACCGCAATGTGCAGTTCCCAAAGACTACGGCGAGAGTGCATTAGCTGGGTTTGTTGGCGAAGGCGCCGCCTAGACGTGTTACCACGCCGGGTGCCAGTTCTTCAGTATATTGCACGGCGTTTTCAGCAAAGAGCAGCACCACGGTTGAGCCCAGTTTGAAGCGGCCCATTTCCTCACCTTTTTCCAGGGTGATGGGTTTGAGGTGGCGATAGTCCCAATGGCGCACTTCTTTGCCTGTTGGCGGTGTAACGGTGCCAGCCCAAACGGTTTCAATACTGGCAACAATGGTGGCACCGACCAGCACCAGCGCCATGGGGCCAACCTCGGTATCCCAAAGGGTGACCACCCGTTCGTTACGGGCAAAAAGCCCGGGCACGTTTTCGGCGGTCAAGGGATTCACCGAGAACAGATCTCCCGGTACATAAATCATGTCGGTCAAGGTGCCTTTTACCGGCATATGAATGCGGTGATAGTCACGCGGCGCCAAATAAATGGTGGCAAAGCTGCCGCTTTGGTACGGCGCGGCAAGTTCCGGCACACCCACCAAGGCATCACAGCTGTAATCGTGGCCTTTAGCTTGAATAATACGACCGGCGGTCACCGGTCCTAACTGGCTGACGGTGCCGTCTACCGGCAAAATAAGGTCGCTGCTGGCCAGCGGGCGCAAGCCAGGTTTTAGCTCACGGGTAAAAAAGGCGTTGAAAGTGTCGAAATCTTCCGGGCTTTCCAGCTTGGCTTCGCTCATATCCACTTTATAGCGATTGATAAAAAAGCGAATAAAAGCACGGGTTAACCAACCGGCACGGGCCGAAGCCAAGGCCCCGGTCAGGCGAGATAAGCCGTGTTGGGGAATAAGGTACTGCAGGGCAATTTTCAGTTGGTCAAACACCGATTTTTCCTTGTCTTTCGTTGGCGCTTTAGACATAGCTGGGGCGACTGTCTGCGAGTGAGTCGACGATGCGATGGTAACTGTCCAAACGGCTCTGGGCTAGTTTTCCACTTTTTACCGCCGCTTGCAGGGCGCAGCCTGGGTCAGATTTATGTTTGCAGTCGCGAAATTTACAGGTGCCGAGGAACTGCTGAAATTCCTTAAAGCCCTTGGCAATGGTGGTTTCATCTAAGTGCCACAACGCAAATTCACGAATGCCGGGGGAATCAATCAGTTCGCCGCCGCTTGGAAAATGAAAAAGCCGCGCCACAGTCGTGGTGTGCTGGCCAAGGCCGGAGTTTTCTGACACATCACCAACCTGTGCCTGGGCATCGGGCAGTAAGCGATTTACCAGCGACGATTTACCCACCCCAGACTGGCCGACAAAAATACTCACTTCATCTGCCAGCAGTTGTTGTAAAGCGTCCATACCTTCGCCTTCTTTAACCGAGACAAAAAGCACCTGGTAGCCAATGTCTTTGTAGAGCGCTAACTGCTGCTCGGCCGTTTGGCGGGCCCCTGGGTCAAGCATGTCGGTTTTATTGAGAATAATCACCGACTCCACCCCTAGGGTTTCTCCGGCGACCAAATAGCGGTCGATGATGTGAGTAGACAGTACCGGCACCACTGACGAGACAATACACATCTGGTCGATATTGGCGGCAACAGGTTTGATGCCGTCGTAAAAATCGGGGCGGGTGAGTACCGAGTGGCGCTCGTGTACCGCTTCAATCACACCGCTAATGCCCGCTAGCGCTTCGCTGCCGCGGCGCCAAATCACTTTATCACCGGTGACTAACGAATCAATGGTGCGGCGGATATTCAGGCGGTGTACCTGGCCATTGCTGTCTTCCACGTCGGCATGTTGGCCAAAGCGCGACAACACCAGCCCTTCCTCGGCTTGACCAAGCAGGGCGTCGTCGAACTGCACCTCGTCTTTTTTCTTATTAAGGCGCTTGGCCTGATTGGCTTTAACCCGGCGCTGTTGGCCGTGGGTTAGTTTGCTGCGTTTCGCCACTTTGCTCCTGGCTGCTGCTGGCACAAAACCCTATGATACACCGAGGTGAGCCGACAAAAGAAAACCCATGAGCAAAGATAATCTGATTTGGATCGATTTGGAGATGACCGGCCTGGACCCAGAGCAGGAAAGGATCATCGAAATTGCCACCATCGTTACCGACCAAGAGTTGAATATCTTGGCCGAAGGCCCGGTGTTAGCGGTGCATCAAAGTGACGCGCTGCTTGATAGCATGGATGAATGGTGTACCCGTACCCATACCGCCAACGGCTTGGTGGCGCGCGTCAAGGCCAGCAGTGTTTCTGAGGCTGACGCCGAGCAGCAAACCATTGCCTTTCTTGAGAAGTGGGTAGACAAAGGCGCATCGCCCATCTGCGGCAACACCATTGGCCAAGACCGGCGGTTTTTAGTGAAATATATGCCTGCGCTTGAAGCCTATTTTCACTACCGTAATCTCGATGTCAGCACCCTTAAGGAGCTGGCGCGGCGCTGGGCCCCGGACATTCTGGCTGGCATTAAGAAAAAGGAAACCCACTTGGCGCTGGATGACATCCGTGAGTCCATTGCTGAGCTGCGTTATTATCGCCAGCACTTTTTGAAAGTGCCCGCTGCCTAAAAAGGCGGCAAACAACATTTTAGGCTGTTGCGCCGAAGAAATTTTTAGGTACAATGCGCTCCGCTGTCGGGGAAGTCCGGCGGCGGCTTTTAAGCCACAATGCGGGAATAGCTCAGTGGTAGAGCACAACCTTGCCAAGGTTGGGGTCGCGAGTTCAAGTCTCGTTTCCCGCTCCAAATTCAAAGGTGGTTGGTTTTGTTAATCGACTACCAGGCGTGAGAATCGCGACGGTCGCGAGCCGAGTGTCGGCCCAGTCAGTCTCGTTTCCCGCTGAAAATTCAGAAAATATTGCGGTTAGATTCGCTATTTTCAAAAGTCGCCAATAGGCGCAACAATGCGGGAATAGCTCAGTGGTAGAGCACAACCTTGCCAAGGTTGGGGTCGCGAGTTCAAGTCTCGTTTCCCGCTCCAAATTCAAAGGTGGTTGGTTTTGTTAACTGACTACCAGGCGAAAGCTAAAAGTCGCCAATAGGCGCAATACAATGCGGGAATAGCTCAGTGGTAGAGCACAACCTTGCCAAGGTTGGGGTCGCGAGTTCAAGTCTCGTTTCCCGCTCCAAATACAAAAGGCCGTCCGAGTGACGGCCTTTTTGCTTATCGATATTCGCTAATACCAATAACTACCACGGTGTTCACAGTGCCAGCGGCAAGGGCCGCGAGCCGAATGTCGGCCCAGTCAGTCTCGTTTCCCGCTCCAAATACAAAAGGCCGTCCGAGTGACGGCCTTTTTGCTTATCGATATTCGCTAATGCCAATAACTACCATGGTATTCACAGTGCCAGCGGCAAGGGCCGCGAGCCGAGTGTCGGCCCAGTCAGTCTCGTTTCCCGCTCCAAATACAAAAGGCCGTCCGAGTGACGGCCTTTTTGCTTATCGATATTCGCTAATACCAATAACTACCACGGTGTGCACAGTGCCAGCGGCAAGGGCCGCGAGCCGAATGTCGGCCCAGTCAGTCTCGTTTCCCGCTCCAAATACAAAAGGCCGTCCGAGTGACGGCCTTTTTGCTTTTTGATATTCGCTAAGACCAATAACTACCACGGTATTCACAGTGCCAGTGGAAGGGCCGCGAGCCGAATGTCGGCCCAGTCAGTCTCGTTTCCCGCTCCAAATACAAAAGGCCGTCCGAGTGACGGCCTTTTTGCTTATCGATATTCGCTAATACCAATAACTACCATGGTATTCACAGTGCCAGTGGAAGGGCCGCGAGCCGAATGTCGGCCCAGTCAGTCTCGTTTCCCGCTCCAAATACAAAAAGGCCGTCCGAGTGACGGCCTTTTATCGTCTGTGCTTTTCCTAATGCTCGCTTTTGCCGGTTTTATTCTGGCATTGCTGCAAAAGGGAAAAAAATGGCGCGTCAGCAGGCTTTCAATCCTTGGCTACACTTTGATTGTTTCGAAAACAGCCAGTTAGCTGTTCGGCCTTAGGGTGGCAATGCTCTGGTGTTAGGTGGCAACGAAAAGGGAGTGAGGATGTCGCTTGTGAGTCTTGCCGGCGCCACATGGAGGGCGCCAAAGTGAACAAAAGTGTATTGCTACCGCTTAAAGAAAAATGGGTGCTGCTCACCCTTTTTATCTGCTTAACCTTTACCTTTGTCGCTGTTGTTGCGGTAAGAATTGATAACCAAAAACACATTGCTACCGCAGTGAAAGAAGCGGCTGATCCGGTTTTTACATCCCTTCTCGATCGTTTCAATCAATATAAGGTCGGCCTGCAAGGGGCGAGAATTGCGGTATTGATGGCCGAAAATAATGGCCTTGATCGCAGCCATTTTCATAAATTTGGGCTTTCTCAAAATCTGAAAAACGATTTTCCTGGTGCCAGGGGTTTTGCCTTTGTCCGGGTCGTTAAACGCAATGAGTTGGCCGCTTTTGTAGCAGCGGAAAGGCAAGGCGACTGGCCGAATTTCAAAATCATTACCCAGCAGCCTCATCAGGGAGACCTCTATGTGGTGCAACTGATGGAACCGGCAACCGATTACGGCCTTAACGCTATCGGCTTTGATATCGCCTCAAACCCCAGCCGCCGCCTTGCGGCAGACTTAGCTGCTGACTCTGGTCAGCCAATGCTCACCGCTCCTATTAATTTAATTGATCAACCTTCTCAAAATCATCAGGGTTTCTTGATGATGTTGCCCATTTACCAGCAGGCTAAAACGCCGACGTCAGAGGCCCTGCGCCGCGAACAGCTTTTGGGCTGGGTATTGGTACCGCTGAATATTAACGAGGTGATGGCCAGTATGCCGCTGGATGGCAACCGCTTGCGTTTGCAATTAACCGATGTCACCGATGCTCTGCATCCGCAGCCTTTTTTCAGTACGGCCACCACTGCCGGCATGTATCCCTTTAGCCGCGATATCGCATTTTTAGGGCGAACCTGGAAAATGACCTTATCGGTGCTGCCGGCCTTTTTACAGCAACAGCACCTGATGTCGCCGGTGCTAACGGCTTTACTTGGGATCTCGTTATCGCTGTTGATAAGCACCCTGGTGGCCGCCCTGCTGACCAGCTATCGCAATGCCAAGCGTCTTAACAGCGAGCGCACCAAAATAGCGGCCATTGTTGAAAGCTCCAATGACGGCATTATCGGTAAAACCTTGGAAGGCAAGGTCACCAGCTGGAACGCCGGCGCTGAACGCATTTTTGGCTACCGCCGCGACGAAGCCATCGGCCACTACATTATTGATTTGGTGATCCCCGAACGTTTTAAAGGTGAAGAAGCGCAGATCTTGGCCAAGGTGCGTCATCGGGAATCGATTTATTCTTTTGAAACCATCAGAGCGAAAAAAGATGGCACCGAGATCCCGGTATCGGTATCGGTGTCACCCATTTTTTCGCCGGAAGGGCAGGTGATTGGCGCCTCGAAAACGGTCAGAGATATTTCCCACCAAAAGGCCAATGAAGCGCGGATACGGGAGCTAAACAGCAACTTGGAACGGGAAGTGGCTGCCCGTACCGCCGAACTGGCTGATGTCAATTTGCTGTTTAAAAACGTGCTGTCGGCGGCTTCCGAGTTTGCCATCATTGCCACCGATACCGAGGGCACCATAACCCTGTTTAATTCCGGTGCTGAGCGCCTGCTGGGTTACAAGGCTGAGCGGGTAGTTGGCAAGCAATCGCCGGTGCTGTTTCATCTGGAAGAGGAAATTCGCCAACGCGCTGAAGCAATGTCGGTGAAATACCAGCAGCCTATCTCTGGTTTTGAAGTTTTTACTTACAAAGCCACCCATGAAGGGGCTGAGGCCAGCGAATGGCAATATCGCCACAAGGATGGCAGCATTTTTCCTATCAACTTGGTGGTGACCGCCATTCGCAATGAAGAAGGCATTATCACCGGCTACCTTGGGGTTGCGTCTGATATTTCAGAGCTGAAAAGGTCCTCAGAAGAACTCGAACAAGCCCGCGACGAGCTGTTATCCACCACCCATACCTTATTGATGGCATCACAAACGGCGGAGCTTGGGATCTGGAGCTGGAATATTCATAGCCAGGAGATGGAGTGGAACGAAAAAATGTTCGCACTTTATCAGCTGGAACCAAACCAGAGCGCTCCGCATAAGGTGGCCTTTAGCGATTGGGAACAGCGGGTACTGCCAGAAGACTTGCCGCTAGTCAGCCAGGGTCTTGATAACACAATTAAATTTGGTGATGACTATGACCCGGAATTTCGCATTGTTTTGCCTGATGGCCAGGTCCGCTATCTGCAAGCCGGAGCCTATGTAGAGCATGATATTTATGGCAAACCGGTAAAAGTCACCGGTATTAACCGTGACATTACGGTGGATAGGGAGCTGCGTGAAAGCCTGATTGTTGCCAAAGAACAGGCCGACGCCGCTAACGCCGCCAAGTCGATGTTTTTGGCCAATATGAGCCACGAAATTCGCACGCCGATGAATGCGGTATTAGGCATGCTGCAGCTGCTGCACAAAACCAACTTGTCGAGTCGCCAAGAAGACTATGCCAGCAAGGCGCAAATTGCTGCCACATCGCTACTGGCGCTACTTAACGATATCCTCGATTACTCGAAAATTGATGCCGGTAAGTTGGAGCTGGACCCGCATCCATTTGAAATGAGTCGGCTAATGCAAGACTTGGCGGTAGTAATGTCAGCCAACCTTCGCAGCAAACCTATCGAATTATTGTTTGATTTTGACCCCGAGATCCCGCCGAGCCTGATAGGTGACCAATTACGCCTGCAACAGGTGCTTATTAACCTCACCAGTAACGCCATTAAGTTCACCGATAAGGGTGAAGTTGTGGTGAAGGTTGAGCAGGCCCATGTCGATGACGACAAGGTGCAACTGCGGCTTTCGGTAACCGATACCGGCATTGGTATCAGCCCCGATCAGCAGCAACGCATTTTTGAGGGCTTTACCCAAGCCGAGGCTTCCACCACCCGCCGCTATGGCGGCACCGGTTTAGGGCTGGTGATTTGCCGGCGCTTGGTGTCGCTGATGGGGGGCGAGCTGAAAATTGACAGCGCCTTGGGCCAGGGCAGCCGGTTTTGGTTTGAGCTTGAGTTGGCGATAGATAAAGACTTTGGCGAAGCGCCGCCATTGTCACTGCCGCCAATGTCGATTTTGTTAGTCGAAGACAACCCGGTAGCCCGAAAATTGCTGGATATTACCTTGCGCTATCTTGGCGCTAAAGTCAGTACCGTAACCGACGGCCAACAGGCCATTGCCGCA
Source organism: Gallaecimonas mangrovi (assembly GCF_003367375.1). Taxonomy (GTDB): domain Bacteria; phylum Pseudomonadota; class Gammaproteobacteria; order Enterobacterales; family Gallaecimonadaceae; genus Gallaecimonas; species Gallaecimonas mangrovi. Next base: position 561,011 of record NZ_CP031416.1, read on the forward strand.
GTCAGCCAGGCTGACCAGCAAGGTGCCGGTTTTGACTTGGTATTGATGGACTGGTTGATGCCAAACCTGAATGGCATTGAGTCGGCGCGGCGTATTCGCCAAGAACTTAGCCTTAATAAAACCCCGGCCATTATTTTAATTAGCGCCGCCGCCCACGACGAACTACCGGTCTTTAATGACCAGTCACCTGTGGATTCTTTCCTGGCGAAACCGGCGTTGCCGCATCAGCTGGTCGACAGCATTACCCATGTGCAGCAAAAAGCGGAAAAACAGCAAAAGCCCAGCGCGCTAAAAGGCATGCCTGCGGCGTTACCCCTTCATAACTTGCGACTGTTAGTGGTTGAAGATAACCACTTCAACCAGATGGTGGCGTCAGAATTGTTAGCGGGGGAAGGCGCTATTGTTGATATTGCCGGTGATGGCATGGAAGGGGTTTCGCGGGTGATGGAAGGTGGGGCCTTTGATTTAGTGCTGATGGACATGCAAATGCCCGGTATGGATGGCCTGGAAGCAACCCGCCGTATTCGTAGCGACGGGCGTTTTCAACAGCTGCCCATTATTGCCATGACTGCCAATGTCAGTGCCGAAGACCAGCAAGCCTGTATTGAAGCCGGTATGAATGCCCATCTTGGCAAACCTTTGGACTTACCCAAAGTGGTGGAAGCGGTGCTTCGCTACACCGGTCAAAAAGCTTTGGCGGCTAAAAAAACGGCACAGATACCGCCCGAGCTGGCGCCAATTTTGGAGCGTTTTGGTGGCAATGTTCGGCTTTATAAAAGATTGCTGGCCGATTTTTTACCTTCCTTTATGGCGTTAACCGAACAGTTGTCACAGCAGGTCGCCGAGGGTGACTGGCCCGCTATTCAAACCTCACTGCATACCATTAAAGGTTCTGCCGGTACGGCTGGCCTGAGCGATTTGCAGCAACTGGCCCAGCAATTAGAGGCCGCCTTCAAAGCTGCTGAAACTGTTGCCCAGCGCCAAGAATTAACGCCGGGACTGGTTGAAAATTTGCGGCTATCGGCAGAGCGCAACTACGCTGAGATCCAGCGCCTGTTACCCGAGGATGAACTGCCCATCGCCGCCGCCGCGGCCAGCACTCAAGACCTCGCAGCGAATATTGAACAGCTACAGGCCTTGCTGGAGAGCAGTAACTTACAGGCACTGGATAAAGTGGAACTGCTGATGGCGCAACTGGCTGATATGCCGGCCGTTACCGCCGAAGCCAAGGCGCTACAACAAGCGACGGACGCCATGGATTTTGAACTGGCTGCTCGTCAACTTGCGCTTATCAAGGAGAAGTTACCGTGCTGAACCACATGCAGGAGAGGTTACCGGGATTTGTCGGTCGCCCCCGGCTGCTTGTCGTGGATGACCAGCCCATTAATATCCGCGCCTTAAATGAAATATTTAAGGACGAGTATGAATGCCTGTTCGCTACTTCTGGCGAACAAGCCTTAATACAGGCGCGAACCCAAAAACCCGATCTGATTTTACTGGACGTGATGATGCCGGACATCTCTGGCCATCAGGTCTGCCAAACCTTAAAAAAAGACCCTACTACCGCCGATATCCCCATCATTTTTGTTACCTCGCAAAATGAGGATATGGACGAGGCGTACGGTTTTGAACTGGGCGCCGTGGACTTCATTTCCAAACCCATTAACCCGGTGATAGTCAGAGCCAGGGTTAAAAGCCAAGTGGCGTTAAAGCTGCAATACGATTTTATGCGCAACATGGCATTGCTTGACGGCCTGACAGGGGTACCCAACCGGCGGCGCTTTGACGAGGAGTTAAAAAAATACTGGCTGATGTGCCGCCGCGAACATAAACCGCTAACGGTGGTGCTGATTGATGTCGACTTTTTCAAACGTTACAACGACTGCTATGGCCATCTGGCCGGGGATGACTGTTTGCGTCAGACCTCAAAGGCGCTACAAAGCGCCCTGAAACGGCCTTTGGATTTATTGTGCCGCTATGGCGGTGAAGAGTTTGCCTGCCTGTTGCCCTATACCGACGCCCAAGGCGCGCAAAAAGTCGGTGATACCTTGCAGCAGGTGATAGCGGCGTTGGGGTTAGCGCACAGCCAGTCCGATGTCAGTGACAAGGTCACGGTGAGTATCGGCATCGCCACACAAATACCGACCGCCGAGGCCACGGCGCTATTGTTAGTCGAAGCCGCCGATGGCGCGCTTTATCAAAGTAAGTCGCAAGGGCGAGCCCAAAACCAGCTGGTGGAATTATAAAAAGCAGGCACTTGGCCTGCTTTTTTGTGTCTGGCGTTATCAGGCGCCAAGGGCGGGGTCGGAATAACTGGCTTTACCGGTTTCAATATGGCCACGCCAACGCCGGGCAAAATGGGGCTTCGCTGGCAGGCTAAGGGCCAAGTCGTACCAATGGGCATCTTGGTCGATAGCGATAGTCAGCGTTTTACGCTGCCCAGGGCTTAGCTTTAGCCGTTGCTCTTGATGGCGGTAGCGGTTTTCAAGCCTGGCTTCTAGCAGGGTGTTGCCATGATTTGCCAACACCAGCTCCAAGCTATCCTGACTGCGCTGGTTAAGCTCTGCCTGCATTTTATCCGCTGGGTGGCCGGCAAATTGGCGCATAAAGCCGTTAGGGCCGTGTATTGCCCAGTCTACCTTCTCGGTTATCGGCCAGCTGTCATTGATGGTGGTGTTGGCCGCGGCGGTGTAAAAGCGCGGAGATTGCGTTGCCTGGCGGTCATAAGCATTGAGCGCGACGGCCACCGCACTGTGGTTCTCCAGTGACAGCTGTAACTGGCCTGCGTCTATTGCCAGCTTGGCATCAAAGGCATAAGGCAGGGCGCGAGCCGGGCGCTGGCCGCTTTCCTGGCGGGGCATTTTCGCGGTTGGCGGCAAACTGGGTGCCGGCAGCTTGGCGGCCTTGTCGACTGCACCGATGTAATGCTCGGTGTTGGGCAGGGTCGGCCAAACAGGGTCTTTACCGGCAAAGTCTAAAGCGCTGGTTAAGTCCCCGGCCACGGCGCGCCGCCAGGGCGAAATGTTCGGTTCGCCAACGCCAAAGCGCTGCTCTAGAAAACGCAGTACCGAGGTGTGGTCAAACAGTTGTGAATTGACCCAGCCGCCACGGCTCCAGGGGGAAATCACCATCATCGGCACCCGTGGCCCAAAGCCAACTGCCTCGCCGTGATAACTCTCGCCAGTCATCGCCACATTGCTTTTACCCATTTCGCCATGAATGGGCGGCACCGGTACCGGAATGTGGTCGAAAAAGCCGCCGTTTTCATCGTAGTTGAGTAAGAACACCGTTTTTGACCAGACCTCAGGATTGGCCATTAATGCTTCCAACAACCGGGCGGTTAATGAGGCGCCGTAGCCAGGAGAGGCCTCGGGATGTTCTGACAACACATAAGGGGCAATAAGCCAGGATACCGCTGGTAAGGTGCCTTCTTTCACGTCTTTGGCAAAAGCGGCCACCAGATGCTCACCCCTTGAGGCGGCGGCATTTTCGGCGCTGGAGCCGGCAACCCAGGCCCGACTTTTTTGATAGCGGCTGCTGTTATGGTTCAGGCCACGAAATTGTTTAAACGACTGCAAGGCGTTATCGCCGAAGTTGTCGTATTCCTGATAAATCTGCCAGCTCACCCCGGCTTTATCGAGACGATCGGCATAAGTGGTCCATTGATAAGGGCTGAACTCACTGTGGTCACGGTCCATATCGGCAGTCCAGTTGCCGTCGTCCTTATTGGCGACGGCTTGCTCGCCGTTGTTACCCACACTCAGGCCACTGGTGCCGGTCCAAAGGAACATTCGGTTCGGATTGGTGGGGCCAAACAGCGAACAATGGTAACCGTCGCAAACGGTAAAGGCATCGGCCAGCGCGTAGTAAAACGGCATGTCGTCGCGTTTGAAATAGCCCATGGTCATCGCGGTTTTCTGCGTTGCCCAAACGTCATTTTGTGCCCAGTCACTCAAGGGACCACGCCAGTCGTGGTTAAGGTCGTGCATGGTTTGGGCCGAGGTATTGTGGCTGTCTAAATGAAAAGGCAGCACCGGCGCAGGCGTTTTGGCAGTGTGTTGCTGCCACACCGACCGGCCTGGGCGGCTTTGCATCGCGGCTGGGTCGTCAAAGCCACGCACACCACGCATGGCGCCAAAATAGTGGTCAAAAGAGCGGTTCTCTTGCATGAAGATAACGACATGCTTGACGTCTTTAATGGTGCCGGTTTCCCGGGCTGGCTCAATGGCCAGTGCTTGACGAATGCTGGCGGGCAAAACAGCCGCCGTGGCAAGGCCAGCAGCGGCTAAAGACGTGGCTTGTAAAAAGCGGCGACGGTTTAAATCAACCATGGCGGTTTTCCTTCTACGGCAAAAAAAGACACCCCGGCAACACGCCGGGGTGGGGGTTAGAAGGCCAAAGAGGCGGTGGCGGTAACGGTACGGCCGGCACCGATGTAGTAGCTGCCGTCATTACCGCCAGCCAGATAGGCTTTGTCGGTAAGGTTGGTAATGTTCAGCGACAGGTCCAAAGACTTCAGATCCTTGCTGCCCAAATCGATGTGATAACCGCCGTAAAGCGAACTAATGGTGTGGGAAGGAATGGTGTCTTGGTTCTCATAGTCGCCGTAGTAAGAGCCGGTATATTTGGCCTCAATACCGCCGCGATAGGCGCCTTCTTTGTAGTTCAATGACACCACTGCCATTTTGCGCGGCGAGCCACCCACTTCGTTGTTGTGCAGGTCAACGTAGGCATCGTTAACGTCCATCAAACTGTTGGCGGTGTATTTAGAGTCGTTAAAGGTCAGAGAGCTGTAGAGGTTCCAGTTAGTGGTCATATCCCAGCTCAGGCTGCCTTCAAAGCCTTGCGATTCAATACCACCCACGTTGACATACTCGCTGTCAGACTCGCCCAGGTAATCAATGCCGCTGGCAATGTTCTGGTCGATTTCGGTAATGCGGTTATCAAATTTAATGTGGTAAAGCGCCGTGGTTACGGTCAAGTTCTGGCCGAAGTAACGCAGGCCCAAATCGATGTTTTTCGCCGTTTCCGGTTTGAGGCTGGAAATGTCCAAGTCGCTGGATAACAGGCTGTCGTCCAAGGCTTTGTAGTTTTCTGAGTAGCCAGAATAGACTTCCCAGCTTGGGGCAAAACTCCAAACGATACCGAACATGGGAAGCAGATCTGAGTCGCTGGTTAGCGATGCCACTTCATTGCCGCCTTGCTGGTTGTCTTTTTGTTTGATGTTGACAAAGAACTGGCGCACACCGGCGTTAATGGTCACCGGGCCCAGTATCCATTTGTCTTGCACGTAGTAGTTACTGGTGTTTTGGATATAGTCGTAATCGTACTGGCGATAGTAGGCGTTATGGTCGTATTCCATGCTGGTGGCAGGGTCAATAACCTGGTGCCAGTCGCGGTATTCACGGCGGTCGGAATATTCAGCCCAAAGCCCGGTGGTTAAGGTGTTAAAGGCAGAAAGATCCCAGTTCAACTTCACAGTAGAGCCGTAACGGTCTTTGCGGTAGTGGGTGTGGCGATAGCTCGACAAATAGCTGTCGCTACTGGTGCACTGGCTTTCGTCGGTAATGTAATTACCTGAGCTGTCTTGGCAATAGGCGGTTAAAGCATTGCCATCGGTGTCGGTTAACACGCTGCCGCTGCCGTTGGTTTCTACCAGGTAGGGTGGCAACCAGTCGCCGCGCCCGGTCATGTGGTGATAATAAGGCGTTATTACCAGGCGGGTGTTGTTGCTGGGCGACATGTCAAAACGCATGTAAGCCAGGGTGTTTTTGCGAAGGGTGCGCCAGGCCGCCGCGTAGTTTTGGTCAAGCTCGGGGTTACCGGTCCAGTTGCCGGTGAGGCGGTCCCAGGTTGGGTCTTCATTAAACTGTGCGAGGCTGACGCTGTTGTAGTTACTTTCATCAACATCGTCGTAGCTGATACGGCTAGTAACCGTGGCCCAGTTCAACTCGCTTACCGCTTTATAGGAGGCATAAAGGTCGTCAGCCCCTTGAATGTTGGCGCTTTCCTGCATCCAGCGGTTGTTGTTGTTATGGGACAAGCTTAAATAGCTGGTGGTGGTGCCATCAAAAATGCGGCCGGTGTCGTAGCGCAGGTAGTATTTTCGGGCATCGTCGTCACCGGTGGTGACAGACACTTTGCTGCCACGCTGTTCATTGGGCGCTGCAGAAATATAGTTAAAGGTACCGCCGAGGGCGTCGAGGGACGGGGAAGAGACATCCGAAGTACCCTGCATCACCTCAACGCGGCCGGTGTCTTCGGTGCTTAAGAAGCGGTTGGCTTTAGAGCCTCCGCCGTAAGTAGAACCGCCGTTAGGTACACCGTCAACGGTCATCCCTAGCTGGTGCGTTGAGCCATTAAGGGTAAAACCGCGCATGGTGATGGTGGTGGACCAATCGTCACTACCAAAAACGCCACCTTCACCGACGCTAACACCGGGCAACATGTCTAACAGGTCGTTGACGCTGGACATGGACGGCGTAAAGGCTTTGGTATCTTCAGTGGTGCTGTTGTTGGCGTAAGCGATACGGGTACCAACCACCGAAATGGTCTCAGTTTTTGAATCGCTACTGTCGGTGGCGGAACTGTCGTCGGCATGTGCGGTCTGGCATAGAGCAGCGCTGATACTTAAGGTCAGTAAACTGGGTAGCAAATAATTATTGGTTGTCATTGTGAACGTCTCAAACACGTTGAATTTTCGGCATTTTGGTGGACGGGTGTGACAAGGGGGTTTCGCCGAGGTGTCTGAAAGGTGAAGGTTTTTTGACCATAAATATTGGCAAGCTTGACTTGCTTGCTGGCTAGGTCATGCTGGCTTGAGTTGCGCCCAAGAACATCAAGGAGAGACTGTCATGCGCTTTAAAACTGTTCGTGATCTTGTTAACCACCTTTGTGAATCGCATTTTGCGCTAAGTAAGCTTTATCAGCGGTTGGCCGATAATGCCGACGCTGAACGCACCCGGATGATGCTGCATTACTTGGTCGACCATGAGAAAAAAGTTTCTGACGACTACGCCAGTGTATTGAAAACGCCAGGGGAGGCTTTGGATACCTGGTTTGATAACGCTATCGACAGTCATTTTGATAAATCGCTGACTTATGTCGATATAAAAGCTAATGCAACCCAAGAAGATGTGCTGGAACTGGCATTGTCGCTGGACAATAAGTTGCTGGCGGATATTGAGGCGCTGGTGCCCCAATGCCCAAGCCAGGAAAGTAAAACCTTTCTTGAAGGCTTACTCAGCTCGGCCCAGGATATTCAGCACCGCTTTGTGCACCAGACCATGCGCATGCAGGATTTATAAGACGCTGTGCGCCAGTTAGAAACGGAGAAATTGATGTCTCTATCGTCATTACCGGCGAAGAAGAAAAGTCCCCGTGCCAGCCAACAGTCACTGTTGGCTGGCTTTCGAACAGGTGATAATTCATCAAAAGTTAATGCTGTCATTAGCAAGCTACTCCTAGGAGGAAAGGCATGCAGACGATGAGATTGGCAGCCATGGGCTTGGTATTGGTGCTGGCAGGTTGTAGCAGCGCGGGAGTTAGGCCGCCAGAACAGCCACCCGCCAATAAACCGGCAGCTCAAAATGATGAAATGGCAACGGCGCTGAAAGGCTTGGCCGCCACCTTGCCCGAAGGGGATGTGGCGGTGGTGAAAGTGGCTAACTATTCCAACCGCCGTATCGACACCCAGGCGCTCACTGAGAAGGTTATCAACCAACTTAGCCAAGATGGCCGTAATGTGGCCGACCTTTCTGCCAGTGCCGATGGCTTTGATTTGCTGGCAGCGCGCCAAGCTGGCCGCGAAGGTGGCCATCAATACTTGCTGTACGGACAAATTCGCGAAGACGGTAACACCCTGCGCTTGCGGGTAATGACCCTGGCCAACGGCATTATTGTCTGGACCCGTGAAATGACTGTACCTAAGTCTTAAGCGCTGTCTGGCAAACCTTTATGAATGGCCCGCACCAAGCGGGCCTTTTGCTGCCCGTTATTGATGCTGCTGGTGGGTTGCTGCTGACGCTTTAGTGCCCAAGTGATGTGTTCGGCCACCAGTTCACTGGCGCCCGCTAGGCGGCTATTGAGGGCATCGATAATGGCCGCGCTTGGCGGGGCATTGCCAAGGGCGACGGCAATATTGCGTTGCCAGCGCTCAAAGCCAATGCGGCGGATAGGGGAGCCTTCGGTGATTTTCAAAAAGGTGTTTTCATCCCAGGCCCACAGCGCCAACAAATCTGGCGCATGCAAGGCGCTTCTTGGCGCAAAGTCCGGCTCTTGGCTGAGGTGAGCAAAACGGTTCCAGGGGCAAATCAGCTGGCAGTCGTCACAGCCGTAGATGCGGTTGCCAATCAGTGGCCGCATCGCTTCGGGAATGGCACCTTTGAGCTCGATGGTGAGGTAGGAAATACAGCGTCTGGCATCAACCACATAAGGCTCTACGATGGCCTGGGTTGGGCAAATGGTCATGCAGGCCACGCATTTCCCGCATTTTTCTTCGCCAAAGGCGGCGTCTGTTGGCAGCGGTAAGTCCACCAGCAATTCGCCGAGAAAGAAAAAAGACCCACCCTCGGGATTTAACAGCAAGCTGTGTTTACCCACCCAGCCAAGGCCGGCTTTTTCAGCCAGCGGCCTTTCCATGATCGGCGCTGAGTCTACAAAAGGGCGAAACTGCAGGTCGCCACAGGCCTCTTGAATGCGTTCGCCAAGTTTTTTAAGGCGACTGCGCAGCAGCTTGTGGTAGTCGCGGCCCAAGGCGTAGCGCGACACATAGCCTTTTTCTGCATTACCTAAAATTTCGCCAAAGCGTGCCTTGGGGGGCAGATAATCCATGCGCGCGCTTATCACCCGCAAGGTGCCGGGAAGCAATTCATCTGGCCTTGCTCTTAACATGCCATGGCGAGACATGTAGTCCATTTCGCCATGGTGACCGGCGTCTAACCAAGCCTGCAGCGCCGCTTCATGGCTCTTGAGGTTGGTATCGGTAATACCAACCTCGGCAAAGCCAAGCTCGCGTCCCCAGCGTTTAATGTCATCGGCAAGTTGGTGGAAATCGGTCACAGTCAGGCCCTTGTCGCTCTTGGGCGCAGGGTAGCATATCCACTTTCATTGTGGGCCAGCGGCGCAGGTGTTGGTAAGCTCAATAGAAAGCGTGAGGAGGTGGTTATGTTAACTCCCTTATTAAAAGCGCTGCCGAGCCCTTTGCCGACAGCGGCCGAATTAAAAGTGTTGGAAAAATCACTGGCTGAGGCCGCTGGCCTTAGCCTTTATCAGCTAATGGAGCGCGCCGGGTTGGCGGCCTATTCGTTATTGCGCCAGCGCTGGCCGGATGCCAAACACCTATTGGTATTGGCCGGTTCCGGCAATAATGGCGGCGATGCGTATGTTCTGGCCCGCCACGCCGTGGAAGACGGTTTGCAAGTGACGCTGGTGGCCAGCGGCGACCCCAAAGCAGCAGAAGCCCGCCAGGCATGCGAAGCCTTTTACCAAAAAGGTGGCCAGTTGCTGGCCCAGTTGCCGCAGCCGTGTCTGGCCGATGTGGTGGTAGATGGCCTACTCGGTATGGGCCTTAACAGCGAAGTACGTGGCAAGGTACAGCCCTTGCAGCAATTTTTAGCGCAAACGGCGCTGCCGATACTGTCGATTGATGTGCCTAGCGGTTTGGCAAGTGACACCGGCCATTGGTGGGGGCCTGCCTTTATGGCGGCCGCGGTGGTGACCTTTATTTTCCCCAAAGCGGGGCTTTTGACCGGGCAGGGGCGGGCGTCTTGGCAACAAGCCTGGCTGGCCACTTTGGAACTATCCCCCAATGCCACTGTGGCGATAACCGCCTGTGATTTCGATACCCTTACCGCACTGCGGCCCACCCGAAAACTCACCGCCCATAAAGGTGACAGCGGCCGCTTACTGTTAGTGGGGGGCAACTTGGGGATGAGCGGCGCCATTCGCTTGGCAGGACATGCCGCCCTTCGCACCGGTGCCGGGTTGGTGAAAGTCTTTACGCATCCGGGCAGTGCGCTGGCGGTCATGCTGGAAGCAGCAGAATTGATGGTGGTGGGCGCTGAGCAATGGCCAGACGACGCCTTTTCCCCTCGCGCCGTAGCGGTGGGGCCCGGCTTGGGGCAAAACCCCTGGGCACAGAGCTTCTTCGATAAGGCCCTGAGCTACCCGGTACCCAAGGTGATTGATGCGGATGCTTTGAACTTGCTAGCTGCTCATCCAAGGCCGGTACCCAATAGCGTGTTAACGCCGCACCCAGGGGAAGCGGCGCGCTTGCTGGGAACCACCATTCAAGATATTGAGGCCGACCGGCCTGGCGCCGTCAGGGCCTTGGCCGCGCGTTACCAGTCGGTGGTGCTATTAAAAGGTGCCGGCACCTTGGTGTGCGATGGCAACAATATCTGGCTGCTGGCGGTAGGAAGCCCGGCCATGGCGGTGGGAGGCATGGGAGATGTGCTTTCTGGTATCATTGGCGCGCTATTGGCGCAGGGGTTAAGCCCGGTCAATGCCGCTTTGCTAGGCGCTGCGCTTCATGGCGAAGCCGGACGCAGAGCGGGCGAATCCGGAGTGATAGGCACTCTGGCCAGCGATCTTTTTGTGTGGGTGCGGAAACTCATTAATGCGTGACATTTACTTAGCCAACGACGATGCCACTGTGGCATTGGGGCAAGCCTTGGCCAAGGCAGTAAGGCCCGGTATGACCTTGCACTTGTTGGGCGACCTAGGTGCTGGCAAAACAACGCTGAGCCGAGGCCTTATTCAAGGCCTTGGTCATTCAGGTCGTGTCAAGAGTCCAACTTATACCCTTGTCGAGCCTTATGAGTTGCCGAATGTTAGGGTATATCATTTTGATCTTTATAGACTTTCTGACCCGGAAGAGCTTGAATTCATGGGCGTGCGCGATTACTTTGGCAAAGATTGCATCTGCCTGATCGAGTGGCCGCAAAAAGGCGAAGGCGTATTGCCTGCTGCCGATCTGGTGTTGTCTCTCGATTATCAGAACCAGGGGCGGGCCGCTAAGCTTGAGGCCATGAGTTCGACTGGCAAAGAAACCCTGGAGAGGTTGTCCTTTTAATATGAAGCGTTGGCTACCTGGCTTTCTACTGTGGATTGTTTGTCTGCCGCTGTGGGCGAACAGCCTAGACGAAGTACGCATTTGGCCCACCGAGGCTAAAACCCGGGTAGTGTTGGATGTGGGCACTAAGCCCGAATATTCCTATTTTTCCCTCAAAAACCCTGACCGTTTGGTTATCGACTTACGCAGTACCCAGCTCAAGATGAAGCTGCCGCTGCGGGTGGGCGATTCACGGTTACTGACCAAGGTCCGTACCTCCACGCCAAAACAAAAAGGCGAATTGCGCCTGGTTTTGGAGCTGACCCACAGCGCCAAGGTGACTCTTTTTACGCTTGGGCCAAGTGACGGTAACGGTGACCGCTTGGTGATTGACCTGACCGGCAATGGCCAAGTTCACTCTGCGGCTGTGGCACCTGCGCCCAAGCCCCAAGCGATAACGCCCCCCGCCCGCGGGCGCGACATCATTATTGCCATTGACCCCGGCCACGGTGGCCACGACCCAGGCTCCATTGGCCGAGGCCATGTCTATGAGAAAAACATCACCCTCGCCATCGCCAAAAAGTTGCGGGTAGATTTAGACCGAATTCCCGGTATTAAAGCGGTAATGACCCGCAGTAGCGATCACTATATTGGCGTGGTAGAGCGCGCGGATATTGCCCGTAAGAAAAAGGCCGACATGCTGGTGTCTATTCATGCCGACTCTATTGGCGGTTCCACCAGCCCCCGTGGCGCCTCGGTGTGGGTGCTTAATACCAATAGAGCTAACCGGGTGATAAACAAATGGGTGGATGAGAAAGATCGCCACTCTGAGCTATTAGGTGGCGCCGCGGAAGTGATTGAAGACACCAAGCAAGAGCAGTATCTCGCCCAGGCGTTACTAGATATGTCTATGGACCACAGCCGCTCGGTGGGCCAAGACATTGGCTCGTTAATGCTAAAGGAGCTGTCGAAGGTCACCAGGCTGCATAAAAACAGCCCGCAGCCGAAAAGCCTTGGGGTACTCACCGCACCTGACATTCCGTCGGTGCTTGTTGAAACCGGTTTTTTGTCTAACCCTTCTGATGAAAAGCTCCTCAATAGCAGTTATCACCAGGGCCGTATTGCCAATGCTTTAGCCAAGGCCTTGAAAGAATACTTCAGCGCCTCGCCGCCCCCCGGCACCCTTTTTGCCCAGCAAGATAACCGGGTGCATGTGGTGAAAAGTGGTGACTCGCTCTCGGCACTGGCTGCGCGCTACAATACCTCGGTGGCGGCTATCAAGGCGGCTAATGGTTTGCATTCCAATACCCTGTTGATTGGCCAAAAACTGACAATACCTTCAAGCTGATGCCCATTCGTATTTTGCCAGCGCGGCTGGCTAACCAAATTGCTGCCGGTGAAGTGGTCGAAAGACCGGCTTCGGTGGTCAAGGAACTGGTTGAAAACAGTATTGATGCCGGTGCCTCGCGCATTGAAATTGATATTGATAAAGGCGGCCAGCGGTTAATTCGGGTGCGTGACAACGGCTCTGGCATCCCCAAAGACGAATTAACCTTGGCGCTTAGCCGGCATGCAACCTCGAAAATTGCCACCTTGGACGACCTTGAAGCCATCTTTTCCCTGGGCTTTCGCGGTGAAGCGCTGGCGTCGGTGTCTTCTGTTTCAAGGCTAACCTTAACTTCCCGCACCATGGATGCCAGCGAAGCTTGGGCCGCCCAGGCCGAAGGCCGGGAGATGGAAGTAACGGTTACGCCAGCCGCACACCCGGTGGGCACCACCGTTGAAGTGCATGACCTGTTTTTTAACACCCCGGCGCGGCGTAAATTCTTACGGGCGGAAAAAACCGAATTTGCCCATATTGATGAGCTGGTACGGCGTATTGCCCTGAGCAAAATGGATGTTGGCTTGGTGCTTCGCCATAACGGCAAGGTGATGCGCCAGTATCCGGCGGCCAATGCCGAGCAGGCACTGCAACGGCTGGCGGTGGTTTGTGGCCAGGAGTTTGGCCGCCACTGCTTGGCCATTGATAACCAGCACCAGCAGCTGAGGTTATGGGGCTGGATAAGCGAGCAGCCGCGCAATCATCCCGATTTGCAGTATTGCTACGTCAATGGCCGGATGATGCGTGACAAGCTGATTAACCATGCCGTTAAAGAAGCCTATGGGCCACTGCTGGGTGAAGGCCAACACGGCGCCTATGTGCTGTTCGTGGAACTGCCGGCCAATGCTGTTGATGTCAACGTGCACCCAGCAAAACATGAGGTGCGCTTTCATGACGCACGCCTGGTGCACGACTTTATCGGTAAAGCGCTGAGCGATGCCTTAGCGCAGGTAGTTGCTGATGCCGCGGTGGCATTTTCGGGCGCAGGTGTTGGTGAAGAACGGCTGCCTGATGCCCACAGCGGTGAATCACATTTCGCTGGCCGGGCGACGGGCCGGCAAGGCTATCAAGCATCAGCACCGGCAAGTCGCCAGCAAGTCAGCGAAGCCTTAGATGCCTTTGCGCGCTGGCAGGCACCGGTTCGTCCAGCGCCCGTGCCGGAAGCCGCCGTTAGCATTAGCCAGGGCGATACGCCTATTCACTTAGAGCGCGGGCGCTGGCTTATTTTGTCGCAAAAAGCGCAGTTAATGGCTGCTGACTTGTTGCCCATTGGTGCGCAAAAGGCCGCCGATTTGGTGCAAAAAGGCGCCGCCTCACAGCCGTTGTTGCTGCCGGTCAATATTCCCGTTGATGAGGCCCTTATCGACAGCGCTCAGCAGCATCAAGCGCAGCTTGAACAATGGGGCATCGCCCTGCAACAGCCGGGCAAAGGGCGCTTGATGGTCAAAGCCGTGCCTGAACCCTTGCGGGAACTTGATGTCAGTCACTGGCTATTGCCGCTGCTGGCGGCAATGGACAATGCGCCTTTAAAGGCGTTAAGTGACGCTTTGGCACAATTGCCCCGCAAGTATCGGTGGCAAGAGGCCATGGCGCTATGGCAAGGGTTGGATCATCGTCAGCAGCAGGACGCCTTGGTGCCGCTTGATTTGCATTCGCTGTTGAAGGACAAAGTATGACCCTACCGGTTGTGATGTTGATGGGCCCGACGGCATCGGGCAAAACCGCATTGGCGATGGGGCTCTATGACCGTCTTCCCTGTGAGCTTATTAGCGTCGACTCCGCCTTAATTTATAAAGGCATGGATATCGGCACCGCTAAACCCAGCCAACAAGAGCAAGCCCGCTACCCGCACCACTTGGTCGATATCATTGACCCGGCAGAAAGTTATTCCGCTGCCGACTTTGTCGACGACGTACAGCCGCTCATTGAAAACACTCTGTCACAAGGCAAAATGCCGGTGTTGGTGGGTGGTACCATGCTGTACTTCAAGGCGTTGCTGGAAGGGCTGTCGCCACTGCCGAAGGCTGACCCTGCGGTGCGGGCGCAAATAGAACAAGAGGCCCAAGAACGGGGATGGACGGCAATGCATGCCGAGCTTGCTCGTATTGACCCCTGTGCTGCCGAGCGAATTCACGTTAACGACCCGCAGCGTCTTGGACGCGCCTTGGAAGTCTACCGGCTCAGTGGCCAGAGCCTGACTCAGTTACAGTCTCAGTCCGGAACCCCGTTCACATATCCGACAGTTCAGGTGGCTATTATGCCCAATGAGCGTTCTATATTAAGAGAACGGATCCGTATACGTTTCAATCAGATGATGGCCGAAGGCTTGCTCGATGAAGTAAAAGCACTGCATCAAAGGTCCGACTTGCACCCAGATTTACCCTCGGTTCGATGCGTCGGATACCGGCAACTCTGGGCGTACCTTGATGGGCAATGTAGTCTGGATGAAGCTGTAGAAAAAGCGATTATTGCAACGGGGCAACTGGCCAAAAGACAAAGTACGTGGCTAAATGGCTGGAAGTGGCCGCTTCTTCGGTTGGAAACCGGCCATTCGCATAATTTGGACACGCTGCTTTGTGAACTAGATCCCCAATGAATGATGGTTCATACTAGGGGACAGCGCGGTCTAATCGTTTGAAATAACTACCCTAATCACAACAAGGAATTTCAACATGGCTAAGGGGCAATCTTTACAGGATCCTTTCCTGAACGCATTACGCAAGGAACGCGTACCAGTGTCTATTTATCTGGTTAATGGCATTAAATTGCAGGGACAAATTGAATCTTTCGACCAGTTCGTAGTGTTGCTGAAAAACACTGTGAGCCAAATGGTTTATAAACACGCCATCTCTACTGTGGTGCCCGCACGTCCCGTGTCCATGCATCAATATACCACTACCGGTACGCCTAGCAGTGATGAGAGCGCCTGATCCTAAGAGGTTAGAAAAGCTTGTTTGACCGTTACGAAGGAGGCGAACAGGCTGTCCTTGTTCATGTGGACTTTTCCGCTGAGTCTGACCGGGAAGACCTGGATGAGCTGAAAATGCTCGTAGACTCAGCGGGTGTTACCACCCTGGCTGTACTCACTACCCGCCGCAGTGCTCCCCATCCGAAATTTTATATTGGTACCGGTAAGGCCGAAGAAGTGGCTGAAGCGGTGCGCATGCTTGGCGCCGAGGTAGTGATCTTCAACCATGCCCTGAGCCCGGCTCAGGAGCGGAACCTGGAACAATTATTCCAGTGCCGCGTTTTGGACAGAACCACGCTTATCCTAGATATTTTTGCCCAGCGAGCCCGAACCCACGAAGGTAAGTTGCAAGTTGAGCTGGCCCAGCTCAAGCATTTATCAACCCGTTTGGTACGGGGCTGGACGCACCTGGAGCGACAAAAAGGCGGTATTGGCCTGCGCGGCCCGGGTGAAACGCAGTTGGAAACCGACCGCCGCTTGCTGCGCGACAGGATCAACCATATTGAAAAACGCTTGGAAAAAGTGGCCAAGCAGCGCGAGCAGGGCCGGCGTGCCCGTAGCCGCCGTGAAGTGCCAACGATATCCTTGGTGGGCTACACCAACGCCGGTAAATCGACGTTGTTTAACGCCCTGACTAGCGCCGAGGTTTATGCCGCTGACCAACTTTTTGCCACCTTGGACCCAACCCTTCGCAAGATACAGCTAGCCGATGTAGGGCCGGCGATATTAGCCGATACGGTCGGTTTTATTCGCCACTTGCCCCACGATTTGGTCGCTGCCTTCAAGGCCACCTTGGAAGAAACCCGCGAAGCCAGTTTATTGTTACATGTGGTGGATGCAGCCGATGAGCGCGCCAGCGATAATATCCAACAAGTTAATGAAGTCTTGGCGGAAATTGACGCAGGTGACGTGCCGGTGCTGATGGTCTACAACAAGCTGGATAAACTGGATGACGTGGCACCGCGTATAGACCGCAGTGATGACGGTACGCCGGTTGCGGTTTGGGTTTCAGCGCAACAAGGCCTGGGTTTGGAACTGCTTTTCAAAGCACTGTCTGAACGCATGGCCGACGAAACCTTTATTGGCACCCTTAATTTGCCACCCGTGGAAGGTAAACTACGCGCAGAGTTGTTCTCCATGCAGGCTGTCGTCAAGGAAGAGATCGACGAGATGGGGCATTGGCAACTTTGGGTTCGCATGCCGCAGATGGATTGGCATCGACTGGATAAGCAGAATCAAGGGTCTTTGCAGCGCTTTATCGTCTCAGATGCTACTGATAAAGTGCACTAGTAACGAAAATTGATGGGAGAAGACAATGGCTTGGAATGAGCCGGGCAATAACAAAGACAAGGACCCATGGGGCGGCAAAAAGCCCCGTGGTAACGACCAGGGTCCGCCCGACTTCGATGAGCTGATGAAAAAGCTCGGGTCCAGAATGGGGGGTGTGTTTGGCGGTAATAACCGTGGCAGCAGCTTCTCCTGGGGTGCCATCGTTGTGGTGTTGGTCATCGCTTTGCTGGTGTGGGGAATTTCGGGTTTCTACACCATCAAGAATGCTGAGCAAGGTGTGATACTGCACCTGGGCCAATACAAAGAAACGGTGTCGTCCGGCTTACATTGGAAGCCTACCTTTATCGACAAGGTTTACGCTGTTGATACCCGTACCGTCAGGTCTATTCCCGCCTCCGGTTTCATGCTGACCAAAGATGAAAACGTGGTCAGGGTGCAAATTGAGGTGCAATACAAGATTGTTGACCCCAAGGCCTTCTTGTTTAACGTCACCAACGCCGTTGATTCGCTGAGCCAGGCGACCGATGCATCCCTGCGTTACGTGGTGGGTCATACCACCATGGATGACATCATCACCACCGGCCGTGAGCAAGTGCGCCGCGATACCTGGGATCTCATCAACAAAACTATTGCTCAGTATCATCTTGGTATTCAAATTGAAGACGTGAACTTCTTGCCTGCCCGTGCGCCGGATGAAGTCAAAGCGGCCTTTGATGATGCCATTGCCGCCAAAGAAGACGAGCAGCGTTACATTCGCGAAGCTGAAGCCTATGCCAGCGAAGTGGAGCCCATTGCCCGCGGTAAGGCAACGCGGATCACCCAAGAAGCTGACGCCTACAAACAGCAAGTGGTATTAAAGGCGCAAGGTGAAGTGGCCCGCTTTGATAAGTTGCTGCCCGAATACGAGGCGCACCCGAAAGTGACCCGTGAACGCCTGTACCTAGACACCATGGAACAAGTTCTGGGCAACAGCTCGAAAGTGTTGGTAGACGGTAATGCTGGCAACATGATGTATCTGCCCATCGATAAGTTGATGGACAAACAGCCTTCGCAAAAATCCAATACCGACCATTTAGATGAGCTGTACCAGTTACAGCGTAACCAGGCGCCAAGTTCGAACTCGAACTCATCCAGTTCCGACCCGCGCGCTGTTAACCGTAACGCTGGCCGCACAGGGAGAAACTAAGCCATGAAAAAGCTGCTGTTTATTGTTGTTGTGCTGGTGGTGTTGCTGGGTTACTCCTCAATGTTTGTGGTCTCTGAAGGCCAGCGCGCTTTGGTGCTGCGCTTTCAGCGGGTTAATACCGATGCCAGCGGGCAGGCGGTGGTGTACAAGCCAGGCCTGCACTTTAAAGCCCCCTTTATTGACTCGGTGCGGCGTTTAGACGCCCGTATTCAAAGCTGGGAAGGCGAACAGGACCGCTTTGTCACTTCCGAGAAAAAAGACCTGATTGTTGATTCCTATGTGAAGTGGAAAATCCAGGATTTCGGTAAGTTCTATGACTCCACCAACCGCGGGAGCATGATCAACGCCGAGACCTTGTTGAAAAACAAAATCAACAACGGCCTGCGTAGCGAGTTTGGTACCCGTACCATTACCGACATTGTTTCTGGCGAACGCTCCGAAGTAATGGCCGATGCCCTCAAACAGGTTAAAGAAAGTGCCAAGGAGCTGGGAATTGATGTGATTGATGTGCGGGTTAAACAAATTAACCTGCCCACCGAGATCTCCAATTCCATCTTTGACCGCATGCGTGCTGAGCGTAATGCGGTAGCGAAGAAACACCGCTCAGAAGGTAAGGAAAAGGCCGAAGAAATTCGCGCCGACGTGGATGCTAAGGTAACAGTATTGCTGGCCGATGCTGAACGTAAGTCGCGTACTATTCGCGGCGAAGGTGATGCTACCGCCGCCCAGATCTATGCCAAAGCCTACGACAAAGATCCGGAGTTCTTTGCCTTTATCCGCAGCCTTGAAGCTTACAAGAAGAGCTTTACCGGCAAAAATGACGTGCTGGTGCTCAAGCCAGACAGCGACTTCTTCCGCTACATGAAGAGTCCAGATAAAAGCAAATAAGTAAAAAGCCCGGTTCGCCGGGCTTTTTAATGGGGGAGTTATGCTCAAGCAGCATTACCAGCACTTTTTAAGCCACCACCAAGGCAAGCTACACATGGCTTGCCACAGTCACCACTTCTGGCCGGATGTCACCCGCGAAGCGCAACTGGCTTATTGGGATGACAGCGCCCGCCTGGCGGATGAAAAGTGGGCCTTTTTCTTTGCCGAAAAAGTACCGGCGCTGCAGCGCCATATCGCGCGGCTGTTATCGCTACCGGACCCAAAGCAGCTGGCTTTCGCGGCCAATACCCATGAATTTGTGATGCGGCTATTTTCCTGTTTGCCCCGTGGGAAAAAAGCCCGTGTACTCACCACCGATAGCGAGTTTCATTCTTTCACTCGCCAAAGCCAGCGCTTAGCCGAAGCCGGCGACATCGAACTGGTCAAAGTGCCCACCCAACCTTTTGCCAGCTTTGAGCAGCGCTTTATAGAGCAAGCAGCTAAGGGCGGCTGGGACATGGTGTTCTTCAGCCAGGTGTTTTTTAACTCGGCGGTTGCCGTCAACGATCTTGCCGCCATGGTGAATGCCGTTCCCGACCCGGACTGCATTATTGCCATTGACGGCTACCATGGCTTTTGCGCCTTACCGACCGACTTAAGCCGGCTTGCCGGCCGCGTTTTTTACCTGGCAGGTGGCTACAAATATGCGCAAGGCGGGGAGGGCTGCTGTTTCATGGCCGTTCCTCCTGCTTGCCAGCTGGCCCCGCGTTTTACCGGCTGGTATGCCGAATTTGGCGCCTTGGCTCAAAGCCGAGGCCAACAAACGGTTTATGCCGACAACGGCATGCGCTTTGCCGGTGCCACCTTTGATTTTTCGGCGTTGTATCGATTACTGGCGGTGTTTGACTGGTGGCAACGCGACGGCATCGAAGTGGCCGCTGTCCATGCCCATATTCAAATGCTACAGCAGGCTTTTTTAAAGCAGCTGGCTATTATCGACAGCCCGCAACTCAACAGCCAGCAGCTGCTGGCCAATGACCTGACCCATCATGGCCACTTTTTAACCTTTGCACTGGCAGATGCGGCCACGACGTCTCGGGTTGCCGATTTCTTACGCACTCAAGGTTTGCTAACCGATCACCGAGACAATCGCTTGCGTTTTGGTTTTGCCCCATACCACGAATTGGCCGATATCAACCTTAAGGTCTTGAGCGATATATGATGACTTTTCTTCAGCTATTGGCGCTGTGGTTGGTCCTTGAAGGGCTTGGCCCAGCCCTGATGCCAAAAAAATGGCAACAGTTAATGGCCGAACTTTCTCAGCAAAAATCCTCTTTAATCAGGCAAATAGGCGTAGTTATGCTGGTGCTGGGTGGCCTTTTGGCATGGATGGTTAAACATTAGGCCTTAATTCCAGCGGGGGTTTTTTGGTAGAATCTGTTTTTAAGCAACGTTCCTAGAGAGACAATGGGCAAAAATGTTGTGGTCCTCGGCACCCAATGGGGTGACGAAGGCAAAGGCAAGGTAGTCGACCTTTTAACCGACAAAGCCGCTTATGTGGTCCGTTATCAAGGCGGCCATAATGCGGGGCACACCCTGGTCATCAACGGCGAAAAAACCGTTTTGCACCTGATTCCCTCCGGTATTCTTCGTGAAGACGTGCAATGTCTGATTGGTAACGGCGTAGTGCTGGCACCGGATGCATTGATGCACGAAATCGCCATGCTGGAAGAAAAAGGTGTGCCGGTTAAAGAGCGTCTTAAGATCTCCGAGGCCTGCCCACTCATTCTGAAATACCATGTCGCCATTGACCAAGCGCGTGAAAAGGCCCGTGGCGCTAAAGCCATCGGTACTACTGGCCGTGGTATTGGTCCTGCTTATGAAGATAAGGTTGCTCGCCGTGCACTGCGCGTGGGTGACCTGTTCCACCCTGAGCGTTTCGCCGAGAAGCTCAAAGAGGTGCTGGATCATCATAACTTCATGCTGACCGAGTACTACAAAGTAGAACCGGTTTCCTTCGAAGAAACCCTCGAAGAAGCCAAAGCGGTTGCTGAATACCTCAAAGACATGACCGTGGATGTCACCGACTTGCTGGATAAAGCCCGCAAGGCCGGCGAGCCTATTATGTTCGAAGGTGCTCAAGGTACCTTGCTGGACGTAGACCACGGTACTTATCCGTACGTGACGTCTTCCAACACCACCGCTGGCGGTGTTGCTACCGGTTCCGGTTTTGGCCCCTGCCACCTGGACTACGTACTGGGTATCGTAAAAGCGTACACCACCCGTGTTGGCGGTGGCCCTTTCCCTACCGAGCTTGATTGCGAGATCGGTTATCACCTGGGAACTGTGGGTAAAGAGTTTGGTGCCACTACCGGCCGTAAGCGCCGTACCGGCTGGTTTGACGCTGTGGTTATGCGCCGCGCTGTGCAAATTAACTCAATTACCGGTTTCTGTTTGACCAAACTGGACGTACTGGACGGTTTGGAAACAGTGAAAATTTGTACTGCCTACAAACTGCCTAACGGTAACGTGGTTGAAGTTTCGCCACTGGCTGCCGAAGAGTTTGAAGGTATTGAGCTGGTATACGAAGAACTGCCAGGTTGGAGCGAAAGCACCGTTGGCGTGACGACCCTTGAGGGTTTGCCAGCCAATGCGCGTGCCTACGTGAAGCGCATTGAAGAGCTAACCGGTGTGCCCATCGACATTATCAGCACCGGCCCTGACCGCATGGAAACCATGGTACTGCGCCATCCTTTTGCATAAGGACGCACCGCTATGGCAAAGGCCACCTTCGGGTGGCCTTTTTTGTTAAAGCAAAACGCCAAATTGCCGATAGACTAGTGAGAGTGGAGGTATCTATGCTTGCCCGCAGTCTGATTTTTCTTATGGCAATATCAACCACCGCGGTTGCGGAGGACCTAAAGCCCGTTCAGGTTTATGGCCAGGACGAGCTATTGGAGCTTATTGCTGCTAACACCCACTTACGCCGGGTTCGCAAAGACGACTGCCAGTTGGTGCAAGATATTCAGGCGCGCGCTGAAATCGCTAAAATTCCTTCCTATCAGTATTTATGGGGCGACATGTTGGCCTATGGCGTCTGTGTGCCAACCAACGTGAGCTTAGGCATTGGCTTTATGGAAAAAGCCGCCGACCAAGGATTACCGGAAGCGCTAGAGCAGTTGGGGCGTTACTACGCTACTGGCAAATGGGTACAAGTGGACATGGACCGAGCCATGCGCTTTTTAAGAATGGCGGTGCGGGAACATAACCTGAGGGCAGTATTACGTTTTGCCGACCTGAGCATGAAAGGTTATGGCACGCCGGAAGATAAAGAACTGGCGCTTAGGGAACTGAAAAACGCCATCATCACTGACCACCATCAATGGCGCCAAGCCCGTAACTTGGTTGCCAGACTGGAGCGGCAAGTGCCGCCCACAGTACTGGCCAGTATTTCCAACGATCAGTGGTAGAAACGCCCCATCATGCTGAGGGCCTTTTTAATGGCGGCGGCCGGTGGCTGCGTGTCTAAATGATGTAAGTTATTGTCCATCACTTCGGTTTGCCCGGTCGGGTAGGTCACAACCAATTCATTCGGGCTCTTCAAGGCGTAGTTGTAATAACTGCCGACCAAAAGCCACTTACGTGGGCTAGGGTCGGATAACAGCTTGCCGACACTGTAGTCTTTGAGTGGCGTTTTCACCCCAAACAGGTTTGTTGCCAGGGTTGGTGTCAGGTCAAAATGACTGGTCCGATAATGCACCTCGCCGCCTTCTTTACCCGGCCAGTGGATCACCAACGGCACCTTGGTTTGGGTGTCTGAATAGTTAGAACCATGGCCCCAATAGTTCATGTGGTGCTCATTAAATTCCTCACCATGGTCGGCGCTGATAATAATGATGGTGTTATCCAACAAGTGATGCTGCTTCATATAGCCCAGCAGCTGACCAATTAGCTGGTCTGAATAGCGCACTGCAGTGCGGTAGCGGTCAAAATAAGGCTTAGGATTGAAGCTGTTGCTGAGCTTGATGTGGTCAACTCTGTCCCAGTACGGATTCACTTTTTTGTCGAAGTTATCCGGAAAGTCATAAGCATGAACCCCGTCGAAGAACAAGAAGCCAAAGAAGGGCTTCGCTTTATCTCTGTTATCTAAAAACTGTTCAAACTGGTTGACGGCTTTGTGGTCTCGTTTCCAGCGGCGGTCAATACCGGCTTCAGAGTGGATCGGACGGATCCCGGAAAACACGGTTTTATCAAAGGCGGGGCTACGCAGCGTTGCAGAGCCATAAACGCCAAATTGATAGCCAGCATTTTTAAACAGGTTCATCAGTACCGGTGGTTTCTGGCTTTCATCGAAAGCGGCCCAGTAGGTGGCTGGCAAGCTGTAAAAGAGCGAGAAGATCCCGGCTTGTGTCGAATTGCCACCGCTGAAATGGTCAAAGTAACGGGTGGTATCCGGCGTTTTGGAAAAGGCTTCAACGTTCGGTGTATCTGACGGCGTAAGCTCATCAGCGCGCCAGGTATCAACCAGCAAATACAACACATTCATTTTTGGCTGCTTTGCCGCTTGCACTGGGGTCAGTGGATAATGTAGCGCGCCCTTTTCTTTGACATTCAAAGCATCGGATGTCGGATGCGCCACGGCCCAACCGTGCCTTGCCATAAAGCGTTTTGCCGTCATGGGCTGATAAATTGGCAAGTTACGGGTCAAAATGGTGATGTGATCCATACCTCTGGCGTCAGCAATGGCATGCCAAACTTCACCGCTTAAGAAAGCGATAATAATTAGGCTCCATACTGGCCACTGTTTCCACTGACGCAGACTTAGCCGCCAAAGTGCCGTAAACAACAGCAGTGACAGCAGCATAGCCCCTGCACTGACCAGCCAGGTGAACCAAGAGAATTCAATCACCTCACCAGGCTGGCTTAAAAATAACTGAAACACAAAGGGGCTAAGATGAAAGCGGTACTGCTCGAAAACCTCGAGATCCACCCACAATAAGGCCCCGGTAATTGCCGCAACCGGCACCATTAGCCAGCCTGAAAACCGCCTTAGGGCGAAGGTGAAAGGCCAGCTTAGCAAGGTGTAAATGCCCGCAATCACGCCGTACCAGCCAACAATGGCCAACAGCAAATAGCTGAAGGTTGAGGCGGTCAGCTTGGGCATAAAGTCGGTAAATTGCCAAAGTAGAATTGCCAACGGCAATAGGGCCATTAGCCAAAATCGGCCGACCCTAGACATCATATGCATGTCGTCAAACCCATAAGGGAAAAAAGCGGCCTATATTGTGCATTTTGTTCACGCCTTGCCCAAGCAATTGTTAGAAACACTATGTTACTGGCGGTGCAAGGGTATAATGGTTGCAAACTCAGCAAGTGAGCACGCCATGCGCGACCCAATCACGGACCCTTTTGCCGACAGAGAAGCAGAACGCTACGACAATCCCATCCCCAGCCGAGAAGCCATCATCGAAGAAATGCGTGCTTTGGGTAAGCCCCAAAGTCTGCGCGCCATGATCAAGCATTTACAGTTAGATGATGAAGATCAGCAGGAAGGACTGCGCCGGCGGTTAAGGGCGATGGAGCGCGATGGTCAGTTGGTGTTCACTCGCCAAAAAGCCTATGCCCTTACCGAGCGTATGGATCTGATCAAAGGCCGGGTGCAAGGCCACCCCGACGGTTTTGGCTTCGTTAAAGTGGAAGACGGCCAAGACCTCTACTTGTCTCCCACCGAAATGTATAAAGCCTTTAATGGCGATTTGGTGCTGGCTCAAGCCATTAAAACCGACCGCCGCGGTCGCCTGGAAGGGCGCATTGTACGGGTACTGGAAGCGCGCTCTGCGCAACTGGTTGGCCGCTATTTTCGCGATGACGGCATCGGTTTTGTGGTGCCAGATGACAGACGTATTGCTCAGGATATTTTAATCCCTGACGAAGCCAGAGGCGGTGCCCGGGCCGGGCAAGTGGTGGTGCTGGAATTAACCCAGCGGCCCAGCATGCGCTTTAGCCCTGTGGGTAAAATTGTTGAAATTCTCGGTGAGCATATGGCACCGGGTATGGAAATCGAAATTGCCCTTCGTAGCCACGACTTGCCGCACAGTTGGTCGGACGAAGTTAACGCCGAAATCGCCGGTTTAACGGAAGAAGTCAAAGAAGAAGATAAAACCGGCCGGGTTGACCTTCGTGAGCTGCCATTGGTTACCATCGACGGTGAAGATGCCCGCGACTTTGACGATGCTGTTTACTGTGAAGCGAAAAAGTCGGGTGGTTGGCGGCTGTGGGTTGCTATCGCCGATGTCTCCCACTACGTGCGTTTGGGTACCAGTCTTGACCAAGAAGCCTACAACAGAGGCAACTCGGTGTATTTCCCTTCCCAGGTGATCCCGATGTTGCCGGAAGTGCTGTCTAACGGCTTGTGTTCCTTGAACCCAGAAGTTGACCGCCTTTGTATGGTTTGTGAAATGACCATTTCCGATAAAGGCAACCTTTCCGGTTACAAGTTCTACCCGGCGGTAATGCATTCCAAAGCGCGGCTGACTTACAACAAGGTGCAGGCGATGCTTGATGGCGACAACGCCCTTCGAGAGCAGTATCAGTATGTACTGCCACATGTCGAAGAATTGCATAACCTCTTTACGGCGTTAAAGGGCGCGCGTCATGAGCGCGGTGCCATTGAGTTTGAAACCCAAGAAACCAAATTCTTGTTCAATGCCGAACGCAAGATTGAAAAAGTGGTGCCGCTGCATCGGGTAACGGCGCACATGATCATCGAAGAATGCATGATTTTGGCTAACGTTGCGGCAGCCAAATTTGTGCACAAGAATAAGGTGCCTTGCCTGTATCGGGTGCATGATTTGCCCGACGAAGAAAAAATTTCCAGTTTCCACCAGTTCCTTAATGGCTTGGGGCTGAGCATGGGTGGTGGTTTGGAGCCAGAGCCAAAAGATTTTACTCAGCTGTTGTCCAAACTTGAAGGCCGGCCGGACGCTGAGCTTATTCAAACCATGTTGCTGCGCTCAATGAAACAAGCGGTTTATGAGTCTGATTGCCGCGGCCACTTCGGTTTGGCGCTATCGGCTTATGCCCATTTCACATCTCCCATTCGTCGCTACCCTGATTTGATTTTGCACCGTGCTATCAAAGCGGTATTGGCGCGCCAGGCCCAAGAAAGTGTGACCGATAAGGGCGGCTTCATTTACACCGAAGAAAAAATGGATGCCATGGGCGAACATTGCTCCATGACCGAGCGCCGCGCTGATGACGCCACCCGCGAAGTGGATGATTGGCTCAAGTGCGAATACATGCAGGATCATGTGGGCGACATCTTCGGCGGTGTGATATCGTCCGCGACCTCTTTTGGCCTGTTCGTACGCCTTAACGATCTGTTGATTGAAGGTTTGCTGCATGTCACTAGCCTGGAAAATGACTACTACCATTTCGATGCCGTGCAACAGGCTTTAGTCGGCGAACGCGCTGGTAAGCGTTATCGCTTAGGCGACAGTATCGAAGTGCGGGTAGCGGCCGTGAACCTGGATTCACGTAAAATCGACCTGGTTTTAGCCACCGAAGAGCGTGGTAAAAAGCCGTCGGTTCGCGATGGCCTCAAAAAAGGCAAAATCGTTAAAAAGGGCGGCAAAAAAGACGCCGCTAAAACCCTGGCCGAAGGCTTTGCCAAAAAGAAGTCAAACAAGAAACCCCGGCCACCTAAAGGTGGCAGCAAACCCCGTAACAAGAAGTAAAGAGGCAACATGAGTCAGGATTGGATTTTCGGGATCCATGCCGTTGAAGGCGCGATCGAACGTCAACCGGAGAGTCTGATCAAACTCTGGGTGGCCCGGGAGCGCCATGACCAGCGCCTGGCCGAGGTGCTGGCAAATGCTGAAGCGATGGGGTTAGCCATTGAATGGGTAGCGAAGAAAACCCTGGACGAAAAGTCCAAGGGCGCTGTTCATCAAGGGGTTATGGCGCAAATTAAGGCGGCGAAGGCACTTAATGAAAATAAACTGGCCGAGCTTTTGGAGCAGGCCAGTCAGCCGTTGCTGCTGGTGCTTGACGGTGTTACTGACCCGCATAACCTTGGCGCTTGCCTGCGTACCGCTGATGCCGCCGGTGTCGCGGCGGTGATTGTGCCGAAAAATAACTCGGCTTCACTGAACGCGACGGTGCGAAAAGTGGCCTGCGGCGCTGCCGAAACCGTGCCTTTGGTGGAAGTGACTAACTTGGCGCGCACCCTTCGCAGCTTAAAAGAGCAAGGTATTTGGGTGGTGGGCACGGCTGGCGAAACCGATAAAACCCTATTTGGCACCAAACTGACGGGCCCTATGGCCTTGGTGATGGGGGCTGAAGGCAAGGGGCTTCGCCGCCTTACCCGCGAGCATTGTGATGAGCTGATTGCCATTCCGATGGCAGGCCTAGTGTCTAGCCTGAATGTGTCTGTGGCCACCGGTGTTTGCTTGTTTGAAATCGTCCGCCAGCGTCAGAACGTATAAAGCAAGTTCAGGGTGGAGTGGGTATCGAAGTTGGTTTTATCGGTATCCACCACCGCTGAATAGCGATAATAAAAGCCCAGTTTCAACGCCAAATCATCCCATAACTGGTTGGTCAGTGATGTATCAAACACCGCCGTGGTGTTCTGCAAACCGGTTTCCAGTTCCAACCCCGCATTAAAACGCGTTCGCTCATGGATGCGGCGCTCGTATTTTAGAGCGGTACGAATAATGGGTTCGTTAATTTCACTGGTATCACTGTCATCCGGCGGTGTTTGTAGCCGGTAACCAGGGCCCATTTCAAAGCTCAGTGAGGTAAAACGGCGGCTAATGAGATTGGTACCGTAACCGGATGACAAGGTGGTTTCTGAACGGTACGAGCCGAAGCGGTCAAAGATCTGGGTACCCCGCATAAACAGGTAATGGTCAGACCACATCTTTAAGTTTGACTGTAACTGCAGTTGGTATTCTTCGGCGCTGGTGACATTGCTATCTTCAGCGTAGTTGGAGCTGAATACCACTTCTTGGTGCGTTTTATCGGTATCCATCGCCACTTTCAAGCGAGTGTTATAGGCCTCGGTGTTGGTGTTGCCGTTGTAATAGGAAAGCCCTACTTCTGCTTCTGAGGCAAAGCGATACTCGGTTTTCGATTTGCCGTAATAAGGCGGCACCAAGGCCCAAGCCTGGCTGGTTAGCAGTAATGTTAAGCACACCAAAAAACGCATTTTATTATTATTCCCCTTCGCCTGGCGTCCTTTCTGCATCGCCACCCCGATAGATTATAAAAATCTGTCTTGTATGGAAATGCTCAATTCTGTAAAATCTGCGCCCTTATGTCAGCCGTTCACTATTTCTCCTTGCCTCCCCACCGGTCTGCGGCTGAGCCGGGTTGTGAGGCTACTAACCCGTAAGGAGCAATCATGCGTCATTACGAAATCGTGATCATGGTTCACCCTGATCAAAGCGAGCAGGTTCCGGGCATGATCGAGCGTTACACTGGCGCCGTTAAAAACGGTGGTGGTGAAGTGACTCGCCTGGAAGACTGGGGCCGTCGCCAACTGGCTTACCCAATCAACAAGCTGCACAAAGCTCACTACGTTCTGCTGAACGTTGAAACTACTCAAGAAGTGGTTGACGAGCTGGAAAGCACTTTCCGCTTCAACGACGCTATTTTGCGTCACGCTATCATGCGCACTAAGCACGCTGTTACCGAAGCTTCTCCTATGGCTAAAGCCAAGGATGAGCGTCGTGAGCGCCGTGATGACCGCGACGATCGCGAAGAGAGCAACACTGAAGCTTCTGCTGAGGCCAGTGCCGAGTAAGGCAAGTGCAACGTAACTGGGTGCAAATTGACGGGCATGTTGCTAAAGCGCCAAGGCGCAGCAAAAGTCCGGCAGGGATCAACCACTGTCAGTTTTGGCTGGACCATGTGTCCACACAAACTGAGGCCAATATGGCCAGGCAAGCAAGGGCGTATATCGCTGTTGTGGCCAGCGGTGATGAGTTGAACCAACAAACACAGTTATTACAGATGGGGTCTGCAGTCACCGTAACCGGTTTTCTGGTTACCCAAACCGGCCGAGACGGCCTGGCAAAAATGATACTGCACGCCCAGCACATCGAATTGTTGAATTAGGAGATAAGCCCCATGGCCCGTTTCTTCCGTCGTCGCAAGTTCTGCCGTTTCAC
The DNA here is from genome assembly GCF_003367375.1 of Gallaecimonas mangrovi. Taxonomy (GTDB): domain Bacteria; phylum Pseudomonadota; class Gammaproteobacteria; order Enterobacterales; family Gallaecimonadaceae; genus Gallaecimonas; species Gallaecimonas mangrovi. The sequence goes on from NZ_CP031416.1 coordinate 589,928, forward strand.
TGCAGAAGGCGTCACTGAAATCGATTACAAAGACATCGCAACTCTGAAGAACTACATCACCGAGAGCGGCAAGATCGTACCTAGCCGTATCACCGGTACCAGCGCCAAGTATCAGCGTCAGCTGGCCCGCGCCATCAAACGCGCTCGCTACCTGGCTCTGCTGCCTTACACCGACCTGCACAAGTAAGGTCCGTCCTGGGATAGAGTTGAGAGGAATCGTCAATGAACGTCATTCTGTTGGACAAGATCGCTAACCTGGGCAGCCTGGGTGATCAAGTCAAAGTTAAATCTGGTTACGCTCGTAACTTCCTGATCCCGCAGGGTAAAGCTGTAATGGCTACCCGCGATAACGTTGCTCATTTCGAAGCGCGTCGCGCTGAACTGGAAGCCAAATTGGCTGAAGTTCTGGCTGCTGCCGAAGCTCGTGCTGAGCAAGTTCAGGCTCTGGAAGGTGTTGAAGTCGCTGCTAAAGCGGGTGATGAAGGCAAACTGTTCGGTTCTATCGGTACTCGCGATATCGCCGACGCCATCAGCGCCAAAGGCGTAGCTGTTGCTAAGTCCGAAGTTAAACTGCCTGAAGGTGCCCTGCGCAACCTGGGCGAGTACGACATCGAACTGCAACTGCACAGCGATGTTTTCGCCACTGTGAAAGTGACCGTTGTAGCCGAAGCCTAAGGGCTGACCGTTACTAATAAAAAGCCGCCTTTGGGCGGCTTTTTTTATGGCTTGGGATTCATGTCCCATCGCAGCGCGCCGAGCATGCGTTCGGCTAACTCTTGGCCCGCAAGCCAGGCGCCTTCAACTCTGGCACCATGGCTCCAGTCGCCAGCGCAGCCTAAACAAAGGGATTCGTCAAAGCCGCTACTGCCATCAAGATGGCCCCGAGCAAAACGCCAGCGCCGGGCAATGCTGTGGTCTGCAGGTACCGGGGGCAGGTCTAACATCGCAAAGAACTGTTCAGTGACCAGCTGGGTAATTTCACCTGGCTCCAAATCGATATGCCGACTGCTCCAGTCGCTGGTGGCATGAATGACCCAGCGCTGGGTATCGGCAAGGCGGCCGGGTTTGCACGAGTCTTGCGCCATCCATTCGATGCAGTCGTTATCTACAAAGGCGGCATTCACTTCTGTCGCCAGAGGCTCGGAAAACAGTAAACCGACCGACCAGGTTGGCTGCATGCGCACCTTGCGTGCCAGCATGCTGAGCCTTGGGCTGGCACTAATCAGCGGCACCGCTTGCGGCGCCGGCACCGTTACCAATAAGCCATCAAAGGGACCAAAGGCTTCCCCTTCAATATTTTCTAGCCACCATTGTTCATCACGGTGATGACAGCCACAGATGGACTGTTCAAGACGCACATCTAAGTTGGCGACCAAAAAGTTGGTAATGGCGCTCATTTGCGGTGTGCCGACATAGCGCTGGACAACGTCCTGTGCATGTAAGCGCTGGCTGCTAGAAAGGTGGTACGGCGATACCGCCCATTCAGCGGCAATGCCTTGCGCTATCCAGTTACCGAGTTCATCGATAAAGCGAGGGTGGCGCGCAGTAAAATACTGAGCGCCCATATCAACGCAACCCCACTGGCTATGACGGCTACTCATTCGTCCGCCAGTAACGGCACGTTTTTCGAAAATAGTCGGGGTTAGTCCATGTCCCTGTAAGATCCGGGCGGCAGTGATGCCACTTAACCCGGCGCCGATGATGGCGATACTCTTCATATCAACCTCTTTGACTGCCTGGGTGCTTTTTTAACCAGCATAAACCTCTTTGGTCAGGCTGTCAGGGGATCAATGTCAAGACTGTGCTCAAGCACAATATCGGAGCGCAGATACGCAAAGCGACAACAGGGCTAAAAAGTAGGAAAACAATAGCGACCCCAAAAAAACCATGGGCTAACCAAACATGGCTGTGATGAACGGGCCACCAAGCAAAAACAATTAATGAAAGTAGCCCGAGACGAACGCCGGTAGGTAAGGCCATAAGTCGCTCCTTTGTTATTGATAATTATTATCAATAAAGAGCCGCTACGCCAAGTCAAATCTGTCGCGAAGTAGTTGGCGGGTAAAACTGCTACGTAAATAGAAACCTTTGGGTTGCACCGCGACTTTGTCACCGTCTTCGTTGATTGCCATCACTTTTACGGTGCCGTTAGCAGCCTTTGGCCGCAGCTGTAAGTGTTGGCCCTTATAGGCGCTGATTTCGTTGAACCTGCCCAGCGCCAGCAGTTCTACCAACTCTTCCCAATCTTTTTGCAAAGCTTGTTCTTGCGCTATTGATGGCCGCCATAAAAAAGGTGTTGCGATCACGCGATCGGCTGGTGGCAACTGGCGTTCCGCCAAAATGGGGATCCACAATACGCAGGCCAGTTTGTGACGAACATGGCTGCTTTCCCAGGTGACGCCTTGCCAGCCCTCTGCGGGGGCGACGGCAACAAAGGTGCTCTCTAGCGGCTTGCCATTACGGTCGATTGGCAACGTTTTCAGTTCGACACCCAAAGCCGGGAAGTCGGGCTCGGGTTTGGAGCCCGCCTGCGCGCCTAATAAGGTTTCTAGCAGCATACCCATCCAGCCTTTTTCTTTACGCAAATGGCTTGGAATGCCAATGCCGGCAAGAGTGCCCAGCTCACCGAGGTTATAACCGGCAAGGGCGTTGGCTCTTTCCATTAACTGTTCAAGGCTGGCCGGGGCCGTTTGTTGGGGGGACGGTGTCTTCATGGTGGCATTCTAACGGTAAAGTGCGGTGGTGGGTGTATGAATCTTGTCCAGCTGCTTTAAGTTGGGTTATGCACAGTAACTGATGTTTGTTAGTTACTGATCTTTAAGATCTTATCAGTATCGGAAAAGCGTAATTTAATAACTGTCCCAATGGTTTTGAACAAGTATCCACATTCTCATGCACAAAAAACTGGGATAACTGTGATTTTCTGCTGTTTTTATAGAAGTGATGTGTAAAAACTCGGCTTGTTCTGTGGATTACTTTGCTTTGATTAACTTCTGGCCAAAGAAATATGTCCACAGCCCGATCGCACAACGATCAGATCCCAAGGGACTGTCAATGCTTCATCTTAACTGACGAAAATAAATAAACTTTCAAAAAAACAATATTATGTGCTTCACTGAAGGCATCAAGATGTGGTGTTGAAGCGGTGGTTAAAATCAACGCAGAGGATAGCCACCAGTTTATACACAGCATTTTCCACAACTGATGTGCATGGATTTATTGGTAGTGTTGTGGATAACTTTGCCAGATTGACAAAGTTGTCCAAAGGTTTGAGCTAGGGCCGCTAATTCCTTTTGCTGGGCAACCCTATCTATGGAACAATCCAAGCAAGAACGCATATTTTTGAGGCTGACATGATCGATAACGACGGTTTCCGTCCAAATGTCGGCATAGTGATTTGCAATCAGCAGGGCCAGGTATTGTGGGCCCGTCGTCGAGGCCAACATTCTTGGCAGTTTCCCCAAGGGGGCATCAACGACGGCGAGTCAGCAGAACAAGCCATGTACCGCGAGCTCTGGGAAGAAGTTGGGTTAAAACGCAAAGACGTAAAAGTGTTGGCGGTATCCCGCCATTGGCTAAGATACCGTTTACCCAAGCGGATGGTGCGTAAGGAACAAGCACCGGTTTGTATAGGCCAGAAGCAGAAATGGTTCCTGCTGCAACTCACCTCGGCCGAATCGACAGTGAATTTGGGGGCCACAGGCCACCCGGAATTTGATGACTGGCGCTGGGTTAGCTATTGGTATCCTGTACGGCAGGTGGTGTCGTTTAAACGAGACGTCTATCGCCGTGTTATGAAGGAATTTGTCACACAAGCTATGCCTTTTGGTCGCTTTGACAAAAGAAGGGCCTGACCCTGGCGTAAGGATGCCATTTTCTGCGCCGCAGTGATGACTTTGGGGGAGTCTGCAATGCTGACGCAGTTACAACGGATAGTGCAGCAGGTTAATAGCGCTGCATCTCTTGACCAAGCCGTGTCCTGGCTGGTTAACGCTATCTGTGAGCTGATGAATACCGAGGTGTGCTCGATTTACCTGGCCGACGCCGACGCTGGCCAGTTGCAATTATTGGCCACCCAAGGCCTTACCTTACCTTCCGGCACCATTTGTACCCTTTCTTATCAAGAAGGCTTGGTTGGCTTGGTGGCGTCTCGCGAAGAGCCCATCAACCTTGCCGACGCGCAAAATCACCCGGCTTTTAAATTAATTGAAGCGTTGAACGAAGAGCTGTTTCAGTCCTTCCTTGGGGTGCCCATTATTTATCGGCGCCGGGTCTTGGGGGTGCTGACTGTTCAGCAGCGTGATGCTCGCGTTTTTGATTCTGAAGAAGAAGCCTGCTTGGTCACGCTGGCGAATCAGCTCGCGCCAGCCCTTGCCAATGTGGAAGAGCGTACCCGTTTATTAAGAGCGCAAACCGGTTGGAAACGCTCTGCTACCGGCTTGGCTGGGTCTCCTGGCATTGGTATGGGCTCGTGCCTGGTGCGCATTCCTTTGATGACCTTCGACGACCTGCCGCAGGTTACGCAGGTGGATATCGACAGTGAACTTGCCCGCTTTGAACGGGCCGTGGCCACCACCCAAACATCGCTGCGTGCCTTGGGCGAAAGGCTTGATTTGCCTAGCCAGACACAAGGCATTTTTGAACTCTATGTACAGCTGTTATCACCGGCCAGTTTGGGCGACCCGGTAAGAGCACAAATTAGAAATGGCCAGAGTGCCGAATGGGCACTGAAAGCCATTGTCGAGGAGACTGTTGATAAGTTCTCGGCCATGGAAGATGCCTATCTAAAGGAGCGTGCTGCCGACCTTAAAGACGTGGGGTTGCGTCTTCTGCAGGTGCTTTCTGTCGGGCAACTCAATAAACAGATACCTGACGACGACGTGGTGCTGGTAGCCGATGAAGTGACCGCCACCATGATTGCAGAAGTGCCCCGAGAGAGGCTAAAAGGCATTGTATCGCGGCGCGGTTCGGGGCATTCCCATGCCGCTATTTTGGCAAGAGCCTTAGGTATACCGGCCGTGCTTGGGGTGTCGTCATTGCCATTAACCGCGCTGCCAGGGCGGCGCTTTATTCTCGATGGCTACACTGGCCGCTGCTATATCGACCCAGAGCCTGGGCTTGAGCGCGAATACCGCCGCTTGATTCAAGAAGAAGCCAACATCTCCAAAGACGTATTGACCAGTGCCAAAGGTCCTGCGGTCAGTGAAGATGGCGAAAGGGTGATGGTGTATATCAATGCTGGCCTTTCTGCTGATACCGATGTTGCGGCCGGGCAGGGGGCTGACGGGGTTGGCCTTTACCGCACCGAAGTGCCTTTTATGTTGGCCAATCGCTTCCCTGGTGAAGAAGAGCAATTTCGGCTTTACGCGCATGTGTTGTCCCGTTATCCGGGGTTACCGGTAACACTGCGCACCTTGGATGTTGGCGGTGATAAACCGCTGCCATACCTGCCCATTGAAGAAGAAAACCCCTTTCTTGGTTGGCGTGGTATTCGTATTACCCTGGATCAGCCAGACATTTTCCTTATCCAGCTAAAAGCCATGCTGCGGGCGCACCAGCACCATGGCAATTTACAAATATTGCTGCCGATGATTTCGTCCGTTGCCGAAGTGGATGAAGCGCTACGGCTAATGAAGCAAGCCCATTTCGAGCTTTGTGATGCGCTAGGCGAATTTCCGCTGCCCAAGGTTGGGGTGATGGTGGAAGTGCCCGCGGCGCTTTATTTGCTGCCCGCGTTAGCTGAAAGGGTGCAGTTTATTTCTGTTGGCAGCAATGACCTTACCCAATATCTGTTGGCCGTTGACCGCAATAATCCGCGGGTGGCAGAGCTTTTTAAACCTTTCCATCCCGCAGTTGTGCAAGCGCTTGCGCAAATTCAGCAGCAATGCCTGGCACTGGGTTTACCGGTATCGGTTTGTGGGGAGATGGCAGGGGAACCTATGGGCTTTACCCTGCTTTTAGCCCTGGGTTATCGGCATCTATCGATGAATGCCAGCCAAGTGGCAAGAGCTAAGCATTTGCTGAAAAAACTCAGTATGAGTGACTTGGTTGCCCTGAAACCGAAACTGCTGGCGTGTCTGGATACCGATGAGTTGAGTTGGCAGCTGCGCGAGCCACTTAGCAAGGCGGGCTTTGGGCATTGGTTAAGGGCCGGTCGCTAGGGTACTATGAGGCTCCTTTTTTCCGCCCGGGGTATGTAGTGTTACTCATCATCGGAGTTTGCCTGGTACTGGGAGCCATTGCTGGTGTGCTGTCAGGACTACTGGGCATCGGCGGCGGCTTGGTTATTGTGCCTGCGTTAGCGTTGTTGCTCCCCAAAGTGGGTATCAGCCACCTGTTGGTGATGCCAATGGCTTTAGCCACTTCCCTTGCCACCATTTGTGTCACTGGCAGCTCGTCGGTGATGGCGCATCAGCGTCGTGGCTCTGTGCCTTGGCAGCAGGCACGCTGGCTGATCGCCGGCATGATTGTTGGCGGTCTGTTGGGCGCACAAATTGCCTCGCTAGTCGAAGGTATTTGGTTAAAGCGCTTATTTGCCATTTTTTTGTTTTTCTCTGCCTGGCGAATGCTGTCACGCCGCCGCGAGGCCGAGGTCAGCGACCAGTTAAAGCTTTCCAACCCAACGTTGGGTGGGATTAACATTGGCGTTGGTATGCTCTCGTCCATGCTGGGTATCGGTGGCGGTACCTTGCTGGTGCCACTGCTGACATTTGCAGGCATGGCCATGAAACAAGCGGTGGCAGCGGCTGCAACTTGCACCCTAGCCGTGGCTGTTTCTGGCACATTGTCTTATGCCATCAGTGGTATGCATCAGCATCATTTACCTGCCGGTAGCTTGGGATTTCTCTATCTGCCTGCCTTATTGGCCCTATTACCAGGGGCATTTTTTATGGCACCTGTTGGTGTTCGCCTTTTGCATAAGGTTTCTGCTCAGAAAGTCAGGTACGGCTTTGCCGTGCTGATGGTGCTGGTGGGCCTGGAGATGCTTTTAGACTAGGAAGTGATATGTCCACACCTTTACATTTTCCCGATATCAATCCCATTATTTTTCATATCGGGCCTTTGGCGGTGCGCTGGTATGGGGTGATGTACCTCATCGGTTTTTTTGCTGCGATGTATTTGGCAAACCGCCGTGCAGACAAACCCGGCTCTGGTTGGGACCGGCAACAAGTAAGCGACCTGCTGTTTTACAGCTTCCTTGGGGTCATTGTTGGTGGCCGTATCGGCTATGTGATTTTTTATCACTTCGATCTTTTTGAAGCCAACCCGCTGTATTTATTCAGGGTTGATGAAGGCGGCATGTCTTTTCACGGCGGTTTGATGGGGGTTGTCACCGCCATGTTGTATTTCGGCCGTAAAACCCAGAAGAAGTTTTTTACCATTGCCGATTTTGTGGCACCGATGGTGCCGATTGGCTTAGGCATGGGCCGTATTGGTAACTTCATCAATGGCGAGCTTTGGGGCCGGCCCACGGATTTACCCTGGGGCATGATTTTCCCCACTGGTGGCCCGGTGCCACGCCACCCAAGCCAGCTCTACGAAGCAACCCTTGAAGGCTTGGTGCTGTTTTGTATCCTGTGGTGGTATTCCTCTAAGCCAAGGCCACGAGGCCGGATCTCCGGTTTGTTCCTCACCCTTTACGGTATCTTCCGTTGTTTGGTGGAATTTGTACGTGAACCCGACCCACAACTGGGCGAGCTGGGCGGCTTTATTACCATGGGCCAAGTGCTGTCCATTCCAATGATCATTTTCGGTATCATCCTGCTGTTCTGGAGCCGTAAGAACAAAGGAGAAATGGCGTGAAAAGCTACCTCGAGCTGATGCAAAAGATCCTCGACGAAGGGGCGCAAAAGGCTGACCGTACCGGCACCGGTACTTTATCGATTTTCGGCCATCAAATGCGCTTTAACCTGCAAGAAGGCTTTCCTTTGGTCACCACAAAAAAATGCCACCTGCGCTCCATTATTCATGAGCTGCTGTGGTTTCTAAATGGTGACACCAATATCGCTTATTTAAAGGATAACGGCGTTTCCATTTGGGATGAATGGGCCGACGAAAACGGCGATTTAGGGCCGGTTTATGGTGCTCAGTGGCGAAGCTGGCCTGCGGCCAATGGCCGGCATATAGACCAAATTAGCAAGGTAATGGAGCAGCTGAAAAACGACCCTGACTCACGGCGCATTATTGTTTCGGCCTGGAACGTTGGTGAGCTTGAGAATATGGCGTTGGCACCATGCCATGCGTTGTTCCAGTTTTATGTGGCGGACGGCAAGCTTTCCTGCCAACTTTACCAGCGTAGCTGCGACGTATTTTTGGGGCTGCCGTTTAATATTGCCAGCTATGCACTGCTTACTTACATGATGGCGCAGCAACTGGATTTAGAGGTCGGTGATTTTGTCTGGACCGGTGGCGATGTGCATTTGTATAGCAATCACCTGGAACAAACCCGCCTGCAATTGCAGCGCGAGCCTCGAGCGCTACCAACCCTGAAAATCCTCCGCAAGCCCGCTAGCCTGTTTGATTATCGGTTTGATGATTTCGTCATCGAAGGGTACGACCCTCACCCTCATATCAAGGCACCGGTTGCCATCTAAATAAAGCCGCCAAGCGCGGCTTTATTTTTTGTTCTACACTTCGGTTTATGTTGAGTTTTTGGTGAGAAGAAAGGGATTTTACCTAATTAACATCTCCTTTAGTCTTGTCGGATATTAAGCAACCGAGGTGAGTCTGCGCCGATGAAATCTTTTGTCCGTTCGCTATTTACGCCCGACACTCGGGGGGGAACCCTGCTTATTTTGGCGGCATTGGTCGCCATGTTACTGGCCAACTCGCCACTCGCCCCTTTTTACGAAAAATGGCTTGCCACTCCGCTGGCGGTGCAAGCCGGTCCCTTGGTTGTTGATAAGCCTTGGCTGGCCTGGGTCAATGACGGCCTGATGGCCATTTTCTTTTTGTTGATTGGCATTGAGGTCAAGCACGAAATGGTGAGTGGGGCCTTATCGAGCCCCAAAAAGGCAGTGCTGCCGGTGATCGCCGCTATTGGCGGCATGTTGGCGCCCGCTTTGGTATTTCTCACCTTAAACTTCTCCGACCCTATCAACCGCCAGGGCTGGGCTATCCCGGCTGCAACCGATATTGCCTTTGCGCTTGGGGTTTTAGCGCTGCTGGGTAACCGCGTGCCGCCAGCGCTTAAAGTGTTTTTGTTGGCGCTAGCCATTATTGATGACCTTGGCGTTATCGTTATCATTGCGCTTTTTTACACCAGTGAGCTTTCAACGCTGAGCCTGGCGGTGGCCGGTGGCGCCATTGCAGTGCTGGTGGCGCTGAACCTGTTAAATGTAAAACGGCTGCTTCCTTACTTGTTGGTGGGGGCTGTGCTTTGGGTCAGTGTGCTGAAATCGGGTGTTCACGCTACCTTGGCGGGCGTCATTATTGGCTTTTTAATTCCCCATCAGGTGGGCAAAGACAAACCGGCGCACCGTTTAGAAGAGGCGTTGTCGGAATACACCGCTATTTTGATTCTGCCGCTCTTTGCCCTGGCAAATGCCGGTGTTTCACTCAAAGGACTTAGCATTGATAGCCTGCTGGCACCGCTGCCGCTGGGTATTATGCTGGGGCTTTTTGTCGGTAAGCCGCTTGGCGTCTTTACCGCCACTTGGTTAGCGGTCAAAGCCGGTATGGCGTCACTTCCGCAACACACCAACTGGAAACAAATTTTTGCGTTAGCGGTGCTCTGTGGCATTGGCTTTACCATGTCGATGTTTATCGCCTCTTTGGCGTATCAACATGAGCATGTCATTTATGACACCTATTCAAGGCTGGGTATTTTGGCGGGTTCTTGCTGCGCAGCTATTATTGGTTATTTGTTAATGAAACGTAGTCTGACATCGGACCAATCGGAGGTATCCTCATGAAAATCAAGTTGATACTCTGCTTGCTTCTGTCTCCTTTGGCTATGGCGCAAGAGCCCTTGTCGCATTTTGAAGAGGTTTGCGTTGGCCAACAGCAGTCGCAGCGTTGCCGTGACTACCTGGTTGGGGTAGTTGATGGGGTCATTATGCAAAACCAAAGCAACAGCTCGACCAAATCGGGTTTTGTCGACAGAGCCAAGTCGCAGCGCATCGGGGTGCGGCTGGATTACCTGCATAGCCGGCTCTGCGAAACACCCGACCCAGATAAAAATCAACTTCTTGCTGAGCTGAAAACCGAGATCAAAGATGCCGGTATTCAGTCTGAGCAAGATCTTCTTAACTATTTGAATAAGGCATTCAGTTGTCAGTGATATGGCGCACCTGAACTATAACCACCTTTATTATTTTTGGATGCTGGTCCGCAAAGGCTCCTTGGCCGCGGCTTCAGAGGCCTTGTGTGTTACGCCGCAGACCATTTCCGGCCAGCTAAAACTGCTGGAAGGGCGAATGGGACCGCTGCTGACCAAAAGGGGCCGCCGTCTGGATACAACCGAACTGGGTCGCATGGTGTTTCGTTACGCCGACCGCATGTTTAACCTTTCCTATGAGCTCATCGATATTCTCGACTATCAGCAGCACGAGTCGGTGCGGTTTGATGTGGGGGTTGCCGATGCCTTGTCCAAATGGGTGGTCGCGCAATTACTGCGGGTAGCTTCGCCCCCGGATATGGAAGTGGCGCTGAGTTGTTATGAGTCGCGCCACGAGCTGCTGCTTGATGAACTAAAGAGCCACAAGCTGGACATGATTGTCTCGGACTGCCCCATTGATTCGGCGGCGGAGCCTGGCCTGCATTCCAGGGCTATTGCCGATTACTCGCTGGCCTTTTTCTGCCGCGACAAGCTTACCCAGCCATTTCCAGCTTGTTTGGAAGAAAGGCCTTTGCTGCTGCCCAGCCGCAAAACAGCCGTGGGCCGTGAGCTTAAAAGCTGGCTGGACGAGCAGGGCCTTAACCCTACCATTGGCGGTGAGTTCGACGATTCTGGCTTGATGCAAGCCTTTGGCGCCGTGGGCCGCGAGATCTTTGTGGCACCGGCGGTAAACAATGCCCAGTTCGAGCAGCAATTTGGCGTGCATTGCCTGGGACAGGCCGATGAAATCAAAGAACGGTATTACGTGATTTTTGCCGAAAGGATGATTCAGCATCCGGCGGTTGCCAGATTGTGTAACCTTGAGCCGGAAGCGCTGCGGTTCCAGCGCTTCTTTGATAATTAAAAAGGCCCCGCGTGGGGCCTTTTTTACGGCTTGTGGCAGTCGATATAGCGGGCCCTGCGGGCCGTTTTTAACTGGCTGACATCCACCAGCACCAAGCCATCTACACAGTCGCCAAAGTCTGGGTCGACACCGAAATCCAAAAACTTCACGCCACCGGGTTCGCACAGCTCGGCGTATTGTTTATAGAGGGTCGGTACGCTTACGCCCATGCTGGCAAGCTTGTCTTTAAGCAAGGTGAAATCGTGCTTGTAATCATCACCTTTAAAGGTTTCGGTTAAGGCGGCAAGGGTCTGGGCGTCTAGCTGATAAGGCGTGTGGTGGTGAGTGCTGAGGTTATCTTGGCCAAAGTAGGCGCGATAGAAATACACCATCAGGTCCCGCGCTGCCGGTGGGAAGTTAGCTGACAATGATACCGGCCCAAACAGGTAGCGGTATTGCGGGTGTTGGGCGAGGAAGGCGCCGATGCCTAGCCACAAATAGTCCAGTGCCCGTTTGCCCCAGTAGGCCGGTTGTACAAAACTGCGGCCAAGCTCCAGCCCTTGCGCCAAGATGGGGTCCATGTCCTGGCCGTAATCAAAGAGGGTGTGGCTATAAAGGCCTTCTCGGCCCAAGCCGTTGGCATCGGCCAGGCGATAGGCGCCAGCTATCTCTAAGCGTTTCGGGTCCCACAGCACTAGGTGCAAGTAATGAACGTCAAATTCGTCAACATCACGGCGCCGGCCTGTGCCTTCGCCTACGGCGCGAAAGGCCACTTCCCTTAGCCGGCCAATCTCCCGCATCAAAGGGCAATCGGGCTGGTAGTGATAAAGATGAATTTGCATGTCATCGGGGGTTTGCCCCAACAGCTGACAGTGGCCCAATACTTCAAGCAGCACTTGCCGGTCTTCACGGGACGCAATAGCGGTTTCGGTTTTAAAGGGCAGGCGCTTATGGCTGCCTAAGCGGTACAGGTGCTTTTTAAAGAGTTTGACCTGGGTGCGCTTTGGCAAGGCCTGAATGCTTTCCAGCTGGCTTTGCGGAATAAGCTCGCCAATATGCACCTGCAGCTTTTTATGGCGATGACGAAACATTTCTTGGACCAAAAGTCCCGTCGCCAAGGGTTTATAAAGCATCGAGGTAGAGTAAAACAGCGCCGAGTTTCTGGCCTCTAGGCGAATGGGCAGTATCGGTGCTTTGCTTTGCCGGGCTAGGCGCAAAAAGCCGCTACGCCAGCGGGTATCGCGCACGCCTTGGGGGCGAAGCCGTGATACTTCGCCCGATGGGAAAATAATCACGGCTTGATTCTGATGGAGGCATTCTTGTATGCCTTGGAACTGGCTTTTGTGGGTGCTGCCCGCCATGTTGTTGACCGGGCAGAGCATTGAGCGCAGTGGCTCAAGCTCACTTAGCACCGCATTGGCTACCACTTTTACATCGCGGCGCACTTCACTCACCAGTTTGAGTAGCGCTAAGCCGTCTAAGGTGCCAATGGGGTGGTTAGCAATGATCACCACCCGGCCGGTAGCGGGAATACGCTCCTTTTCCCGGTCGGCAACCTGATAGGAAAAGTCAAAGTAGTTAAGGACCTCTTCAACAAAATCGAGGCCTTTGGCGTGCCGATGTTGCTGCTCAAAGTCTTTAAACTCTTTCTCTTTGAGCAGTTGGCGCAGCATCGGCGTCAGCGCTTTTTTATAAGGGAGTTGCGGGAAGTGGCGTTCCAGTACATTTTCGACTGTGAACATAGCAAGGGTCCTGTCGGCTGATACTGGCCTCAGCCTAGGGACCCAATGTGGCGCCAAGTTAACAATTTGGTTGCGATTTGGTGACGGTGGTTAAGCCGCGCTCACCAAACTCTCAGCGCCACTTTGTGCCAGCACTTTTTGTGTTTCCGCCCAGTGAATAAGGCTAAGTTCGCCGCAGGGCTTTTCGGCAATAAACGAACAGGAGTCCACAAAATCGCCGGTGTTGAGGTAGAGCAGCCCTTCGCAATGCTCCAACGCCGGTTGATGAATATGGCCAAGAATGACGCCATCACAACCCGCCTGTTTAGCGGCAGCAATGGCTGCCTGCCGGTAGCGGTTAATGGCTGCTTGCGCTTTGCCTATTCGCCGCTTGAGATAGCCGGCTAACGACCAGTAGGGTAACCCTAATCGCCGGCGCAAACCCTGGCAGAGCCGGTTTAGCCACATTAAAACGTCATAACCTAGGTTACCTATCAGGGTTTCGAAGCGCCCCAGGCATACCGCTGCGTCAAACTCATCACCGTGGGTAAGTAGCAGCACCCGGCCATCTTTTAAGGTGTGCCTGCCGCGGCGTGCCAGGGCCAGATTATTAAGGCTTTTGCCACAAAAACGGCGCAGCGGCGCATCGTGATTGCCCGGAATATAAAGAAGGTGAGTGCCGTTCGCTGCCAGGCGCTCTAGCTCCAGCAGCACCTGGGAATGGCTAGCAGGCCAGTGACTGCGTTTGCTCATCGCCCACAGATCAATAACATCTCCAAGCAGATATAGCTTGTCGCAGTGCAGGTTTTTGAGCAGGGCAACCAAGTAGTCGGCCTTACAGTCTTTACTGCCCAAGTGCAGATCAGACAAAAATACCGCGCGGTAGTGTGGGTGCATGACGAGCTCTCCGAACACGAGTTCGGAAACTCAGGCTAGGTAACAGCGATGACATTTCCCTGACGATAGTGTGACTGTTCAGTTAAAAACCGCCGCAAGCCCGTAAAAATAGCCGGTTTGCGTTAAAGATTCAGTCAAGCTTCAGCTAATTCGCGGTTAACTTAGACGCTGTCTGATGCACAGTTGGACGTTTAACTTGCATTAGATTTTACGTTGGCTATTCAGAAGGAGACGTTGCTATGACGTATTGCAGTGAGAGCTTAGTGGATGAGGCGACCCCTGCCGTTACCCTGCTGAAGGCCATGGCCAACGAGAGGCGCTTGTGCATTCTCAAAAACCTACAGCAAGGGGAATTGTCGGTGGGAGAGCTGAACGATAGGCTCAACCTCAGTCAATCCGCCCTTTCTCAACATCTGGCGTGGTTACGCCGAGATGGACTGGTTCGGACGCGCAAGGAAGCTCAGACCGTTTTCTATTCGTTACAGAGTGACGAGGCGGAAAGGGTCATCGAACTGTTGGACAGGCTGTTCAGTACTAACGTAAGTGCCTAAAAGTAAAAAAACCGGCGAAAGCCGGTTTTTTTATGGAGCTCAGTAAGCGTGACCTTACAGGGCGTTGATCTGCGCGTTGAGGCGAGCCTTGTGGCGAGCCGCAGCGTTTTTGTGGATCAGGCCTTTGGCTGCCATGCGATCGATGATCGGTTGGGCAGCGGTGAAAGCTTCTTGAGCAATAGCTTTGTCGCCAGTGGCAATAGCAGCACGTACTTTCTTAACGAAGGTGCGCAGCATGGAACGGCGGCTGGCGTTGTGCTGACGACGCTTCTCAGCCTGGATCGCGCGCTTCTTCGCAGACTTGATGTTAGCCAAGGTCTAACTCCTAAAATCGGTAGGTCCAATAGTAAAAAGGCCACGGAATATGCCCGTTATGGGCGCCATTGTCAATCAAATAGCGCATTTTTTGCGCCACCGTTCATGCGTTGGCATCCGTGGTCAACAGCGATAAGATGGCGCGCATTCTACCAGAATTCCAGCCGCCGCCTACAGGCTTTTCTTCAATAGGGACACCCTTTGAGCCGTAAATTATTAAAAGCCAGTGCCCTGGTCAGCTTTATGACCTTGATCTCCCGCGTAATGGGCCTGGTGCGCGATATTGTTATCGCCAATCTTCTCGGGGCCGGCAACGCCGCTGATGTTTACTTTTTTGCTCAGAAAATCCCCAACTTCTTACGCCGCCTGTTTGCCGAAGGGGCTTTTTCCCAAGCCTTTGTACCGGTACTCGCCGATGTTCAGCAGCATCAGGGCGAGGAGGCAATGCGCCGCTTGGTGGCCAGAGTGTCGGGCACCCTCGGCCTTATCATTACCGTTGTCACTGTCGTCGGGATGTTGGGCTCGCCGGTGGTCACCATGTTGTTTGGTACCGGCTGGTTTGTAGCTTGGCTGCATGGAGAGCCGGACGGCGCCAAATTTGAGCTGGCGTCGCTGATGCTCAAAATCACCTTTCCTTATTTATGGTTTATTAGCCTGACGGCGCTGGCCGGCGCTGTGCTCAACACCCTTGGCCGCTTTGCGGTAGCCGCCTTTACCCCGGTGTTTCTAAACGTTGCCATTATTGCCTGCGCCATTTGGTTATCGCCGAAGATGGCGCAGCCAGAAGTCGGCTTGGCCTGGGGCGTGTTTTTGGGCGGCCTGGTGCAGATGCTGTTCCAAATTCCCTTCATGCTTAAAACCGGCTTTTTGGTCAGGCCACGCTGGGCTTGGCACGACCCAGGTGTCGTGCGCATTCGCAAATTGATGGTGCCGGCATTATTTGGGGTATCGGTTAGCCAAATTAACCTGTTGCTCGATACCTTTATTGCCTCATGGCTGGTTGGCGGCTCTATTTCCTGGCTTTATTATTCCGAGCGCTTGCTGGAGTTTCCGCTCGGGATCTTTGGCATAGCCATTGCCACGGTGATCCTACCGACCCTTTCCCGGCGCCATGCCGATAAAGAAGCCGACGCCTTTGCCCACACCATGGATTGGGGGGTGCGCATGGTATTGCTGTTGGGCGTACCTGCCGCCGCCGGCATTATGGTGCTGTCAGCGCCGCTATTGATGGTGCTGTTTCTGCACGGCGCCTTTGATGCCAACGCCGCCAACGGCGCATCTTTGGCCCTTTGGGCTTATGGCGCTGGGTTAGTGGCCTTTATGCTAATAAAAATTTTTGCCCCCGGCTTTTATGCCCAGCAAGACACTAAAACGCCGGTACGCATTGGCATTATCGCCATGGTGTCCAATATGGTGTTTAACATTGTGCTGGCCGCTATTTTGGGTGAAAAACTGGGTTACATCGGTTTGGCTGCCGCCACCGCAATGTCGGCTTATCTGAATGCCGGTTTGTTGGCGGCAGGGCTTTGGCGACGTAATGTTTATCGGCCAGGGCGCTTGACCTGGCTGACGCTGGGCCGCATTGTGCTGGCTACAGCCGCGATGGTGGCCATGCTTTATTACTTCACGCCGGATACTCTGGCCTGGAAACAAATGAGCTTGGCACACCGCCCCTTGTGGCTGGTGTCATTAATCTTGGGCGCGGTTGCCACTTACCTGGTTGCGCTGCTGCTCTTTGGTTTTCGGCCAAGGCATCTTAAAGCGGGCAGCCAGTTCTAATAAGGATGGGTGATCCCCTTCGGGGTCTTGGGTATAATCGGGCGATTTCTCAGGCAAGCTGGCAGTTTTCATGGAGCTTATTCGCGGACTTTACAATGTCCGGCCTCAGCATAGGGGCTGTGTGTTGACCATCGGTAACTTCGATGGTGTACACCTGGGCCACCAGCAGGTGTTGAAAAAGCTCATTGATAAAGCGCACGAGATGGACCTTCCCGCCACCTTGATGCTGTTTGAACCTCAGCCACTGGAGTTGTTCCTTGGTGACAAAGCCCCGGCCCGTTTGTCGCGCCTTCGCGATAAACTGCAGGCCTTGGCCAAGCTGGGCATGGACAGGGTCATTGTGGAGCCTTTTACGCCGCATTTTGCCAGCCAGGAACCTGAATTCTTTATCGAGCAGCAATTGGTTGAACGCCTCGGCGTGCAATTTTTGGTCGTCGGCGACGATTTTCGTTTTGGCCATGGCCGCAAGGGCGATTTTGCCATGCTGCAAGCGGCGGCTAAAAAGCACCATTTTACCGTCACCAATACCGACAGCTTTTGTTTGGTGGATGACCGGGTTTCCAGCACCCGTATTCGCCAAGCGTTAAAAGAAAACCGCCTGGCTGATGCCCAGCTGATGCTGGGGCGCCCATACAGTATTAGTGGCCGTGTGCATCACGGCGCTAAAATGGGCCGCACCATTGGTTTTCCAACGGTAAACCTGCCGCTTAAACGGAAGGTTAGCCCCATTGGTGGGGTGTTTGCCGTTGATGTGCTGGGCGCAGATGATGCCGCCTGGCCGGGTATTGCCAACATTGGCGTTAAGCCAACGGTTAATGGCAAAGTACCCACCTTGGAAGTGCATTTGCTGGATTTTAGCGGTGACCTGTACGGTTGCCAGCTAGACGTGATTTTGAGAAAGAAACTGCGCGACGAACAGCGCTTTGAATCTCTGGACGCTTTGCGTAGCCAGATCGAGAAGGACGAGCAAGCTGCTCGTACATTTTTTGCCAATCGTAAGCAATCTCTTGAGTGAACCCGACCATGCGTGACTACAAAGCCACCCTTAATTTGCCGGAAACGGCCTTCCCCATGCGCGGCAACTTAGCCAAGCGCGAGCCTGACATGCTGAATAACTGGGAGGCCGCGGGCATTTATGAGGCCATTCGCCAGGCTCGTGCCGGCCGTAGTCAGTTCATTCTTCACGATGGCCCTCCCTATGCTAACGGTGATATTCACCTGGGCCATTCGGTTAACAAAATTCTCAAAGACATTATTGTTAAGTCCAAAACCCTGGCCGGCTTTGACGCCCCTTATGTACCGGGTTGGGACTGCCACGGCCTGCCTATCGAGCACAAAATCGAAACCTTGCACGGCAAACAACTGGGCGGCGAAAAAACCCGTGAATTGTCGCGTGCTTATGCAGGTGAACAGGTCAAAGGCCAAATGGCCGGCTTTAAGCGCTTAGGCGTTTTTGCCGACTGGGCGAACCCTTATTTGACCATGAACTTTGCCAACGAAGCCGGCGAAATTCGCGCCTTGGCCAAGATGGTGGAATCGGGCTTTGTCTTTAAAGGTTTAAAGCCGGTTAACTGGTGTTTTGACTGTGGCTCGGCTTTGGCCGAGGCCGAAGTGGAATATCAGGACAAAAAATCCGACGCCATCGACGTGGCTTTTGCCGTCGATGACAGCAGCAAGTTGGCCGCCGCTTTTGGTCTGGAAAGCCTCAGTAAACCGGCGGCGGTGGTTATCTGGACCACCACCCCATGGACCATTCCGGCTAACCAGGCCTTAAACGTTCATCCTGAGCACCAATACGCGCTGGTAGATACTGGCGAACGCATTTTGCTGCTAGCCGCTGACTTGGTTGAAGATTGCCTCAAACGCTACGGCCTGGAAGGCGAGGTGATTGCCACCACCGAAGGCGAAAAGCTGGACCATATCGCTTTTCGTCATCCCTTTTACGGCACCGACGCTTTCTACAGCCGCCTGTCGCCTATCTTCCTGGCCGACTACGTTGAAATGGGCGCCGGTACTGGCATCGTGCATTCTGCACCGGCATACGGTGAAGACGACTTCTACAGCTGCAAACGCCAGGGCATGACCAACGACGATATCCTCAACCCGGTGCAGGGTGACGGTGTTTACGTCGACGATTTGCCGTTCTTCGGTGGCCAATTAATTTGGGATGCCAATCCGAAGATCGTCGCCAAGCTCAAAGAAGTGGGTAACCTGCTTGACCATAAACGTATTACCCACAGCTACATGCATTGCTGGCGCCATAAAACACCGGTTATCTACCGTGCTACCGCCCAGTGGTTTGTGGGCATGGATATTAAAGGTAAAGACGGTAAAACCCTGCGTGAAACCGCCCTGGCGGCCATTGAAGACACTCAGTTTGTGCCTGCTTGGGGCAAGCCGCGGCTGCACAATATGATTGCTGGCCGGCCTGACTGGTGTATTTCACGCCAGCGTAACTGGGGCGTGCCTATTCCGTTTTTCCTGAACAAGGCCACCGGTGAGCTGCATCCCAATACATTGGCCTTAATGGAAGAAGTCGCAACGCGGGTTGAAAAAGAAGGTATCGAAGCTTGGTTTAAGCTCGATGCCAAAGAACTCTTGGGCGCCGAGGCCGAGCAATATGAGAAAACCACCGACACCTTAGATGTGTGGTTTGACTCCGGCACTACCCATTGGCACGTGCTGCGTGGTTCGCACCCCATGGGTCATAAAACCGGCCCCATTGCTGACTTATACCTAGAAGGCTCTGACCAGCACCGTGGTTGGTTCCACTCTTCTTTGTTGACCGGCAGTGCCATTGACGGCCACGCGCCTTATAAAGCGCTGCTAACCCACGGTTTTACCGTGGATGCGCAAGGCCGCAAGATGTCCAAGTCCCTTGGCAACGTGGTAGCACCGCAAAAAGTGATGAATTCATTAGGTGCCGACATTCTGCGGTTGTGGGTAGCGTCTACCAACTACACCGCTGAGATGACGGTGTCGGACGAAATTCTCAAGCGCGCTGCCGATGCGTACCGTCGTATTCGTAATACCGGCCGTTTCCTGCTGGCTAACATGAACGGTTTTAACCCTGAAACCGACTTGGTGGCCTTGGACGACATGGTTGCTCTGGACCGCTGGATGGTGAGCCGCGCCGCCAAGTTGCAGGCCGAAATTACGCAAGCGTACGACGAATACCAGTTCCATTTGGTGTACCAGAAGCTCATGCATTTTTGCTCCATTGAGTTGGGTAGCTTCTATCTGGACGTCATTAAAGACCGCCAATACACCGCTAAAGCCGACTCTGTTGCTCGCCGCTCTTGCCAAAGCGCGCTGTACCTCATTTGTGAGGCACTGGTACGTTGGATGGCGCCCATTCTGAGCTTTACCGCCCAGGAAATTTGGGAAGCAATGCCCGGCAAACGTGGCCAATTCGTATTTACCGCTGAATGGTTTGACGGCCTTAGTGCCCTGGCTGATGACGCCGCTTTAGGCGACGATTTCTGGCTGGAAGTGCTGGCGGTACGTGACGAGGTCAATAAGGCCCTGGAACTTGCCCGTAAGGAAGGCCAAATCGGTGGGCCTTTGGATGCCAGTGTCACCCTGTATTGCGATGACGCCCGTAAAGCCCGTTTAGCCGCTCTCGGTGAAGAGCTGCGTTTTGCGCTGCTGACTTCGGGTGCCAAGTTGGAAGTAGGCAGCAATGACGCTGCCTGGCAAAGCAGTGAACTGCCGGGTTTTGCGGTGTTGGTTGAAAAAGCCGAAGGCGAAAAATGTGAGCGTTGCTGGCATCACCGCCTGGATGTTGGCCAAGACCCAGAGCATCCCACCATTTGTACCCGCTGTGTCACTAACGTGGACGGCGACGGTGAGGAGCGCCACTTCGTATGATGTCTTCAGGCCTTCGCTGGTTATGGTTAACGGTGGTGGTGATCGCCGTTGACCTAGCGACCAAATACACGGTGCTGGCCAACTTTGCGCTCTATGAGCGCAAAGAAATTACATCCTTTTTTAGCCTGATTTACGTGCGCAACTATGGTGCTGCCTTCTCGTTCTTGAACGATGCAGGTGGTTGGCAGCGTTGGCTGTTTACTGGCTTGGCCATTGCGGTGTGTATTGGTTTGCTGTTTTGGATGCGCCGCTTGCCTGCTAAAGACGGCCTGCAAGCCGGTGGCAGTGCCCTCATTATTGGTGGTGCACTCGGCAACCTGTACGACAGAACCGTACACGGTTTTGTGGTGGATTTTCTTGACTTTCATCTGGGCCAATGGAGCTGGCCTGCGTTTAACGTGGCAGATTCGGCCATTTGCGTCGGTGCCGTGTTATTGGTGCTGGCCTCATTTCGTAAAGAAGACAAGGCAAAATGAGTAATCCAATCAACGCTAACAGTGAAGTGGTAATGCATTTCACCATTAAACTCAGCGACGGCAGCGCTGCCGACAGCACCAAAATGGGCGGCAAGCCTGCCAAGTTCCGGATGGGCGATGGCAGCCTCACTGAGAATTTTGAAAAGTGTTTGTTGGGTTTAGCGGCGGGCGAACAGAAAAGCTTTGTGTTGGAGCCCAATGACGCTTTTGGCGAACCTAACCCTGACAACATTTACCATGTTGACCGGGAAAAGTTTGCCGATGAAGTACCCGAAGAAGGGGCGGTGATGCTATTTCAGCAGCCTAATGGCAGCGAGATCCCCGGTATTATCCGTGCTGTGGCTGGCAACTCTGTCACTGTAGATTTCAACCATCCGTTGGCCGGGCAAACCCTGACCTTTGAGGTGGAGATCCTGGAGGTAAATGCCTGATGCAAGTACTTCTTGCCAATCCTCGCGGCTTCTGCGCCGGCGTTGATAGAGCCATCAGTATTGTGGAAAGGGCGCTGGAGCTATTTGGCGCCCCTATCTATGTTCGCCATGAAGTGGTGCATAACAAATACGTGGTAGGCAGCCTTCGCGACCGCGGCGCTATTTTCGTGGATGAGTTGGATGAAGTACCTGACGACGCTATTGTCATTTTCAGTGCCCATGGCGTTTCCCAGGCGGTGCGTAATCAAGCTAAAGATCGCGGCTTACGTGTCTTTGACGCCACTTGCCCGCTGGTAACCAAAGTGCATATGGAAGTGGCACGTGCTTCGAAAAAAGGCATGGAAACCATTCTGATTGGCCACGCAGGTCACCCGGAAGTGGAAGGCACCATGGGCCAATATCACTCGGCTGATGGTGGCATCTATTTGGTGGAATCACCGGCTGACGTTGCAGCCTTAGCCGTGAAAGATCCGGCCAATCTCTGTTTCGTTACCCAGACCACCTTGTCGGTGGATGACACTTCCGATGTTATCGATGCACTGCGTGCCCGCTGGCCAGAGATAGAAGGGCCACGCAAAGACGATATTTGCTACGCCACCCAAAATCGCCAAGACGCGGTACGGGCTTTGGCCCATCAGGCGGAAGTGGTGTTAGTGGTTGGTGCTAAAAATTCGTCTAACTCTAACCGCTTGCGTGAACTGGCCGAAAAGGTTGGTGCCCGTGCTTACCTGATTGATACCGCTGACGATATTAACCAGCAGTGGCTGGATAACGTGCAAGCAGTGGGTGTTACTGCCGGCGCCTCTGCACCGGAGATTTTGGTTAAGCAGGTTATTGATAAGCTGAAAGCCTGGGGCGGTAGCGACGTCGTTGAAACCCAAGGCCGCGAAGAGAACATTGTGTTTGCGGTGCCCGCAGAATTGCGCTGAACTAGGCATGATAAATAATTGTTAATTAAATGTCGCCTTAATGGCGATATTTTTTTGCTCGTTTATTAAACCACTGGTAAATTAGCCCTCACTAGATAAAGAAACACAATTTGCTTGCTAGGAGATAAGACAGTGTTTGAGGGGACCTGTCGTTATCGCTCCAAAGGTTTTTCATTGCTAGAAGTGCTGGTGGCACTGGTTGTATTGAGCTTTGGCATTCTTGGTGCCGTCGCTATGCAATTGGCCGCCAAACGAGGCAGTTTTGGGGCTTTGGAAAGAACTCAAGCCATGAGTCTGGCCAACGACTATGTTGAGCGTGCGCGTAGCAACCCGCTCGGCGTAGCGTTGTATGCTGGCGATATGGGCTATCAGCAGTCTGTTACCAGCTCTTCCGGTTGCTCAACCACTACACCCTGCAATAGCTCAGCTCTGGCTGCCTGGGATAAATACCAATGGCACCAAACGTTATTGGGTGCCACTACGGTTGAGGGCACCACTAACCTGCCGCTGTTATTGCACGCCGTTGGCTGTGTCACCGTCGCTGCCAACCTGATGACTGTTACCCTTTCCTGGGATGGCACCGAAGCAACCGTTGATGGCGCCATTAATGGTAACTGTGGCACCGCCTCCACTCGCCGCCGGCAAGTGCAAGTCAAAAGCGTGGTGTTTTGATGAAGACGGCGCGGGGCTTTTCGTTAGTGGAATTAATGGTGGCCATGACCTTGGGGTTGGTGATGGCGGCCGCTATTTCGGCGGTTTTTGTGGCCTCCAAGCGTGGGGTGAAGTCGACCGAGCAAATCGGCGAGCTTCAGGAAAATGCCAGTTATGCCCTGCGTTTGGTGACTGAAGATCTGCGCCAAGCCGGCATGATGGGACCAATGAGCGGCACGCCACTGATTGTTGATACCAACCTGTCACTCAATGGTGTGGCCGTTGCTAGCGGCAGTGATTGCAGTGGCGGTGGTGTTAACAACGCATCGTTACCCAGAGACACGGCCCCGGCTGGTAGCTTTTTAATGCTCTGGGGCGGTATTGCTGCCAGCGGTGTGATGAGCTGCTTGGACAGCAAGGCTGTTACCGGCACCGATATTTTGCAAATCAAACGTTTAGCCGGGCCCGTTGCCACCAGTAGTTCATGGCAAACCGCGAGTCTGTATCTGCTAATGAACAGCAATAACGCGCGTTTTTGGCCGGGTTCCACCGCTGGCGAATTTACTAGCCCGCCTATTACCAATGGCGAATATTGGCGCTACATCCACCACATTTATTACATCGCTGATGAAACGCGCGGCAATTTGACAGTGCCGGTGCTTAAACGCCGCTACCTCACCATTGACGGTGGCAACCTGGTGATGGCCGATGAAGATTTAGTCGAAGGCGTAGAGCGCTTTCACCTGATGTATGGCATCGATACCGATGATGACGCTATCCCCAACTACTATGCCAGCGCCAGTGAGCTAACGGACGCCGACTGGATTGGCTCTTCGGGGCAGCGGGTGGTGGCGGCGCGGATTTATTTATTAATTCGTACCCAACTGAGCGATGCCAATTACGATGCCAGCATCAGCTACACCTTGGGCGATATGACGCCCTATAGCCCGGCCGACCACTACCGGCGCTTACTGCTACAAAGCACCATCACTTTGCCCAATCCCCAATACCAGCAACTGAGCTTTTAGAGGTGACGATGAGAACAGGTCAATCAGGACTGGTGTTGTTTGTAGCGCTGATCTTTTTGCTGATCATCACCATTCTTGGGGTGGCGCTGCTGTCCAATAGCGCCATGGACGCCAAGGTGGCCGGGGCGGTTAGCGACAGGGCCGAGGCCTTGCAAACCGGTAATGGCATGTTGGGTGACGTGATGAAAAACGCCGCTACCAACAGCACCTTTTTACAAGACATCACCGCTTACCCTATTACCGTAAATACCACGCTCACCGACAACGAAGGTAACAGCCGCCAAACCACGGTGGTTTATAAGCTAGAGGCCACCTGTCCACGCAGTGAAAGGGGCAACAGCGCTGACACCTTTACCTGCCGCCATTTTACCGACTCGGCAACGGTGACCTTTGGCCGCTACCAGCTTGGCCAGCTCAAGGTGGTGAATGGTGTGGCGCAACCTTTGATATCGCCAACAGGGAGCTGATCTATGACACTGCGCACCTTAGTGACAGCTTTGCTGACCAGTTTGCTGTTGGCCTCGACCACCCTGGCTGAAGATATCGATCTCTACGTGGTACGAAACGGTGGCCTGGATACCTACAAACCGCAGCTATTGATCATCTTTGATAACTCCGGATCGATGGATACCCAGCTCGACAGCGCTTACGACACTTACGATCCGGCAACCACCTATGCCGCCGTTGATTCAGCGCACCAATACCAAGACGACATCATCTACTACCTGCCGAACAGTGAAGTCAGTGACAACTTAGAAGCGCCGCCACTGACCGATTTCGAAGGCAAAAAACGCCGCTTTAGCGAGGTTGATAACGGCTGCGCCGCCAGTTTTACCCCACTTGCCGAGCAGGGGCGTTATTCCGGGGTGGTGAAATATGTACGCTACCAAGGGCAATCGGGGCAATGGGATTCACTGCCCAATAACTCAGGCCTGGGTAACAAGCCGGTAGTAGATTGTTTGGATGATTTTTTAGCGGAGGATGCTACCAACGCCGACGGCTATGACAGTGGTTGGCCAAAACGCGACCCCGGTAAAAATGCCAGCCCCTACACCACCAATTTTTCTATTACCAATCGCCGGGTTAATGAGGGCAACAGCGACTACCAGAATTTTTCGCGTAACCGTGACGGTTTCACCCTGTTTACAGCCAATTACCTGCGGTATTTGGCACTGATTGAAGATGGCCAATTATCTGGCCCCAAATCGCGTTTGGAAGTCGCTAAAGAAGCGGTAAGCGACATTATCAACTCTGCCCCCGGTGTCGATTTTGGCTTGGTGGTATTTAACCGCAATACCAGCTCGTCCACCGACGGTGGCCGCGTGGTGCAAGCGCTGACAAGCCGCGACGATATGTCGACCTTCAATAGCATTGTGCAGGACTTGGGGGCTGACACCAATACGCCCCTTTGTGAAACCACCGCCGAAGTGATGCGCTATCTCACCGGTAGCAGCGTTGTCTACGGTAACAATGGCGGCAGCATGACGCCGGTAAAAGACACGAGCGCTGAAGATGGCGCCGGTGCTTATGTGTCACCGTTTTCGACCTGCGCCGAAAAAATTTATGTGGTGATGATAACCGACGGCGAGCCGACTTCTGACACCGATGCCAACAGCACCGTCAGTAGTTTGCCTGGTATTGGCAGCGCTTACAGCGTTAATGGCACCACCACCTGGTTGCCCGCGTTAGCCGGGTGGCTGCACGACAATGACCTTAATAGCAGCATTGCTGGCACCCAAAGCGTGGATTTTTACACCATCGGCTTTGCCCTTGATGAGGGTGATAACGCCGAGCCGATTTTGGAAGAGACCGCCGAGCGCGGTGGTGGCGAGTATTTTTCTGCCCAAGAAGCGTCCGAGTTGAGTGGGGCGCTGCAAAAGGTGGTGGCAGAGGTTTCTACTAAGTCGGCCGCTTTTACCTCGCCTTCGATTGCTGCCAACAATTTTGACCGCACCCGCTCGCTTGACTCGGTGTATTACGCGATGTTTTTGCCCTCGGCCGGGCCGCATTGGTTGGGGAATATTAAGAAGCTCAAAGTGACTGATGATGATGACATTGTTGATGCCAATGGTGACTCGGCTATTACCGATTCGGGGGATATCAGTGAGTCTGCCAAAACCTTTTGGAGCACGTCACAAGACGGCAACGACACCCGTACCGGCGGTATTAATGAGCATCTTAGAACCCAGGCTGCGGCCGGTACCCGTACTTTATATACCAACAGCAGCACGGCATTGGTGAGCTTGACTAAGGCCAACCTTGAAACCATTGCTGGCACAGAAGACGCGCTTGCTACCGCCATGGATACCAGCAGTGACCAAATTCAAAGCACCTTAGATTGGCTTTACGGCATTGATGTTGATGACGACGACGATGATGGCTCGAATGCCGATGTTCGCGCCGTGATTATGGGCGATCCATTGCATTCCAAACCGCTGGCTATCAACTACGGTACCAGTGACGGTGCCAGTGATGTGCGTTTGCTGGTGGGGACTAACCAAGGGGCGGTGCACCTTTTTAAAGATGAAGGTGACAGTGCTGAGGAAAGCTGGGCGTTCTTTCCTTATCAGGAGCTTCCCAAAGCGTATTTGCTGAGGGAAAACAGTGCCGATATCAGCAAAATTTACGCAATGGACGGCACCCCTTCGGCTTGGGTTTATGACAAAGATGACGACGGTGTTGTCGAACCTGCCAGCGGTGACAAAGTCTGGGCTTATATTGGCCAGCGCCGTGGCGGCAGTGCTTACTATGGCCTGGATATCAGCAACCCTGACAGCCCGGCATTACTGTGGCGTATCGATAACCAAAGCGCCGGCTTTAGTGAGCTGGGGCAAAGTTGGTCAACGCCGGTAGTGGTTAACATTCCTGGCCATAGCGGGCCGGTGGTTATAGTTGGAGCTGGCTATGACCCCGTTAGCGACAGTGACGACCCCAGTGCGGCCACCACCGGCCGCGGTATTTACATCATTGATGCACAGCAGGGGACCTTGGTGTGGAGTGCAACCCCAGCCGACACCACCGCCACCAACCTGCAGGTTGCCTTTCCTGCCTCCATTCCAAATAAGATTGCCACCCTGGACAGTGACGGTGACGGCCTGGTTGATAGGCTTTATGCCAGTGATGTGGCCGGCAACATTTGGCGCGTGGATATGCCAAGCTCGGCGCCTTTTGATAGCACCAATCCTTGGACGGTATTTAAATTCGCCAGTTTAGGCGGCAGTGATGCCAGTAATCGTAATTTCTTCCAGGCACCCACCATAGTGCAAACCCAATACACACAAACCGTTAGCACCCAGGTTAGTAGCGGTGACGATGACAGTACCAGCACGGTGGTCACCACTCAGGTGCTGCCTTACGACGCCGTAGTGATTGGCTCGGGCAAAAGGCCAGACCCTTTAGGAACCGATATTACCGACATGCTGTTTGTGCTGCGTGACACCAATATTGTTACCGGCATTCAAGGCAAAACCCTAACCACCCTTACGCTTAGCGATCTCTATGATATGTCCAGCCAACCCTTTGCAGAAGACTTGGATAGCGAGGCATTGCAAACCGAAGAATTGGCGTTGGGAACGGCGAAGGGGTGGTTTTTTGATTTGCCTAATTTGGGTGAAAAATCGCTAGCGACACCGCTTGTAATCGATGGCGTTGCCTATTTCACTACCTACACGCCGCCGGCCAGCGAGTCGTCTGATTCAGAAGACTGTCTTGCTGAAGGGGTGGGGAGGCTTTATGCCTTAGATTTGCATCGCGGCTATAACGTTTATGACTGGGGAGTGGTGGAGATCCCAGGCAAGTTGCCTGACACACCCGTGGTGCACGCAGGCCAGGATAGCGACGGCAACAGTGTTATCCGCATTATTGGGGTTGGGCGCGTAGACACTGGCGACGGCAGTGGTAACACCAAACCGACGCTGCCGGTGGACATTTCAATGGATGCTGACCGTATTTATTACTACGTGGAGGAGCAATGAACCCTGTTCGCGGCTTTTCACTGATAGAGCTGATGGTAACGGTGGTTGTTGTTGGCATTATTGCCAGTGTGGCTTACCCCAGTTACACCCGCTACTTAGCCAAATCCAACCGGGCAGAGGCGCAGGCCGAATTAATGCGGCTGGCTGGCCTTGAAGAGCAGTACCGTATTGACCACCGCAGTTACACCAGCGATTTGTCCAAAGTGGGCGGCACTGCCAGCAGTTACAGTATCGCTAAAGGCACCTTTACCGTGAGTGCCACAGCAGACACCGACACCCTGACACTGACTGCCACCGCCTCTAGCGCCCAAGCTGATAAAGACCCAGACTGCGCCGTGCTCAGTCTGGATGAAACCGGTAAAAAGACGGCGAAAAACAGTAGCAACGGAGGCGCTGATGGCTGCTGGTAAACTTATTGGCTGGGTATGGACTTTGGCGATGAGCTTTTCAAGCTTTGCAGCCGAAAATGTTGAATATAAATGCTTTTTGCAGTTAAACGGCAAAACGCCTTTTATTGCGCACTTTGTGGTACCTGAAAGTAAAGGGCCCGCGCTGGCGTTCTCGCTGCCTTATACCCATCTTCATATCAGTGGTAAGCCGGTTGTGACCAAGGTTTATGAATGTGTCGTTGCCACGAAAGCATTTGCGAGTGCTGAGGCGATAGCGCAAGAAAAACAGCAAGTTTTTTAGTTGCAGCTTAAGTGGTTACCGTTTTGGTCATCGCGGTAGCCATCGTTATCAACATCTTCAGCAACCCGGCTACGACCGGTTTTGGTGATAATAACGCCATTGTAGAGGTTGGCATTGCTCCCTTCACATAACACCAGGGTGCCCGCATTGGTTTTCAGCATGCCGTCGGCGGCAAAAGCGATACTGCTTTGGTCAAATACCCGCTGGTGATCTGCCGCAGCTAAGGTTTGCAGTATCTCGTCATCAGCGCTTTTTTTATTATCAGCGTCGGTATCGACAAACACGCTTATTTCACCGTTCCAACTGCTGGTGCAGCTGTTATTCACCAGTGGGCAAACCACCACCGGCATTTGATAATTCAAGGCGTGATGCCGGGCACTTGCTAGCATGGCTTGCAGTTGACTGGCTTCGGAGCTGAGTTGGTTGTCTGTCACGAAACGACTCAGTGAGGGATAGCTAATGGTCACTAAAATGGCCGCCACCACCAGAGTCATCATTAATTCGACCAACGTAAATCCGTTTTCCCTCATGGCTGCTCTCTAATGCTGAACGTCACTTTATGATAACAAGTTATGGATAGGCGTTAGTTCTTCCAGCAATCGCTGGGGGTTTTATTGTCGTTTTGATCCAGCGTCAGGGTAGTGCAGCCGCTATCGCCAGTTTGCGAGCCAGTCGCCACCGCTTGCAGCGTATAAGTGCTGGCGCTGACATTGTTAATACTGATGGTGTAGTGGTTGCTGCTGGCGCCGCCTAACTGCACTAATGTGGCAAAGCTGTTGTTTTTCACTCGGTAGCTTTCTTCTGCCAACTGCAACTTAAGTAATTGTCCTTGCACATCAGCGCGATGGGATTCCAGTACATAACGTTGGTAGCTCGGATAAGCGATCCCCGCCAGGATGGCGAGTACAGCCACTACTATCATCAATTCAAGCAAGGTCACACCCCGCATTCTCTTCATCATTAGCACCTTCTAAGGCTTGGCTATACTCAGTGAAAAACTATAGGTCACAACCGGGAGATAAGCGGTGCGAGACGCTTTAAGAGAACCGGGATTTACCTTGCTTGAGCTACTTATCACCATTGCCGTGGTCAGTATTTTGGCCAGCATTGCCGTGCCTTCTTTTCAGTCTGTCGTTAAAGAGCGGCAATTGGCCCAGGCGGCGGAAAGTATCCGTAACCAGATTTTGTTAGGGAAAAGTGAAGCGGTTCGCTTAAATCAAGACCTGCATTTTTTTGTTTCCAACTATTCCACCTCTTCGCAAGCCAGCTGGTGTGTGGGTGTTACCTCGGAAAGTGTCAGCGACGGTGACGAATGCAATTGCGCCTTTTTTCTCGACCCCGCTATCAGCTCTGGCAAGTGCGACCTCGCTGGCAGCGGTGCCGCCAGAGCCTTGCAAGCTAATGATTTAAAAGGGGTGAAGGTTTACACCAGCCCCAGCGACCACCTTTTTACCCTTAACGCCAGGAATAAAGGCAGTGAAGCCGGAAATCTCTGTGTTGTCAGGGAAGACGATCCCAGTGAAGGGCGCTGTGTAACCCTTTCGTCCTTTGGGAAAGTCAGCATCGTTGACAACATTGGGAGCTGCTCTTCATGTCCGTAATACCGCGCCAGCAAGGCATGACATTGGTGGAACTGATGGTAGCCATGGCCATGGGGTTGGTGGTTATTCTAGCGGCTACTACCTTGTTCTCGGCAACGGTAGGTGCCAGCTCCATCGCCACCCGGATGACGGTACTGCGTAGCGATTTAAATATTGTTGCCAACATGATGTCTGCCGACATTCGCCGTGCAGGCTTTTCCGCTGACGCCACCGACGCCTTTGGCAAAGAAGCGTGCTCCAGCGATTTTGAAAACAACTGTCCCTTTACCTTTAAAGCCAGCCGTGACCTTACCAGCAGTTGCGTGATTGCCCGCATGGACGCCAATGAAGATGGTGCCTTGGATATCAACACTGATGAAGTGCGGGGCTACGTGTTTGAAAGCAACATGGTGCATTTTGTTAAAAGCTGGACCGGCACGCCAAGCTGCGCAACTGTCGCCACCAAAGAAGCGATGGCCCTGCCGGATGATTTAACGCTGAGTAATATCAGTTTTAGCTACGAAGCAGGCGCGACCGATACCGGTATTCGCTCGGTGGTGATATCTATCACCGGTGCCAGCGGCCGGACCCCTGAGCTAACCATGACCTTAAATCAGGAAGTGAGGCTTCGTAATGATGACCTCTAAAGCAAAGGGTTTTGTCACGCTAACCGTTACCCTCATTATTATGGTAATGGCCATTGGTGTGGCTGTTTTTACGGCGCGCAATAAGGTCAATGAAAACCGCATTTTGCTTAACGAAGTGCGTTATGAACAAGCTTTTGAAGCTTCTGAAAGCGGCATTGAATATGCCATGGCGCAAGTACGTAAGAATGCGCAGCAAGGCGCGCTTGCATTTACGCTTAACTCTTCGGCCATCTCGGCAGCGCAAACGACTTTTACCCTGACCTCCATCGAAGATGCCGTCGATTTCACTTCAACTTACGGCGAAAGTGTCACCTATCCGGTAGCCAATCTTGTGGCAGTGGGGACCTCGCAAGATGGCTCTACAACCCAAACCCATCGCCAAACCTTGGTTGTAACGCCGGTGGTATCGGTGGGGCCAACGTCGCCGCTGACGGTGGGCGGCACCATGACCATTGGCGGCTCGTTTAGTGTGGCGGCCAATCCCAATGGCAGTGGCAGGGGCGTGCCCATTTCGGTGTGGATGAGCGACCCGGTGGATTTAAGCGGCAGTGTTAAAACCTGTGGCCAGCAGGAATGGAGCAACGGTGATTGCACCAGCGCTACTTACTCATCCAAAGACAGCCGCGGCATCGACATTGTCGATAACGACGCTAACTTTCCCGATGATTTGTTTGCCTACATCTTTGGCATTAGCAGTGACAATTGGCAAGACATTAAAAGTGACGCCTCATACCTTCTGGACGATTGTTCTAGTCTGACCGGCAGTGAAAGCGGCCTTATCGTTGTACAAGGCGAATGCGACCTTAAAGTTAATTTAGGCACCCAGGCCGAACCGGCATTATTGCTGGTGGTTGACGGCGATCTCACCCTCAATGCCAACAACAGTTTCTACGGCGTGATTTTCAGTTTCCATACCGACCCGGCGGTGAGCACCACTTTCAAATCAAACGGTACCGCTGAAATGAATGGCGCCCTGATTGCCAATCATGATGTGTCTATCACCTCAGGCACCTTCGGTGTGCGCTTTGACGAGCTGGCCTTGGCCAATGTAAAAGCCGGTAGCAGCTTCCAACGGGTTTGGCGGTTGCCGGGTAGCTGGAGAGACTGGTAATGCAGAGGCGTAATAGAGGCTTTGGCCTGATTGAAGTGATGATCGCTATTGTCGTTATCGGTATTGGCGTGGCAGGCCTGGTAACGCTGCAGAAAGTGTTTTTACGCAATAGCAGTGAGAATATAACGCGCAGTGTTGCCATGGAGTTGGCCAAAGGCAAGCTGGAAGATTTTCGCCGCTTTGACGATGTCACCGATGGCACCACAAACTATGTAGACATTGTCAGTGGTAGCGACAGCTTAACGGTCAGTGGCCAGACATTTAACCGCAGCTGGACCGTTGCCGATCTATATTACGATGCCGCGACCGGCAGCTGGTCGGCTACCAAGCCCAATGGTGCGGTTTCGTCTGACCAGAAACTCATTACCATCAACGTGGCTTGGAGCAACATCAACGGCAGTGACTCGGTGGTACTGAACTCCTCTCTGTCAGCCACCTCAACGGCAGACCGCAAACAATCACTAGACCCCGACGCCGATAGCTCTGGCCCGCAAGTTACCTATACCCCCGGCCTGGCACCAGACGTTATTGCCTTAAATTTAAGTACCAATGGCGACGGCAACCAGCGTGAAACCAGTAAACCCTTACCGGAAGTCAGTAAGCAAGACGGCAGTACCTTGGTAAAATTTGATACCGTGACTTACCAGCCCAACAGCACCACCTTGATTCGCGAAGACTTCGCCACCATTAATTGCACCTGCAACACCACCGGTAGCACGGCGCAAAGCTATACTCCTTTTCGCTCGCGACCAGACGTAGATGAAAACGGTAAGGTCAATGCTTACCAAGTCATTGTGGATGATGGTGTTTTAGTCACAAAAACCACTGGTAGCCCCGCCTCTAATAACACCTCAACCTATTGCACGGTTTGCTGTGGTAATCATTTTGATGCCAGCAGTGGCGATTACCCGGCTTTTGACCCCGACCGTACAGCGCCCCATAGCCATTTCAGCTTTAACCAAAGTAGTTACAACACTTTTAATGCCAGCACCTATACAAGCAGTAATTTCTCAGCGGTGACCAATGGCAACTATTTGGAAGCTTGCCGGCTACTGCGGGTTGACGGTTATTACCGCGTCACACAAGACTGGCAACTGGTTGACATTGTGATGATGCGAAAAGACTGGCTGGAAGATGCAGACAACCAGACGCTGTATCAGCAATATGTCTTGAATAAGGTGAAGGACTACCTCACTGGCAGCAGCGATGCCAACAAGGACGAATTGCGTGATGCCTTATCACCGGCCTCCATCACGGTCAGCCAAACCGGCGTTATTCAGCTGATGGCGCGCGGTATTTATATCGACTATTTAACCGCAGCAGACAAAGCGGATTTGGCCAGTATTGTCAGCTCTGGCGACAGTGACTGGCCCTCTTTAGTGCCTTTTTATGATGTTAACCTGACACTCCTAGTGGACTGGAAGGTCACCTCTGGCTCCGGGCTGTCGGTTACCAACGAAACCATTAAGTCAGTTGATAGCGACCCTAACTCCGATTACTACGGCACCTATAGCCGTGGTGCGTTAACGGTTGCCAAAGCGGCCAACGGTACTGTTGCGGTGAGGGCTCGAGAGGGCAATTCCGGCGTTACCGGTTCCTTACCAACCGATCTGGCGGATGCCACCAACTATTTGGAAGATGCTCTGGCCGTTTCCCTTGCTAACGGCGGCTATGCGGTAAAAGGGGTGCTAAGTTGCCGCGAGATGAAAGCTAACGGCAATGCCACTACCGACTGTGACGTCAGTGTCCCTGAGGCCGTCACTATCACGGCTATCGCCAGTGGCGATGCCAGTGCTGACCCCAATATCAGTTGTGTGGTGGTGACGGCGGGTGGCACCAATGCCAAAACCGAATACAGCTGCACCGGTTTTAGCGCCAGTTGGGTGGGCAGTATTTCCATGAGCTATGACAGTTATACCTTTAATCCAACCAGTATTAGCGTGGATATTGCCAATCAGGCTGATAGTGACGGCTTGGTAAGTGGCACGGCGACGGCGGTGCTGATGTGTTCGCCAGCGGTGGTATCAAACAGCAAATGCAGTTGATATTGTTGCCTTTCGTGTTGAAACGTTATGCTTGTCGCTACTGACTTATTTATTTGCGCCGGATCTGTAGATGAAAAAGATTGAAGCCATCATTAAACCGTTCAAGCTGGACGATGTTCGCGAAGCGCTGGCGGAAGTTGGTGTTAACGGCATGACCGTTTGCGAAGTTAAAGGCTTTGGGCGTCAAAAAGGCCACACTGAGCTGTATCGCGGCGCAGAGTACATGGTGGATTTTCTGCCCAAGGTAAAGGTAGAGCTGATTGTGCAGGCCGATGAACTAGAAAGGTGTATTGACGCCATCATGCAGGCAGCGCAAACCGGTAAAATCGGCGATGGCAAAATTTTTGTCACCGATGTGGCGCGGGTTATTCGGATCCGAACCGGTGAGGAAAACGAAGAGGCGATATAAAAAAGCGGCCCTAGAGGCCGCTTTTTTTATTGTGCAAGAGCGCTATTGGGGTAGTTTTTGGTGAGCACCGCCAAGGCGTGCTGCTTTAACTCCGGTATTCCCAGCTTGTCGTAGCAGGTTACAAGTAACTCCAATGCCTTTTCTTGGGCCTTGGTGTCTTTGTAGTTATCCACCACGGCTTGCGCACGGTTAGCTGCCGCAACCCAGGCTTGGCGTTTAACGTAGTAACGGGCAACAGCAAGCTCATAGTTAGCGAGGCGATTTTTTAAATAAATCATGCGCTGGCGAGCATCGGCGGCATATTTTGAGTTAGGAAACTTCTTGATAAGGGTCGCGAAGTCGTCAAAAGCCGTACGAGAATTGCTCGGATCTTTATCGGTTTGGTCAACCAGCAGTAGCTGTTGGAAAAAATTATTGTCCATCGCCATGTGGTTCAAACCACGCATGTAATACGCGTAATCCAGGTCGGAATGCTGTGGATTGAGCTTGGTAAAGCGGTCAATCACAGACACTGATGAGGCATAATCCCCTTGCTTGTAATAGGCATATATCAGGTCCAATTGAACCTGGTGGGAATAGGGGCCGAATGGATAGCGAGAATCCATTTTTTCAAGAATATCAGAGGCTTTCTTGAAGTTGCCCAGCGCCAGTGCGGCTTCTGCTGATTCAAAACCGTCTTTGGCCGACTTCAGTTTTACGCCGCTGTCATCTTTGTCGTGGCTGGCACAACCACCCAGAGCGAGACCGAGGGCCAATAGCAGGGTGAGGCAGCGTCCTTTTGTCATCATCATTCGTGGTTCTTTCCCATACCTTGTTGCAAAGGCACTGTGCTACGTGCCAAAGGGGAGTAAACTATATCTCTTTTGGCGCATTCTAACCCAGTACCCTGTAATGTCACAGGGGCGACAATGAGTCTTCTATGCGTGAAGTTATCGAATTAAGTGCTGAAGCGAAACCTGAGCACCTTGGTCAACGCTTGGATCAGGTTTTGGCCGATTTGTTCCCCGATCATTCCCGTTCAAGGCTAAAAGAATGGATCCTGGCTGGCAATGTCCAGGTTGACGGGCTGAAAATTGATAAACCAAGACACAAGATGCTTGGTATTGAACTCCTTGATATAAAAGCAGAAGTTGAGGCTGATGACCGTTTTAAAGCGGAAGAAATTGACCTTAATCTGGTTTTTGAAGATGAGCACATTTTAGTGATCAATAAACCGGCGGGATTGGTGGTTCACCCTGGCGCCGGTAATGCAGATGGCACTTTGCTTAATGCCTTATTGCATCACTGCCCGGAAATTGGCGTGGTTCCCCGCGCCGGTATTGTGCATCGTTTGGATAAAGACACTACCGGTTTGATGGTGGTCGCGAAAACCTTGGCGGCGCAAACTCACCTGGTAGAAAAGCTGCAAGCGCGCGACATTACCCGCGAATACGAGGCGTTAGCTATCGGCTTAATGACCGCGGGTGGCAGCGTTGATGCCCCCATTGGTCGTCATCCCACCAAGCGCACACATATGGCGGTGGTAAAAGACGGTAAGCCAGCGGTGACCCATTATCGGGTGGCTGAAAAGTTTCGCCTGCATACCCGGCTGCGGCTGCGGCTTGAATCCGGCCGTACCCACCAAATTCGCGTGCACATGGCGCACATCGGCCATCCCTTGGTAGGCGACCCACTTTATGGCGGCCGCAGTCGGTTGTTGAAAAACACTGACCAGCAAACCCAGGACAAGCTGCGTCTCTTCCCGCGTCAGGCTTTGCACGCAGCAAGGCTGATGCTTGAGCACCCTATTAGCGGCGAAGACATGAGCTGGGAAGCGCCAATACCTGACGATATGCTCGGCCTTTACGACTTATTACGTGAGGACATGGCCAGTCATGGCGATTAATCGGATAGATAACGTTTTTCCCCAAGGGGTAGAGGCGTTTTTCACCGACAGAATCGGCGGCGTTAGCCAAGGGCCATATGGCGGCTTTAACGTTGGTGCCCACGTGGGCGATGTGCCATCACGGGTGGCTTATAACCGCGTGCTGCTAGAAATACAGGGCGGTTTGCCGCAACAGCCAAGGTGGTTAAATCAAGTACATGGCACCAAGGTGCAAACCGATACCACGCATTTTGATTGCGCCGATGCGGCGGTATCCACGCAGCCTAACGAGCCTCTTGCCATTATGACGGCAGACTGCTTACCCGTATTGTTTGCGTCAAAAGACGGCCTGCTAGTGGCCGCTGCTCATGCTGGTTGGCGGGGGCTTGCGGCGGGTGTGCTTGAAGCCACTATTGAACAAATGGCTGTGCCAGCCAGTGACATTGTAGCCTGGCTTGGCCCCTGCATTGGTCCAAGGGCTTTTGAAGTGGGGGGCGAGGTTAAAGCGGCTTTTAGTAAAGAAGATGCCCCGGCTTTTACCGCCAAGGGTGAAAAGTATTTGGCTGATTTGCAGCAACTGGCGGCTAATCGGCTGGCCCGGCTTGGCATTGAAAATATTCATCGCCAAGCCGACTGCACCTTTTCTCAAAGCGAACACTACTTCTCA
Organism: Gallaecimonas mangrovi; assembly: GCF_003367375.1. Taxonomy (GTDB): domain Bacteria; phylum Pseudomonadota; class Gammaproteobacteria; order Enterobacterales; family Gallaecimonadaceae; genus Gallaecimonas; species Gallaecimonas mangrovi. The sequence continues at coordinate 626,725 of NZ_CP031416.1, forward strand.
TATCGTCGAGAACAGGTCACTGGACGCATGGCTTTTGTGATTTGTCGCAAGATTTGACTTGAAAGTTCGGGGTTATGCTCCCACATAACAAGCATCTGATTCACGTAGGAGGCCCAGATGCATCCCGAACGCTTTACCAGTAAATTCCAACTGGCTTTGTCTGATGCCCAATCTCTCGCTCTGGGCCGCGACAATCAATTTATCGAACCTGCACACCTGATGATGGCGCTGCTCAACCAAGACAGCAGTGTTGTCAAACCCTTGTTTAGCCAAAACAAAGTGGATTTTAATCGCTTTCGTTCAGAGCTGGGTGAAGTGCTTGAAAAGCTTCCCCAAGTTGAGGGTACCGGCGGTGATGTTCAGGTTTCACGCGGCCTGGCTAATCTTCTGAATCTGTGCGACAAGCTCGCGCAAAAGCGCAAAGACAAATTTATTTCGTCCGAACTCTTTATTCTGGCGGCCTTGGAAGACCAAGGCGCGCTGGGCGAATTGCTGCGCAAACACGACCTGACCAAAGAAAAGGTTGAGCAATCCATTGAGTTGCTACGTGGCGGCCAGAAGGTGGACGACCCCAACGCCGAAGATACCCGACAAGCCCTTGAACGTTATACCGTTGATCTAACCGAACGTGCCGAACAAGGCAAGCTTGACCCGGTTATCGGCCGTGACGAAGAAATTCGCCGCACCATTCAGGTGCTGCAGCGCCGTACCAAAAACAACCCGGTGCTGATAGGGGAACCCGGGGTGGGTAAAACCGCCATTGTTGAAGGCCTGGCACAGCGCATTGTTAATGGCGAAGTGCCGGAAGGGTTAAAAAATAAACGGGTATTGTCCCTCGACTTAGGGGCGCTTTTGGCTGGCGCTAAATACCGCGGTGAGTTTGAAGAGCGCTTAAAAGCGCTACTGAATGAACTGGCCAAAGAAGAAGGGCAGGTCATTCTCTTTATCGACGAGTTGCACACCATGGTGGGTGCCGGTAAAGCCGATGGCGCTATGGACGCGGGCAACATGCTCAAGCCGGCCCTGGCCCGTGGTGAGCTGCACTGTGTGGGCGCGACCACGCTGGATGAATACCGCCAATACATTGAAAAAGACGCCGCACTTGAGCGTCGTTTCCAAAAAGTGTTGGTGGAAGAACCCAGCGTTGAAGACACCATTGCCATTTTGCGCGGCCTGAAAGAACGCTATGAAATTCATCACAGCGTTGAAATTACCGACCCGGCCATAGTGGCGGCGGCTACCTTGTCGCACCGCTACATTACCGACCGGCAATTGCCCGACAAAGCCATCGACCTTATCGACGAGGCCGCGTCTAGCATTCGCATGCAAATTGATTCCAAACCAGAAGAAATGGACCGGCTTGAGCGGCGGATGATCCAGCTAAAACTGGAACGCCAAGCACTGACCAAGGAAACCGACGATGCCTCTAAAAAACGTTTAGGGCTGCTCGAAGATGAACTGGCAGAGCTGGACTCACGCTATGAAGAGCTGGATGAAGTCTGGAACACCGAAAAGGCCGCGCTTTCTGGTACTCAGCAAATCAAGGCGCAATTAGAAGAAGCCCGTAAAGAGTTGGATATTGCCCGCCGGGCGGCCAACTACGAGCGGATGTCAGAGCTGCAATACGGCCGCATTCCCGAGCTTGAGAAACAGCTCGACTTGGCGGGCGCTGCTGAAATGCAGGAAATGAAGCTGCTCAAGCATAAAGTCAGCGAAGGGGAAATTGCCGACGTAGTTTCCCGCTGGACCGGTATTCCGGTGGCGAAAATGCTGGAAGGTGAGCGTGACAAGCTGCTGCAAATGGAGGCAAATCTGCACAAACGTGTGGTTGGCCAAGAAGAAGCGGTGAGCGCTGTTGCCAATGCCATTCGTCGTAGCCGTGCCGGGTTGTCTGACCCTAATCGTCCTATTGGCTCCTTCTTGTTCTTGGGGCCGACCGGGGTGGGTAAAACCGAACTCTGTAAAGCACTGGCCAGTTTCCTGTTTGACACTGAAGACGCCATGGTGCGTTTGGATATGTCGGAATTTATGGAAAAACACGCAGTGTCTCGCTTGGTTGGTGCGCCCCCGGGATATGTAGGCTACGAAGAAGGTGGCTACCTCACCGAAGCGGTGCGCCGGCGCCCTTATTCGGTCATCTTGCTCGATGAGGTGGAAAAAGCGCATCCAGATGTGTTCAACATTTTGCTGCAAGTCTTGGATGATGGCCGTCTGACAGACAGCCAAGGTCGCACCGTGGATTTTCGCAATACCGTGGTGATCATGACCTCGAACTTAGGCTCAGACCGCATTCAAGAGCATGCTGGCGAAGATTACGACGTCATGAAAGCCATGGTAATGGATGTAGTGGGGCAGCACTTTAGACCGGAATTTATCAACCGTATTGATGAAACCGTGGTGTTCCATCCGCTCAGCAATACCATCATTCGCCAAATTGCTGATATTCAGCTGGCGGGCTTGAAAAAACGTCTGGCTGAGCGCGAGTACGATCTGGAACTGACCGATGCCGCCTTGGATCTGTTATCCGAAGCCGGTTTTGACCCTGTCTTTGGGGCGCGCCCCTTAAAACGGGCCATTCAAAACCGTCTGGAAAACGGCTTGGCTAACAGCATTCTTAAAGGTGACTTGTTGCCGGGCAAACCCATTCATGTGGATGCCAAAGACGGCGAGTTAGTGATAACGCAGTAATAAAAAGCCGGCGCAAGCCGGCTTTTTTACTGTTGGCAGGATGTCTTTATCTGCTGCCGGTACTGGGCTATCTGCGCCGCTTTTTGCTCATCTGTTAGCACTTCGTATTCCCCTTTTTCATTGACCATTCTCACCCGGTCAAAGGTAGTGAGGGTCTTGAGGTTTTCCTGGGCTTTAGTACAGGCCTCTTTCATCCGCGCGGCAAGGTTTGCTAACTGGCTATCTTTACCTGGCTCGGTGGCAGGTGTTGCCAGTGCTGAAGCAGGTGGCGACGGCGGTGTAGAACTGGGCTTAGGGGCATTGATATGCACCGCAGTGGCGTTAATGCCGGGCGGTGGCTGCTGTGAAAAATGCACATTGCCTTTATTGTCCTGCCAGCGGTAAACCACATTGGCATCTTTATCGTCCTTGCTTGCCGCTGTAGCACCGGCAGTAAAAATCAACGCAAATAACAAGCTGAGCCGAAACATGTTTTGCTTCTCCTGCTGTCTTTGGGGCCATCCAGACCCTGTGATATCTTTAAAGTCTAAACCGTTCCGGCAATGCCAAGCGAGATTTCGACAATGAGTGAGCTTCAGCGCAGCAAAGGCATTTATTTACTGCCCAATCTATTTACTACCGCGGGTCTCTTTTCGGGGTTTTATGCGGTGATTGCCTCTATGCAAGGGCACTTTACTGCCGCCGCCGTAGCCGTGTTTGTGGCGATGGTGTTCGACAGCTTCGATGGCCGTATTGCCCGTATGACCAATACCCAAAGTGCTTTTGGGGCTGAATACGATTCCATGGCCGACATGGTGTCTTTCGGGATTGCGCCGGCATTGGTGTCTTATAACTGGGCGCTGTCTGACCTTGGCAAGGTCGGCTGGTTAGCAGCCTTTATCTATGCGGTGGGGGCGGCGCTGCGTTTAGCCCGCTTTAACACCCAGGTTGGTATCGCCGATAAACGTTATTTCCAGGGGCT